>JBFJVB010000266.1:0-1911 GCA_041624435.1 Oceanococcus sp. | reverse complement strand
TCGAATACCATGTGCGCCACTCGGCGCTGCCCAAGCCCGGCCGCTACCGCGAGTTGTTCACGCTGGTCTCGAGGCTGCACAGCACTCTGCTGGATCGAAACCGCCCGCTGTGGGAACTGCACCTCATCGAAGGCCTGCAGCTGGGGGTTGTCCGGGCCGAAATACACCCGGTAATCCGCCGAGAAAGTCAGCTTGGCGGCCCCGGCCAGCATCAGACCACAAGCCATCAGGCTGGCGATCAGCACCGGCCAGCGAAAACGGATCATCGCGGCCGCATAGGCTTGCAGCCACCGGGAAACGGTCGAGTTCATACGCAGGCCTTTGGCGGCTGAGGTCGTAACTGATTGAGGTACTGCTCCAGGCCCTGCATGGCCTGGAGATAGAAGTCCTGAGACTGGGTGGCCTTGGTCATGCCCACGCAGCCCTCAATGGCGCTGATCAGAAAATCGGCGGTGGCTTCGGCATCGATGTCATCGCGAATCTGACCGCGCTGCTGGCCCAGGCTGAACCCCTTGACCAGGCCATCGCGCCACTCCTGCAAAATCCCGTTCAGCGCTTCGCGAAACTGCTCGTCGATCGGCGACATTTCCTGGATCAGATTATTGAACGGGCAGCCCAGTTCCAGGGCAAAGGCGTGGCGCTCGGCGGTCAGACGGCGGGTCAGCGTAATCGCCGCATCCACGATATCGTCGGCCTGCAATACCGGCTTCCAGTTGTCCTCGACAAACGGCCGCACGAATTCTTCGATCACGGCCAGGCCCAGTTTCGCCTTGCTGCCAAAATGATGGTACAGCGCGCCCTTGGTCACCCCGGTTTCTTTCAAGATGGTTTCCAGGCTGGCGCCGCGAAAACCATTGCGGTGAATTTCCGCAAATGCACAGGCCAGCAGGCGCTGCCGGGTCTGATCCGCTTGGCGGCGCTTGCCTGTCAGTTGAGTCAGGGTTTCCGTTTGCATACCGACTAGTATGTATGGGGAGGCTCAGGGAAGCAAGAGGCGGTGAGTTCCAGTGCTCAGGAATCGGAGCTCAGTCGTCGCCCATACGCTCATCACGCAGCTTTCTGGTTTCTTCCACCGCATGATATTCGCCATCGATAATGACGGTGGTGCGATACTCGGGATGGCGCTTCCTGAGTTGCTGTTCGGCGAGACTCGCCAATGCCTTGCGCAGGCCACCAAACAGCATCAGCAGGGCGATTCCATCGGAGATGAAGCCGGGGAGAATGAGCAGCGTGCCCGCGATAAACACGATCAGGCTGTCGAGCAGCGTCACCGCCGGCAATTCCTGACGCTGCATCGAGGCCTGGACCGTGGTCAGGACTTTGAAGCCCTGACGCTGGATGAGCTGGACACCCAGCGCCGCGATCACGAGCAGCAGGATAAACACCGCCAGACCGCCAATACGATCCGACAGCTTTCCAATGAGCAGGGATTCAAGAACCATCCAGGCAATGAGCAGGATCAGGGGCATGATGTTGGAGCTTTCGCGGCGGTCAAGGGGCAAGACTGCTCAGTATGCATGGGCCGGAACAACAAGGTGGCGGACCAGCGCTGTTCTGGTCTCCTGACCCGTGTTGTCCCCGGAGGTGAAAGCCAGGCTACGCGGCCGATCGGCCGGAGTGCACTAGCGTTCTGCGCCGTGGAAGGAGCGACATGAAGTAGCGCCTGCTGACCTCAAACATTCGCCAGACAAAATTATTTTTTGACAGCATGACTGCAAGCCCCCCACCATGCGAACAGGAATAAGTAACCCACAAATCCGTTGATTGTCCGATAACGCTCACGCGGTGAGTACACATCCAGCGACAAATCAGCAACTTACGAAGGGAAAAGCATGGACGCTCCTGCGCATACCGGACACGAACCCGGACAAAAAAGACACCTCGCCGATTTTATTGGACACGTGTGGCGTG
>JBFJVB010000265.1:0-2176 GCA_041624435.1 Oceanococcus sp. | reverse complement strand
GGATACGCGCTGGCGTCATAGGATTCCAGCGGACCAATGCCGCTTTGCCCTGCCTTGATCGCCTGCCAGGAGGTTTCGGCAGTCAGTCCCATAGGCGACACGGCGCCCAGGCCGGTCACCACTACTCGTCGTTTCTGCATCTTGTCTGCGCCCCGATCAGGCCCCCCTGAGGTGGCTGGGTCCGAATCAGGCAACCGGCCGTAGCCAAGGGGCTAGGAACTCCCGCGCCGGGCGCGGGAGGGAACAGCTTATCCGTGCCAAGCCGAATTCAGGCGTCCGTGGCGTTGGACTGCACGTAATTCATCACATCCTGGAAAGTCACGATCTTCTCGGCTTCTTCGTCCGGAATATCAATTTCGAATTCTTCTTCCAACGCCATCACCAGCTCGACGGTATCGAGCGAATCAGCCCCCAGATCATCTACAAACCGCGCATCTGCCGTGATTTTGTCCACTTCAACGCTCAGCTGCTCAGCGATAATCTTTTTGACGCGTTCGTCAATGCTACTCATCTTGGGTTGCTCCCCTCGTTCAATGTGTTTGCGCAAGCTGCGGCCGCCATTCTAGTGAATTGACCAGCCCGCTGCCACCGCTATTTTCACCCCGCCAGCGGCGACCGATGTTGGCACGAAAATCAAGGCATTAACATGCCTCCATTGACATGCAAAGTCTGCCCTGTGACATATCCTGCCTGATCCGAAACCAAATAGCCTACGGCCGCGGCTATTTCGTGGGCCTGCCCCAGGCGCTGCAGGGGGATCTGGCTCAGGAGCCCCGCCTTGACGGCCTCGGGCAGATCGCGTGTCATATCCGTGTCGATAAACCCCGGCGCGACCATGTTCACGGTGATGTTGCGGCTGGCCACTTCACGGGCCAGGGACTTGGAAAACCCGCCGAGTCCGGCTTTTGCCGCCGCATAATTGGTCTGTCCCGCATTGCCGGAATAAGCAACCACCGAACTGATCGAAACGATCCGTCCCCAGCGCTGTTTGAGCATGCCCTTGAGCACCAGGCGACTGACTCGCGCCACGGCGGTGAGATTGGTCGCGATTACGCTTGCGAAATCGGCCTCGCCCATCCGCAGCAACAAAGTATCGCGGGTAATCGCCGCGTTATTGATCAGGATATCGACCGGGCCGATCTCCTTGATCAGGGCCGTGCAGGCGTCTGCATCGGTGACATCCAGGACCAGGCCCTGCCCTGCACAGGCCTGCAGGCTGTCCTGTACCGCTGCGGCTCCGGCAGCCGTGGTGGCGGTACCCATCACCTCGGCGCCTTGGAGCGCCAGATGCTGGGCAATCGCCGCACCGATGCCTCGGCTCGCCCCCGTGACCAGCACCCGTTTCCCCGTCAGTTCAGCCATGGTCTTTCTCTCCCAGTTGCAGCGCGGCTTCCAGTTTGTCCGGTTCGGCCAGACTGGTGAACGGCACTGGTTTCAGTGTGCGTTTGGCCAGCCCCACCAGAACCTGACCGGGACCGCATTCGAAGCCGGCTTCGATGGCGTATTCCTCCGCCATCCGGCGCAGGGTGGCGACCCACTGCACCGGCGCCCGCACCTGCTGTGCCAGGGCATGGACCAGACTGCGCGTGTCCGGCGCGGCGCGGGCGTCCAGATTGTGCAGAACCGGCAGCCGAGGTGGCTGCCAGCGCACCTCGGCACAGGCCGCCGCCAGGCTTTCGGACACCGGCGCCATCAATCGACTGTGAGCGGGAACGCTGACCGGCAGGCGCGTGACCAGACGCGCCCCGGCGGCCTTGGCATTCGCCAGCAGGCGGTCGATCGCCGCCGCATGACCCGCCACGACCACCTGACCGGGCGCATTGAAATTCACCGCCTCCAGGACCTGTCCCGCGGCCTGCTCCCGACACAAGGCAATGACCTGCGCGTCTTCCAGACCGATCACGGCAGCCATGGCGCCCTGGCCGGCAGGCACCGCCTCCTGCATCCATTGGCCGCGTGCCCGAACCAGTTTGAGTGCGGCGGGGAAAGCCATCGCCTCGGCCGCCACCAGGGCTGCATATTCGCCCAGGCTGTGTCCGGCCATCACCACGGGATCCGGCCCTCCGGCCGCCTGCCAGGCCCGCCAGATCGCCACATCGGCCACCAGCATGGCGGGCTGGGTGTTGGCCGTTTGATTCAGCTCAGCGTCGGGTCCGTTGCGCAGCATGCCCGCCAG
>JBFJVB010000264.1:0-2288 GCA_041624435.1 Oceanococcus sp. | reverse complement strand
GCCAGCAGGCACAGCCAGCCGCACGCCGTCCAGAACCTTCGGGCCATGAGAGCACCGGTGTGCGTCACAGTACTCTGCGCTGGAAGCGCCACATGGCCAAGCCCATTGGAATCAGCAGCCAGATCATCAGGCCGAGCAGCAGGGCGGGGGTTCCCAAACGCAGGTGCTGGGCCACCGCCATCAGGCCGGTCAGCGGCTCCTGGGCAAAATAGCTGATACTGACCAGACGAAAAATGTCCGTCGGATTCAGCAGCAGCAGGTAAGGCAGCAGCGTCGGATGAACCTGCCCTTGAGTGGCGACCAGCAGTCCGAGCAATCCCAGATCAAACACCAGGACAAACGTGAACCAGGTGGCCAGAGCCAAGCCTGCGGCACGGGCTTTTTCGCTGGCGATCGCGCTGATCAGGTAAGCCAATGCGATGAAAATCCAGCCCAGCAGCGCCGCCGAGAGGATGAACAGGGCGAAGGCCGGGATCAGCTCGGTCCAATCGGTGGTCGGTGAGAACAAACCCATCACCAGGGCGGCACTGCCGAATCCGAGCGCGGTGGACAGGGCCAGAATCGTTGCGTGACCCAGCATTTTTCCCAGCAGCAGCTGCCAGCGCGCGAGCGGATAGCTGAGCAGCAGGAGCAAGGTGCCGTTCTCCTCCTCGCCGACCAGGCTGTCGTAGGCCAGTAGCAAGGCGATCAGCGGGACGATGAACACGGTCAGGCTGGCCAGACTGATGATGGTCGTGGCCAGGGAACTGAAGCCCACCTGGCCGGCGGCGGCCGAGCCAAAGTAAGCCAGGCCGATCGCCAGTACCGCAAAGATCAGGCTGATCGAGACGATCCAGCGATTGCGCAGCCCGTCCCTGAATTCCTTGTGGGCGATGCTCAGTATGGGGTGCATGGCGGGCGCCTGTGTTGGTATTGGAGTGAACACCTGTTCATGCGGCGAGCCCCGGTTCCTGATTGAGCCGACTGATTGATCGGCTGACGGTCGCCCGAGGCTGAATGAAATGCCGATACAGGTCTTCCAAAGTGGGCAATTGAAGATCGAAATCGGTGACGCCGGCGAGCCCGATCAGCTGCTGCAGGGCAGGTAGTTTTTGCGTGAGATCAAGCTCGATCTGCACGCCCTCGGTGCTGGGTTGCGCCTGGGCCTGCCAATGGCTGGGTAGCGCGATATTGCTGCCGATCAGGCGCAAGCGCATCGGGAGTGCGGCCTGTTCGCGCAGCTGGGCCAGACTGCCTTGAGCGAGCATGCGGCCTCGGGACAGGATCAACGCGCGGTCCAGATACTGTTCCACACCCGGCAAGACATGCGAACACAGAATCACCGTACATCCGCGGTCGCGCAGTGTCTTGAGTCGATGATAGAAATCCTGGGTCGCCAGTGGATCCAGGCCCACGGTCGGTTCATCCAGCAGCAGCAACTTGGGTTCCCCGAGCAGCGCTTGCGCCAATCCGAGCCTTTGCCGCATGCCCTTGGAGTAGGTTTTGACCCGCTGCTGGGCCGCGCTGCCCAGGCCCACCAGTTCCAGGCCGTGCTGGCAGGATGCCGGATTCAGGCCTTTGAGTCGGGCGAAATAGCGCAGGACTTCCAGCCCGGTGAGCTGCGGATAAAAACTGACGTTCTCCGGCAGAAAGCCGATATATCGTCGCGCCATCCGGGCGCCGGGACTGGTGGGACTGCGACCCAGGACCCGGACCTGGCCACGGCTGGCCTCGATCAATCCCAACATCAGCTTGATTGCGGTGGTCTTGCCGGCACCGTTGTGGCCAAACAGGCCCAGGACTTCGCCCTGTGGCAGCGCCAGACTCAGGCCGTTCAGGGCCCGGACGTCGCGGTAGGTTTTCTCCACCTGTTCTAGTTCAACAATGTGCATATTCGCTCCGGTTGCGGTGGATTGACGCGGGGCGATTCCGCCTGACAGGGCGGAAACGGTGATCTCATCAGGGGGCGGCTGTCAGCCACGCCGACCGGGCGCAACACCGGAAACTGGCGCTGCACCCAACGCAGGGCTTCAATCGCCGGGCTGTTCATCAATACCCGGGCGACGGGGTATTTCCACAGCAATTTGTCGACCCCGTCATTGGGCCGGTACACGGTGTCCCCGACGCCGTCCACGTTCATGTCCCAACCCAGGTAGTCGCTCCAGTAGTTGCCCCGGTCCTGGTATGTACCTGCTACGCCTCGGTCACTCACGGCCAGTTCGGTCCGCGCCTTTTCATGAGCGATGATCCAGCCGGTGAGTGGGAGCAGGCGGAGGGTCCAGCCTTTCCCGAAGACGCCGGCGCAGCGG
>JBFJVB010000263.1:0-2397 GCA_041624435.1 Oceanococcus sp. | reverse complement strand
CCCGAGGTGATCGACCGGCTTCCCTACAAGATGGATGGGGCGGGTTTTCTGCCCAATGCCGCCAGCCAGATCTTCGTGCTGGATCTGCAGTCCGGGCAGGCACGGCAGCTCACCGATCTGGCAGCCGGCATCAATGACGCCTTTACCGTGCAGGCGCCGGTCTGGGCACCCGACGGCCAGCAGATCCTGTTTCTGCATAACGGCAGCGACAAGCCCTGGCTGACGCCCCGCTGTATGAACGTCTGGTCGGTATCCGTTGACGATCAAAGCCTGATCCAGGTGACGGATTTCGCCGGCTCCTGTGCCGGGTTCGCGATCTCGCCTGATGCGGCCCATCTGGCTGTTTTGATGGCGCCGGACAACGAGGAATCCTGGACGCAGAATCAGCTCTGGCTCGTCGAGCGCAGCAGTGGGCGGCAGACCCGTCTGGCACAGGATCTCGATCGCTCCATCGGCGAATTTCTCGACAATGGCGGGCGGCCGCTGTGCTGGTCGCCAGATGGGAACGCGATCCTGGCCCTGTATGACGAATCTGGTCACACCGTCCTTGGCCGCTTTGAAACCGATGGTGGCTATGACGTCGTCGTGCGTGATCTGGCTCAGGGGTCCAGTGGCTATGGCCTGGGTGCCGGGTTTGCCGCCCTGGCTGAGGGAGCATTCATCTTCACCCGCGGTCGCGCCACCCATTGGCCGGAGATCTATCGGCAGGATGCACAGGGCCGGGCGCATGCGATCACGGCGATGAACCAGCAGCTGGCCTCACAGCGAACGCTGGCCCAGGTGCGTCACATGGAATTTCACAACCCCAAGGATGGGCAGGCACTGGAGGCTTGGCTGTATACGCCGCCACATTTTGATCCCACCTGTCGTTATTCGCTGATCCTGGAAATTCACGGCGGTCCGCACAACAACTTCGGTGATCGCTTCTGGCCCCGCAGTCAGCTCATGGCCGCGGCAGGATATTGCATTTTGCTGGTCAATCCGCGCGGCAGCACGAGCTATGGCCATGCCTTCACTCGAGGCATTGAGCATTGCTACCCCGGCCCTGACATCGACGACCTGCTCGCGGGTGTAGACGCCGCTTGTGCGCTGGCCTTCATTGATGCCGACAATCTTTTCGTGACCGGCATATCGGGTGGGGGGACTTTGACGACGGCGCTGGTTGCGGCCACGGATCGCTTTCGTGCGGCGGCGGCCCTGTGCCCATTCGTGGATTGGAATAGCCAGAGCCTGGCTGCGGATGTCGCGCCAATGTTCCGCTACATGATGCCCGGGCAGCCCTGGGAGGCGCCGGAGCACTACTGGAAGCATTCGACTCTCAGCCAGGTGGGCAAGGTTAATACGCCGGTCATGTTGCAGGCCGGTGAGCTCGATCATCGCACACCGTTCTCGCATGCCGAGCAGTACTACCAGGCGCTGAAGTTCCGCGACATCGATACCGTGCTGGTGCGCTTTGCCGGGGAGAGTCACGGTACTTCATCCAGGCCGAGCCACGGCCTGCAATCCATCGAACTGGTGCTGAGCTGGTTTGAACGTTATCGCCAGCCGGCGGAGGAACAATGAGTCAGAACACACTGCAGCTGCAGCCGCCCTATTTGCTGTTTCTGGGGGATGTGCGCGGTAAGGGCTTCGCCAAAACCGCCTTTGGCCTGGCTCACTGGTGCCCCGACTGGTGCGTGGGGCAGCTGCGTCTCACGGGCTGCGATGTGGACGTCGGTTTGCCCGACATGAATTTGCAGCAGGCCCGGGCTGCGGGCGTGAAGAGCGTGGTGGTGGGCGTCGCGGCGGCCGGTGGTCCGCTGCAGCCGCACTGGGTGGCAGAGCTTGCCGGGTTTGCTGCGGCGGGCATGGATGTCGTGTCTGGTCTGCACAATCGGCTGGAGGAATCGCCGGAATTGGTACGGGCTGCCGAAGCAGGCGGCGCGCAACTGATCAATGTGCGCGTGCCACCCGCGGATTTGCCCATTGCCAGTGGTGTGCGCCGCAGCGGCAAGCGGGTTCTCACGGTGGGAACCGATTGCGCGGTGGGCAAGAAATACACCGCGCTGGCCCTGCACCAGGCCTTGCAGGGCAGGGGCGTACCCAGCACTTTCAGGGCGACCGGGCAGACCGGCATCATGATCGCCGGCCAAGGCATCCCCATGGATGCGGTGAAGTCCGACTTTCTGTCCGGTGCGGCGGAAGTCCTGTCGCCGGATAATGCACCCGATCACTGGGACGTGATCGAGGGGCAGGGATCTTTGCATCAGCCGCGTTTTGCCGGCGTGAGTCTGGGGTTGTTGCACGGCTCCCAGCCGGATGCCGTGGTGCTGTGTCATGACGCCAGCCGCGAGGAGATCATGGGGCTGGAAGGCCTGTATCCCATGCCGGGCATTCAGCAGGCCATTGATACCGTGT
>JBFJVB010000262.1:0-2440 GCA_041624435.1 Oceanococcus sp. | reverse complement strand
GTGACCGGCCTGGGCGCCGTGTCGCCTATGGGACTGACTGCCGAAACCTCCTGGCAGGCGATCAAGGCAGGGCAAAGCGGCATTGGTCCGCTGGAATCCTATGACGCCAGCGCGTATCCAACCCGGATCGCCGGCCAGGTCAGGAACTTTGATCCTACCCTGTATATGAGTCCGAAAGAGGCTCGCAAAGTGGATAGTTTTATTCACTACGGGATTGTCGCAGCGGATGAAGCCCTGGCTGAATCCGGTCTGGATCTGCCGGCGATGGATCGGGATCGCATCGGCGTGCATATCGGTTCGGGCATCGGCGGGATCGGCACCATCGAGCGCAATCATCTGGCGCTGCTGGAGCGTAATTCGCCCAAGAAAGTCTCTCCATTTTTTGTTCCCGGCAGCATCATCAACATGATTTCGGGGAACATCTCCATTCGCCACGGGCTGACCGGCCCCAATCTGGCGACGGTCACCGCCTGCACCACGGCCACGCATTGCATCGGTCTTTCCGCGCGTCTGATCGCCTACGGTGACGCGGACATCATGCTGGCCGGTGGGGCGGAATGCGGTTCCAGCCCCCTGGGCATGGCCGGGTTCTGCGCCGCCCGCGCCCTGTCACAGCGCAACGAGGATCCGGCGGCGGCCAGTCGGCCCTGGGACAAGGACCGCGACGGTTTTGTCCTGGGAGATGGGGCGGCGGTGCTGGTGCTCGAGGAATACGCCCACGCCAAAGCCCGTGGCGCCCGAATCTACGCGGAACTGGCGGGCTTCGGCATGAGCGCGGATGCCCATCACATCACGGCGCCCCTGGAGGATGGCAGCGGGGCCAACAAATGCATGCTCAATGCCCTGCGCGACGCCGACCTGGCTCCGGCGGACGTGGATTACATCAACGCCCATGGCACCTCGACGCTGGCTGGGGATGTGGCCGAAACGCAGGCGATCCGGCGCTGTTTCGGGTCCCATGCCGACAGTCTTGCGGTGAGTTCAACCAAATCGATGACCGGGCATCTGCTGGGCGCAGCGGGCGCCATCGAAGCCATGTTCTGCCTCCAGGCCCTGCGCGATCAGGTGATTCCGCCCACCATCAATCTGGATGCGCCCGGCGAGGGTTGCGATCTGGACTACGTGCCCCACACCGCGCGGCCGGCGGCCTTGCGTACGGTACTGTCCAATTCCTTTGGCTTCGGCGGAACCAACGGCACGCTGATCTTCCAATCGATCTAGATCGACCGGGCCCTCGGCCCCACGACCACCAGAGTGTAGTGCTGTGCCGCAAGTTCGCTGTTTAGAAGGGTCGGCTGAGTTATTTCGCGTGCATGCCGCTCTCCCGGCGGCGTATCCGTTTCTGCTCGAAAGCACTCAGAGCAATGCGCAAACCGGCCGTTACAGCCTGCTGCTGGCCGAATGCAGCGCCCAGCGGCAATTTCACTGCCACAGCGCAGTTGAGCTGAAGCGCATGTTTGCCGCCTTGCCTGCTCGGGCGTCAGCGCCGGGTGGGGGACCGCCGGCAGCAGACGATGAACTGCCGTTTGTCGGTGGCTGGTTTGTCTATCTGGGCTACGAGCTGGCCTTGCAGTTACAACCGCATCTGTCGGCCCCGGCTCAATCCCCGGCAGGGCAGGCTGGCTTGCCGATGGCCACCGCGGTGTACTGTGGCGGAGCGATCATCGTGGATCACCTGCGCGACCAGACCTGGCTGGTCAGCGAAGCCGGTGACTGTGATGCGCACGCCCGGGTGCTGGCACAGTGTGCTGATCGCCTGCCGCAACCCACGCGTCTGCGATTCAGCAGCGAGGATGGCGCGATTTATCAGCAGGCGGTTGCCCGGGCCGTGGCCTACATCCAGGCGGGGGACATCTACCAGGCCAATCTATCCCGACGCTGGCAAGGCGGGCCGCTGGCGCGCGAGCGGATGCCCGGGGCTTACGCGCAACTCAGAGCGCACAATCCAGGTTCGTTCTCGGCCTCGATCCAGCTGCCCTATCTGGCGTTGGCCAGCGCGTCTCCGGAGCGTTTGTTCTGCGTCTCCCAGGGCCGGATCCAGACCCGGCCGATCGCCGGCACCCGGCCCCGCGGCGAGACGCCGGCGCAGGATCAGGCCTTGATCGCCGAATTGCTCGCCCACCCCAAAGAGCAGGCCGAGCACATCATGCTGGTGGATCTGGAGCGGCACGATGTGGGGCGGGTTTGCCAGCCGGGCAGCGTACAGGTGTCTGAATTGCTGGGCATCGAATCCTATGCCAGCGTGCATCATATCGTTTCCAATATCGTGGGCCGGTTACGCGACGATGTCAGCCTGCGTGAACTCTTCAGTGCGGTGTTCCCAGGCGGCACGATCACGGGGTGTCCGAAAATCCGCTGCATGCAGATCATCACCGAACTGGAGCAGCGCCCGCGAGGGCCGTACACCGGCAGCGTCGGCTATCTGTCGAATTGCGGACGG
>JBFJVB010000261.1:0-2501 GCA_041624435.1 Oceanococcus sp. | reverse complement strand
GGGTGTGCCTGCGTTGTAGGAGCGATGTCAGTCGCGAATGGGCGCCGGGGTTGCCGGTTGAGGCTGTTTCGCGAGCGTGCGCTCGCTCCTACGGGGGGGGGCTGGCGCTGCGCCGGGTGTGCCTGCGTTGTAGGAGCGATGTCAGTCGCGAACGGGCGCCGGGTTGCCGGTTGAGGCTGTTTCGCGAGCCTGCGCTCGCTCCTACGGCTGCATGACCCGACGGCTGAGCAACACCAGCAGCCATCCCGACACCAACAACAGCAGGCCAAGGGTGCCGCTGCCTCCGGACTGGCCGGGGCTGGTGATCATCGGGCCTTCGATGGCGGACAGACGCAGGCGGACTTCGGTGCTGTCCGGTAAGGCGCGCAGCCACAGCTGTTCGGTCGAGGGTGAGGTGACTATTTGCGCGCCCGAGAGCTCGTTCAGCGTATAGCCACCCGGAAAATGCCGGGCCGGTAGCCAGACCTCGGTCAGCGCGTCGGCGGGCAGTGCGCCAGCGGCCGGCGCGGTGGAATAGTCCAGCGCAAACTCCCGGTTTTCGGCGTCCCAGGACCAGGCCGTGGGAGTTCCCGCCACGGCGCGGGGATAGGGTCGGACCAGAACATCGAGCTTGTCCTGCTTCAGGTGTTCGTCGGTGGGCGGATTGGAAGGATGGTCGATGATGCCTTCCTCAGGCCGCTCGCAGCACGGGTCCTCGTTCCACCAGGCCCAGTACTGCCAGCCCACCCGATTGGCATCGGCCAGATCGGCGATGCGTTTGACCGTGGCCAGATCGTCCGACGCGCCGAACTCGGTGACCAGTGCCGGATACCCGAAAGCCTGGCTGACATCTTCGGCATTATCGAACACGGCCTGCTCGCGTAGCGGCCCGCAGGTGTCGGACGCGCCGATATCGGGCACCCCGGTTCCGGGAATCGCGAACGGGCAGGCGTACACATGAAAACTCAGGCCGACGCGGCTGGTTTCCAGCGGTCCATGCGCGGTGGGAAAGCCGGCATTGAAGTTCGTGGAGTACGGCTCCCAGAAAATCATCGTGTCGGTGTCGATTTCACGCACCGCCGCGGTGACCAGTTCGTGAAACACCTCGAGCTGCGCATCGGTACCGGGCGGACAGCCCTGCCCTTCCGTCAGGCAGGCGTGGACCTGGCTGCCCGGGGCCGGTTCATTGAACAGGTTGTAGCCGAACACCAGAGGGTTGTCGGCGAAGCGCGCGGCAAAGAACTGCCAGGCTTCGGCGAATTCGGCCTGCACGGACAGGCCGCGCGGGCCCTGGGCGACGCTTTGCCCGGAAATGCCGAAAAAGCGGTCGTAACTTTCCCACAGAGGCTGGCAGCTGAAGTAATTGGCGGGGAAGCCGCCCATGCAGCCCGGATGGCTGGTCGTGGGTTCGGAGGGCCAGCTGTCGGTGTTCATCCAGGGGGCCATGCCGTTGCCGTCATAGCGCTCATTGAACATGTCCTGGTGAAAATCCAGCAGCACATACAGGCCCTGATCGGTCAGGTGTTGCACCGTGACGGCCAGATCTTCCAGATAGTCGGTCTGATACTCACCCGGGTTCGGTGCGAAGCCGGCATGGGCCCAGCCGGTGCGCACGGTGTTGAAACCCTGACTGGCGATGTAGGCGGCATCATCCGCGGCAAAGCCGATCGCCGAAGGCAGATACGGCGCCAGCTTGCGGACCTGATTGACCCCATGCAGGATCACCACCCGCCCCTGGTCGTCGACCAGCCAGCGACCGGCGGGATGCAGGGCTTTGGGCGCTGCGAAAGCAGCGGATGTCCAGATCAGGCCGCTCAGCACGGCGAGCGCGGCGGCATGGTACCAAGGCAGTGATGTATTCATGGACGCATCCTTGCAGGCGTATTCTGTGCGGGTCTTACCCTGTTTGGCTGAGTTTAGCGCGAACGCTCGCTGCGGATGGCTTGGCGAGTCCGCCGAATGCGGGCAAGCTGGGGCTGAAGCAGGCAGGTGTTTCATATGAACGCGGCAGGGACGGCAGAGAGATGAATCCGGTTTTGAAAGGTGTTCTGATTGTTTCGGGTGTCCTGGCGGGGCTGCTCGCCAGCGCTCTGGTCGTGGTGGCGCTCACGTTCGACCCGAACGACTACAAAGCGCAGATTCAGCAGCAGGTGAAGACCAGCACCGGGCGGGATCTGAGCCTGTCCGGTCCGCTCAAACTCAGCGTGTTCCCGTGGTTGGGTGTGCAGGCCGAACAGGTCAGTCTGAGCAACGCGGCCGGTTTTTCCGATCCGCAGTTCGCCAGTCTGGATGCGCTTGAAGTGCGTCTGCGCCTGTGGCCACTGCTGCGCAAGCGCATCGAGCTGGGGCAGGTCAAGCTGCGCGGTCTGGCACTGAATCTGGAGCGCCGGGCCGATGGCAGCAGCAACTGGGATGATCTGGGCGGCGAGCGCAAAGAGCAGGCCGCGCCTCCGCCGGCCGAGCCGGCTGCGACCTTGCCGGAACTGAAGGTCGCCGGGGTCGAAATCAGCAATGCCCGGATT
>JBFJVB010000260.1:0-2549 GCA_041624435.1 Oceanococcus sp. | reverse complement strand
CAGGCGGTGTGTGCTGCGGATTTTCCGCTCTGGCCGACTCGACAAACTGGCGGCGCGGCGGCAGGTCCGGGCGGGCCCGGGTCGGATCACCCACGATCAGCGGCTCCACCGCGGCCCCGCGCGACGGCCCGACCCCCTCCAGCGGCAGACGCAGGCCGATCGAGGAATCCCCCGGAATCAGGTAGAGCTTGCCGCGACGAAAGTTCCACACCTCGGATATCCAGCGGCGCCCATGCGCCTTGGACTGCCAGTTCTGCACCGGCAGCACGAAACCACGCGGTGCGCTCAGCGGCTGGCTGAAAATACGGCTGAGTCGGGCGCGTTTCTCGGCGTCATCAATATCGGCATTGGTGACGTCGATATCCGGTGGCAACTCGGCCTCTTCCACCATGCACTGCAGCGGATCTTCGTAGGCCGGCGCGATGCACTGCGGATCCAGCGCCAGGGCCTTGGCCACCGCGCCGATCAGATCACCCGCCGCCTCGATATCGGGTTCCTCGGCCCCCGCTTCCAGCGCCAGGCGCGAAGGATCTTCCCAGATGGGCTCACCGTCGCTACGCCAGATGATGCTGTAGGCCCAGCGCGGCAGCGACTCCCCCGGATACCACTTGCCCTGGCCGTAGCTCAGCAGGCCGCCCGGAGCGAATTCCTCGTACAGGCGCCGGGCGAGCGCAGCGGCCAGACGGCGCTTGGCCGGCCCCACCGCCGCGGTATTCCATTCCTTGCCCTGCATGTCATCGATCGACACAAAGGTGGGCTCGCCCCCCATGGTCAGACGCATGTCCTGAGCCTGAATCTGCGCATCCACCTGATGGCCCAGCGCATCAATGGCCGACCACTGCGCATCCGAGTAAGGCAGCGTGACCCGCGGCGACTCCGCCACGCGGCTCACCGCCATGTGATGCTCGAAGGTCACCTCGCAGGCGTCCACCCCGCCGCTGATCGGGGCGGCGCTGCCGGGCTCGGGCGTGGCGGCCAGCGGAATATGGCCCTCACCGGCGAACAGGCCGGAAGTCGGATCCAGGCCGATCCAGCCCGCACCGGGCACATAGGCCTCACACCAGGCATGCAGATCGGTGAAATCATGGTCCGTGCCCGAAGGCCCATCCAGGGCTTCCTGATCGGCCTTGAGCTGGATCAGATAGCCGGACACAAACCGTGCCGCAATCCCTTTATGGCGCAACAACTGGACCAGCAGCCAGGCGCTGTCACGGCAGGAGCCGGAGCGCACTTTCAAGGTATGTTCCGGGGTCTGCACCCCCGGCTCCATCCGGATTTCGTAGCGGATGTGCTGCTGCAACTGCTGGTTGATCTCCACCAGGAAATCCACCGTACGCTGGCCACCCAGGTTCACGCCTTCCAGCCACTGCGCAAACAACGGCCCGGTATCGCAGCGGAGCAGAAACGGCGCGAGCTCGGTGCTCAATGCGGCGGGATAGCTGAACGGCACGTGCTCCGTGCTTTCATCGAGAAAGAAATCAAAAGGGCTGAACACATCCAGCCGGGCAATGACTTCCACCTCCACGGCAAAGTGATCGACCTGGTCCGGAAACACCACCCGGGCCTGCCAGTTGCCCTGCGGGTCCTGCTGCCAGTTCAGAAAGTGTGGCTCAGGGCTTACGCGCAGGCTGTAAGCGGTGACCGGAGTACGGGCATGCGGCGCAGGGCGCAAGCGAATCAGCTGCGGCGACAGGCGCACCAGTCGATCGTAGCGGTATTCGGTGCGGTGGGTGAGCGCAACGGAAATCGACATGAGGTTCCTCTAAGGCAAGCCGTTCACGGCTGATGAGCCAGCATGAAGCAAATTCTGCGCCATTTACATCGCCAAAACGCAACATCAACGCCGCAGGCCTGTCCTCGCGCGACCCGCCCCCATGTCGCTCCACCCCAGGGACAAACCGCGCAGCCATCCTTGCCAATCCATGCTAATGGATTGACCGCCTCAGGACCAACGGCCGGGCGCCGCCAATGATCTGCGCAGCAGTCCCTGCAACGGCAGCTTGAAGCTGCCTGTTTTCAAGCGGCGGGGCCTGACAGCACTGTGCCGTGGACTGACAATTCGGCGCCTGCTGATGAATCCCAGACATCTTGGAGGGGTCGGCCGGAACACTTCAGGACAGGTTGTCAGCTACCAACAGCACTACCCAAGATTCGCCTGCCGCCAAATGGGGAAAAACAGCTGGCCCAAATCTGCCGCAATCCGCAAATCGGTGTACATCTGGACGTCAATACTCGAACTGCCGCGGCATATCGGCATCGCGTTGCAGCCCCTTACGGAAAGGCACGCTCAGTAGATAGCCAACGTCGTCCGTGCTTTCGCCCTCGAGAATATTCAAGCCGTAACGGATGTTTTCGGCCTCGGCCCGGGTGAAGGTACCGAATAGCCGGTCCCAGATCGACAGCACGCCACCGTAGTTGGAATCCGTCCAGGGCAGTTCCACATGGTGGTGATACTTGTGCATGTTCGGCGTAACGAAAACCAGACTGAGCCAGCGATCCAGGGACTCGGGCAAGGCAATGTTCGCGTGAATGAAATAGGTGAAGGGAAT
>JBFJVB010000259.1:0-2578 GCA_041624435.1 Oceanococcus sp. | reverse complement strand
TTTGCCGGTGGTCTGGGCGGATTCCAGCGTCCGGTGCGCCTCGGCGACGTCATCCAGCGCAAATTCCTGCACCGGCAGCGGGCGCAATTGTCCGCTGCTCAGCCATTCGAGTATCTGGTGCATCGCTGGGATCAGCAGGTCAGGGCGGGTGCTCAGAAAACTGAGATTGAAGCCCATCACACTGCGGTTCTCCTGGGTCATGCGCAAGGGGTTGAAGCGCGGCGTGCGCAGCCAGGTGGCGATCAGGCGTGGCCAGTCGGGGCGGCCTGCCGATCCATCGTGGCTGCGGGTCATCATCGAGTGAAAGCCGTACACCATGAGCCGGCCGAGCGGTGCCAGTCGGGCATAGCTGTGCGCCAGCGTGCTGGCGCCGTTGGCGTCGAGGATGATGTCATAGCCCTCTGGCGCGATCGCGTCGGCGCGCTGCCATAGATCCTCGGTGGATTTGTCGATCACGTTTGCGGCGCCAAGCTCAGCGGGCAGGGCGCGTTTGTGAGGCGCGCCGACCACCGCCGTGACCTCGGCGCCGGCGAGGCTGGCCAGCTGGACCGCGGCGCTGCCGACGCCACCCGCGGCGGAATGAATCAGCACACGCTCTGTTGCGCGTTGATGCGCCAGTTCCCGCAAGGCCATCCAGGCGGTCAGAAACACCGCCGGAATCCCCGCAGCCTGGGCGGGAGGCAGTCCCTCAGGTCGGCGAAATACCTGGGCTTCGGGCACGCACAGCTGTGAGCTGTAACCGCCGAACAGGGTCACCGCGATGACGTCGTCGCCGACCGCGAACTGTTCGGCGCCCTGCCCACGCGCGATCACCTGACCGGCGACCTCAAAGCCCGGCGTGATCGGCCATCCCACGTACTGTTTCGCCGATGCATACAGACCCATGCGCACGATGCAGTCCGCATAGTTGACCCCAATGTGAGAGACCGCGATCAACAACTCACCTGGTGCGGGTTGCGGTGTGGCCTGCTGCTCGATGCGCAACTGACGGTAGCCGCCGGCCCGGTGAATGACGATCCTTTTCATCGCGCGTGCTCTTGCATCAGGGCCTGCAGTATCGCCGTCTCGTCGCGGCGCGTATACGGCGAGCGCGGCTCAATGCCGGATGGGCGCTGCGGGTCAGGTCCCCCGAACAGGCGCAAGCTCATCCAGATCCAGGGTGGAATGGACGCGGCAGGCCACCTGGTTCCTGCGGCTGAATTGCTGCGGCTGGGCTTTCGGTGCGCGTGGGCGGGCGCCCTGCGGCTCTTGCTCCGTTTGAGCAGCCCCTGGTAGGCGAAAGCAGCCCCCCCACCTTCTGATTGTTGTGATGGGGATATCCGGCTTACTCTACTCCCTGGTGACCTGGGGGCGACCCGCCAGCATCGAACCCATTTTTCGCTCGAATCAGCAGAGGTGATCGTCATTGTCCAGCCATGAGCAGCTCCAAGACGCGGGATCGACAGAGCTTTCATGCCGCAGGCAGCAGCTGGGGGTTTGCCGCCGCGCTGGCCGGCAGCAGGCCCTGAGCCGATCCGGTTCGCGGTGAAGATGATCGCCCACCTGTCCGGCCTGCTGCTCCTGCTGCTGGCGGGCCTGTGTCTGCTGGTCCTGCTGTTTCAGCGTGGCCTGATCTACTATCCGGTGCCCGCCCCGCCAAGAGTCCCGGCCGAGCGGCTCCGCCTGGCCGTGGACGGCGCCGAGCTGAACATCTGGGTGCTGCACCCGGCGTCCCGCGATGCCATCGTCTATTTCGGCGGCAACGCCGAGGATGTCAGCGGCAACATCCCCGCGTTCCGGCAGCTCTTCCCGCAACGGGCCGTGTACCTGGTCAACTACCGCGGTTATGGCGGTAGCAGCGGTCGCCCGAGCGAAGCGGCGCTGCTCGCCGACGCCCGGCAGGTGTACGACAGCCTGGCGGCCCGACATCGGCGTATCGCGTTGGTCGGCCGCAGCCTGGGCGCGGGGGTTGCCGCCGATCTGGCGGCGCACCGTCCGGTGGACCGCCTGGTACTGGTCACGCCTTTTGACAGCCTGGGCGCCGTCGCCCAGGGTTTCTATCCGTTCCTGCCGATGCGCTGGCTGATCCGCGACCGCTACGACAGCGCCGCCCGCGCGCCCGCTATCACGGCGCCGGTCCTGCTGATCATCGCGGAGCACGACGAGATCATCCGCCGGCCGCGCAGCGAAGCCTTGCGGCACGCATTTCGCGAGCCGCCGCCCAAGGTCGTGGTGATTCCCGGGGTGGGACACAATGATCTGGACGCCGCGCCGGAATATCATCGCAGTCTGGCCGGTTTTCTGCGGGCGGATGGCGCAGCCGAGGATCAATAAGCAGGTTTGAACCTGCCAAAGCTCAGGGAGCTTGAATGTGACAGTTCGGCGTACTTCGCCGTGGCGCAGTCCTGGCGCGTGCAGTTCACTGTTCACAATCCGACGAATTTCGATGAGATCTGCAATGACCCAGGGGCAACGAACCCTCTGCAGGGTTACTCCGCCCATTATTGCCATATTCCTACGCGAATCGCCCCAACCATTGTCGCGTGCTCAATGAATCTATCCGGCCTGCGTGTGTTCGACATTACCGACCTCGCCAATC
>JBFJVB010000258.1:0-2591 GCA_041624435.1 Oceanococcus sp. | reverse complement strand
GACCCCTACCGGCCGCAGGAGATCGCCTATTACATTCCGCCGGCCCAACTGATGAAGCAGAACGATCTGCCGGGCTCGGCCCACCTGGGCGCCAAAAATGCCGACTGGTGCTCCGCCCAGGTGCGCTTTGTGCCCGAGCGGGGTGAGCTGTGGACCACCTGCCAGGACAACGGATTCATGGTTTTGAGATTCACCAACGGCGTGTGGCCATTCGAAGAGTAAGACAACTATGAGCAATGTCATGAGCAACAGCCCTCAGTCACGGGACGCTGCTCCTGGTCGCCCTGCTCATGCTGTCCGCATGCACGGGTGGTCGCGACCCGGTGGGCCTGGATGCACGTGGCGCAGTCGTGGATGTCGAGCAACCCCCCTGGGAACAACCCGTCCCCAAGGCCCGATTCCGTGCGGGGGAATTGGGGTCAGACGGCTATTTCCAGAGAAATATAAATTGCAGTCTGACCCAATTTTGGGGCATCGATTTCTGCTCGGACCCGTCTGAAAACCGCGACCAAGGTCGAATTTTAACCAAGCGATTGAATGCGTATGCTGATTTCGCACTCTGCCCAGATTCCCTCTGAGTTCGTAACGGGGCGGGAATCGCGACACTGACCCAGCCGGGTGTTCATCACAACAGGATTTCGCGATGCTGCATTTCAACCCTCAAACTCCGTTTCTGGCTGTCCTGAGCGCAGCTGCGCTGCTCACGGCCTGCACCGATGGCGGCAAGGCTTCGCTGGACGGTGCGTCCAGTGTATTTAACTCCCGTGCCGCCAGCCCCTGGGAACAGCCCGTGCCCCGCGCGCAGTGCGGCCCGGGCGCGCGGCCGGAAACCGGCCTGCAGGGCCAGGTTCCGCAGGCGGACCGCGACAGCGGCCGCAGCGAACAGGGCTACCAGTGCAACCTGGAGCGCATCGGTCATTACCCCGGCGAAGGCGCCAGCTGGCAGCACACCTGGTATGACAAGTGCGCCTACTACGGTACGGCCCAGGGGGCAGGGCAGCAAAACCCTGGCACCGTCGTGGTCGATGTGGCGGATCCCTTCAATCCCGTGGCTACCACCTTCCTGGACAGTCCGGCCATGCTCGACCCCTGGGAGTCGCTGAAGGTCAACCAGGATCGCGGTCTGCTGGGCGGGGTCTACAACACCGGCGCGGGCGCCAGCGGTGCGGTGACCGCCTTTGACGTCTACGACGTGACCGGCGACTGCACCCAACCGCGTCTGATGGCCTCGCTCAACGATCCCCGGGTACCGGGCCACGAGGGCAACTGGGCGCCGGACGGCTACACCTACTTCGGTACCGGCCTCGCCGAGATCAGCTTCATCGGTGTGGATGATCCGGCGAACCCGCAGGTGCTCGGTGCGATGCCCTGGCCCACGCACGGCTTGTCGATCAGCGACGATGGCTCGCGCGGCTACCTGGCGCAGTACACACTGGGCAACGCCACCGGCGGAGCTGGCGCCAACGGCAATGGCCTGGCGATCTTCGACTACAGCAGTATTCAAGCGCGTGCGCCGGTGCCCACGCCAACCCTGATTTCGACGCTGTATTGGGATGACGGCACCGCCGCCCAGCACACCATTCCGGTGACGATCGGTGGCACGCCGATGGTGATTTTCGTTGATGAACTGGGGCCCGGTGGCTTGAGCGGCGCGGCCTCGGCCTGCGGCACCGGTCTGTCGCCTTTCGGCATGGCGCGCATCATCGATATCTCGGACGAGACCGCGCCAACTCTGGTGGCCAAGCTGATGCTGGAGATACACGATCCGGCGTATTGCGGGGAGACCGCCGCCGAGGTGGCCGATACCGGCACCTTCGGTTACGACACGCACTACTGCAGCGTCGACCGTCGCGATGAGCCGAGCATCCTGGCCTGCGGCCACATGGAAGCCGGCATTCGCGTCTTCGACATCCGCGACCCCTACCGTCCGCGCGAAGTCGCCTACTTCAATCCGCCGGCCCAGCTGGACAAGGTGATCCCTGGCTCAAACCACGCCGGCATCAAGAGCGCTGACTGGTGTTCGGCCAATGTGCGGGCGATTGCCGAGCGCGGCGAGCTGTGGACCACCTGCCAGGATGGGGGATTCATGGTGTTGCGATTCACCAACGGCGTGTGGCCGTTCCAGGACTGATCCATGTTGTGCACGCCTCACCCTCAAAGAACCGGAAGACTCCCAATGACAGCCCTCCGCATGCCCATCCGGGCGACCCTCATCCTCAGCGGCCTGATCGCGCTCGGTGCCTGTAGCGGGGCCGGCAGTGGCGCGATCACCGAATCTGCCGTGGCGCGCAGCGGGCCGGCCGGCGCCATCAAGAACGCACCCTGGGAACAGCCGGTGCGTCAGGCCGTGTGTAATGCCCATGACCGCACCGAAACCGGCCTGCAGGGTCAGGTGCCGCTGGCCTGCGCGCGCGACGGCCTCTTTCCTTCGGTCTTCGCCCGGGTTTCGAAAAAGGGAGTGCCGGTGACGGGCATGATGCTGTCCAGCCTGCTGGTAACGCTGCTGATGGCCTTCAACTACACGCGGGCGCTGGTGGACCTGTTCACGTTCATCATTCTGCTGGCCACCTTCTCCTGCCTGCTCCCCTACG
>JBFJVB010000257.1:0-2695 GCA_041624435.1 Oceanococcus sp. | reverse complement strand
TTGATCTGACGGCAGGCTGGATGTCCGTTGATGGCACACACCTGTCGACCGCCTGGAAAAGTTTAACGTCCAGTGTTGCTGACCATGGCCAATGTCTTTGATCTGAACTGGCCAGTTCAGTGTGACGGTGTGATCCGTTGATTTACGGTTTCCACTAGAAAAGCCCGTTCCGGAGTTTTAGCACCAGTAGGCGCATGCGCGCGAGGCAGCGAAGGTTGTCCGGGGGAGCACTACGCGCGAGAGAAACAGGCCATAGAACAAGCTATTTCTGATCCGGGCGCGCCAACCATTATGTATGACTGTTTGTATGCCATAGAATGCAGCCCACAAAAAAGCCCATTTTTTCATGGGCTTATGCGTATATATGGCGGAGAGGGTGGGATTCGAACCCACGGAACGCACGAGGCGCTCACTTGATTTCGAGTCAAGCCCATTCGACCACTCTGGCACCTCTCCGACTCGCCGCGTTTGGGCGCGGGCCGCGCAGTTTACGGTACTCGGCGGGGGGTTTCCATCGTTGGCTATCAATTCCTTCACGCCGCGAAGGCGATACAATCCGCCCGATGCCTCAACCACTGACCCTGCACGCGTGATCCTGCATTTGACCAAACCGGTTCTTCGCCTCATCGGCGTGGGGCTGTTCGTGCTGGAACTGGCGCTGTTGAGCACCTGTTCACCGGCGATTTCCAAGCTGGAACAGATTCAGAATCTGGGCGTGCTGCGGGTGGCGACGATCAACAGCCCGACCACCTACTATGAATCGGGCGATGGCGAGACGGGTTTTGCCTTTGATCTGGCCACGGAGTTTGCCCGGGCGCTGGGCGTGCGCCTGGATATGCGCATTCTGCCCAGCAGTCAGGCGGCGCTGGAGGCGGTGGATGCGCAGCGGGTGCATATGGCTGCGGCCAATCTCACGATCACCGATGCGCGGGCGCGCAATATTCTGTTCTCGCCCGCGGTGCGCGAGCTGACACCGCAGCTGGTTTACAAGAACGGCAGCGGCAAACCCAAATCGCTGGATGGCCTGGACGGCGTGATCAGCATTCCGGAGAACTCGGCCCACCATGAGCTGCTGAAACGGCTGGCCCAGCAGCACCCGGAGCTGCGCTGGGAAACGGTGGCCGACGCCAGTTCGGAGGATCTGCTGGCCGCGGTGGGTGCGGGCGAGCTGCGTTACAGCGTGGCCGATTCCGACCTGATCGCGATGACCCGGCGCTATTATCCGAACCTGGCGATTGGGTTTGATCTGGGCGACCCGGTGCGCAAGGCCTGGGCCTTTCGTCATCACCGCGATTCCAGCCTGTTCAATGCGGCGACGCGCTTTTTGACCGAGCAGGCCAATAACGGCGAGCTGGCCAAGCTCAATGACCGCTATTTCGGCCACGTGGACCGGCTGAATTTCGTCAGCAGCCGCACCCTGTCGCAGCACCTGGATGAGCGCCTGCCGCGCTACCGCGCGCAGTTCGAGCAGGCCGGCCAGAACACCGGCATTGACTGGCGCCTGCTGGCCGCGATCAGCTATCAGGAATCCCACTGGAACGCCAAGGCCCGGAGCCCCACCGGGGTGCGGGGCCTGATGATGCTGACCCGCGACACGGCGCGGTTCGTCAAGGTCAAGGATCGCACCGATCCGGCCCAGAGCATCGACGGCGGCGCGCGCTATTTCCGCTACCTGCTGGATCGTCTGCCCGATGAGATTCAGCCGCCGGACCGGGTGTGGATGGCGCTGGCCTCGTACAACCTGGGCTACGGCCACCTGATGGATGTGCGCGAACTGACCGCCCGGCGCGGTGGCAACCCCAATGCCTGGGTCGATGTCCGCGGCAATCTGCGCCTGCTGACTCAGGAGAAATGGCACCGCCAGACCAAGTACGGCTATGCCCGTGGCCGCGAAGCCGAGGTGTATGTCGGCAACATCCGCACCTATCTGGACGTGCTGACCTGGATGAGTCGCAGCGAGGAAGGGGAGCAGCCCACCGAACTGGTCAGTCCCAAGCTGTCGCAACCGCCGCTCAGCGGCCCCAGCCCCCTGGATATCGAGCTGCCGGTGTTGTAGCGGCCCGGCTTTAGCCGGATAATCCGCGCCCCGAAGCCCGAATCGAAGCGCGCGTGCGAACGCCGCGGCAAAGCTCATGAGCCAATACGTTTTCAGCATGAACAAGGTGGGCAAGATTGTCCCGCCGAAAAAACAGATCCTGCGCGATATTTCGCTGTACTTCCTGCCCGGCGCCAAGATTGGCGTGCTGGGCTACAACGGTTCGGGCAAATCCACCCTGCTGCGCATCATGGCGGGGGTGGACAAGGATTTCATCGGCGAGGCCCATGCCCAGCCCGGTCTGAAAATCGGTTATCTGCCGCAGGAGCCCGAGCTGGATTCGGGCAAGGATGTGCGCGGCAATGTCGAAGAGGGCGTGGCGGCGACCAAGGCCCTGCTCGATCGCTTCAATGCGGTGAGCGAGGCCATGGCCGATCCCGATGCGGATTTCGATGCGCTGATGGCCGAACAGGGCGAGCTGCAGGACAAGATCGAAGCGGCCGATGCCTGGGAGCTGGACCGCAAGCTGGATCAGGCCGCGCATGCCTTGAATCTGCCGCCCTGGGACGCCCAGGTGGATACGCTGTCGGGCGGTGAACGGCGCCGCGTGGCCCTGTGCCGGCTGCTGCTGTCGGAGCCGGACATGCTGCTGCTGGACGA
>JBFJVB010000256.1:0-2779 GCA_041624435.1 Oceanococcus sp. | reverse complement strand
GAATCAATCAATAGTTAAATGGCAACACCACGTCCACCAAGGAGTCGCCATGTCTGATTCGCCGAGTCTGCCCACCACCATCAACCCCCTGCTGGCCCAGCGCCGCAGTCCCTACGCGCTGGATCCGGAGCGGCCGGTTTCGGCAGAGGATCTGCACGCCCTGTTCGAGGCCGCGCGCTGGACGGCCTCCTCCTACAATGCCCAGCCCTGGCGCTACATTGTCGGAGTCAAAGGGCGCAGTCAGGCCCTCTGGGATCAGGTCTTCAGCGTTCTTGTCGAGGGCAACCAGCCCTGGGCCCGCAATGCGCCGGTGCTGGCACTGGGTCTGGTGCAGCATGCGTTCGAGCACAATGGCAAGCCCAACAAGGCCGCGGTACATGATCTGGGGGCGGCCTCGGCCAGCCTCACCGTCGAGGCCAGCAGCCGAGGTCTGTCGGTGCATCAGATGATCGGCATCGATCCGGACAAGGCCCGGGAGGTTTTTGATCTTGATCCCGGAATCGAACCGTTCACCGGCCTGGCCATCGGCTATCGGGGCGAGCCTGCCGTCATCGACGAGGCCTATGCCCAGCGCGACGCCGCGCCGCGCTCGCGCAAGTCGCTGGAGGAGCTGATCATCGCCGGGTCGGTTTGACAGCTGCCCTTGAAGCGGCAGGGAGGCCGGATTGGCCTTTTGTAGGAGCGACGCCAGTCGCGAACGGGAGGCGAACCGAAGCTCTGCATCCTAATCACAGCTTAACCACCCCCTGAAGGAGGGCGCCATGACCATTCGTGAAATTACCCAAATCATTCCCGGCCAGCCCGCTTCCGATGGCGCCGGGGTCAAGCTCACCCGCAGCATCGGTGCGCGACCCAGCTGGCGGATCGATCCGTTCCTGATGCTGGATGAGTTCGCCTCCGATGAGGCGGCCGATTACATCGGCGGTTTCCCGAGCCATCCGCACCGGGGTTTCCAGACCGTCACCTATATGCTGGATGGGCATATGCGCCACGAAGATCACCTGGGCAACCGCGGTGATCTGCAATCAGGCGATGTGCAGTGGATGATTGCCGGGCGCGGCATCATCCACTCGGAAATGCCCCAGCAGACAGAGGGGCGGATGCGCGGATTTCAGCTCTGGATCAACTTGCCGGCGGCGGAAAAGATGCAGGCGCCAGCCTATCGGGACATCAAGGCCCAGGACATTCCCCGCCGGGATCTGCCGGGTGGCGGTCAGCTCAAGCTGATTGCCGGCGAGCTTGTGCTGGGCGATGAGTCGGTATCCGGGCCGATCATGGGTTTGAGCACGGAACCGCTGATGGTTGATCTGGAATTGCCTGCGCAGGCGAGCTTCAGTGTGCCGCTGGCGCCAGAGCTGAACGGCCTGATCTATATATATGAGGGTGCGATCAAACTCGGCGAGCAGCGTCTTGAAGCGCAACAGGTCGGCGTTCTCGGAGACGGCGATAGGCTTGAGCTTGAGGCATCGGGTTCCGGTGGCAAGGTCTTGCTACTGGCCGGGCGGCCCATCGGCGAGCCGGTGGTGCAGTACGGCCCCTTCGTGATGAACACACGCGAGGAGATCGATCAGACTTTGCGGGACTATGCTGCGGGCCAACTCACCTCGCCGGAAACGGCTGCGGCTGCCCGGTTGTGATCAACGCGGATCGCTACGCCGAATCAACCTGCTAATATCAGCGCCTTCAAAAATCGGAGAAACTCATGGCCGAATGGCGTAGCCAAATTCTGGGTCTGGGCGCTTACCTGCCGCCGCACGAGGTCACCAACCACGACCTCGCCGGGATGATGGACACCAGTAATGAGTGGATAATCGAGCGCTCGGGTATCGAGTCACGGCGCTGGGTCGGGCCGGAGGATGGCAATTACGATATGGGCCTGAAAGCGGCCCGCGCGGCCCTGGCCGATGCTCAGGTGGGCGCGGACGAGATCGACTGCATCATCTACGCCACCTTGTCGCCAGACCACTTCTTTCCAGGCTGTGGCGTCTTCATCCAGCGTGATCTGGGCGCCGGACAGATTCCGGCCTTCGATATTCGTCAGCAATGCTCCGGCTTTGTCTACGGCTTGCAGATGGCGGATGCCTTCATCCGGGCCGGCCAATACCAGAAGATACTGCTGATCGGCTCCGAAGTGCATTCCCGCGGTCTGGACAAGAGCACCCGTGGGCGCACCGTTTCCGTCCTGTTTGGCGACGGCGCGGGCGCGGCGGTTATCGGCCGCAGCCAAGATGGCCAGCGCGGCATCCTCACCAGCCGGATGCATTCCGATGGCACCGACGCTGAATGCCTATGGATCGAGCGGCCCGGCATGGGGCGCGAAAGAGACACGATGGTCTGCGCCGATGATCTGGAAACCGGCACGATCTACCCGGTGATGGAAGGTCAGAAAGTCTTCAAGGCCGCGGTCCGGGCCATGCCCGAAGTGATCAAGGAAGCCCTGGACTCACAGGGCCTGGAAGTCGCTGACATCGACATGCTGATCCCGCATCAGGCCAACCTGCGAATCAACGAAATGGTCGCCAAGCTGTTGCGCATTGATCCGGACAAAGTGCACAACAATATCCAGAAATACGGCAACACCACCGCAGCGACCATTCCGATCTGCATGCTGGAAGCCCGCGAGCTGGGCAAGATCAAGCCGGGAGATCTGGTTTGCGCGGTCGCTTTTGGCTCGGGTTTCTCCTGGGGCGCTGTGTTGATGCGCTGGTGAATTCTTGTGCAGGGGGGGCTTGAGCATTGAAAAAAATCGTGTACGCTGAGCACCTGCCGCAAATTTTTC
>JBFJVB010000255.1:0-2901 GCA_041624435.1 Oceanococcus sp. | reverse complement strand
CAGCACGATCAGCAGCGTGGCCAGAATGCCTACCAGAAATGCAGCCGATAGCGAGGAAAACTCCACGAGGAACTGCCGATGCAACAGGGAGTTCAGACTGGCGAGGCGAATCTGTGCCAGGCTCCAGGCTGGCCCCTGCAGATTCAGCGGCGTATGAAAGCCGCCGCTATCGGGCCTGGGCGTGAGATCCAGCACCCAGATTCGCGCCTTGATCTCGTCGTCGAATTGATCGGGAAATCGCAACAAACTTGTCCCGTTCAATTCAGCTTGATGCGCCGGATAGCGCAGCCAGTTGATCAGGATGGCGTCCTCCATGGGCAGTGGCCGTCCGGCCCCCAGGATTTCGCTCAGGCGCCATTCGGCGCCAGGCCTGCTATTGAAGCTTGAACCCAGGCGCGGCGCACTGCGAACGACGCCAGCGTTCATGCCAGGCATCAGCTTCTGGCCAATCTGCTCGGGGGCGATGCCCAGCTTCACCAGGGCCTGTGCCTGTGACTCATTGGTGGTGGCGTAGATCAGTCGGGTGCACGCACGCAGATCAGCATCAACCTGTGAGACGGGCGGCACGTATTCGAGCAAAGCCGCGGGGGCCTGGCACAGACTGCGCGCGAGTTTATTCCATTGCTTTGCGCCTTCAGCGCCAGACCCGAGGTCGAAATTAATCCGACCGAAGCTGGCCTGCGTCTGCCTATCTGGTCCATAGGTGTACAGCACGCTTTGCGCGCGGTCGGCGATCACTGCATTGATCGCGCTGAGCCAGCCGAATTGCACAGACAAGCCCACCAGGATTGCAGTGAACAGAATCTGACCAGCCAGTATTCGGATACGATGCCCCCAACAAACTCAACGATCCGGCGAGCGATTCCTGCGCCGCGCCCCATCCCCAAGCCCGTGCTCTTGCCAAGCTACTCCCTTGAGTTTCAGGGCCTACGCACTGCCCCGAACTCAACCCCAACGAGCGAGTTTAACCGCACAAGCCGCGCGCACCAATGCGGGCGCTGATCCGGCCGCGCCGCAAACCTGGCAAGTCGAAAGTCTCGGTCAATCCAAGCTGGGTCGCCGTCAGGACGGCGGACGGGGAATCAGTACCGGAGTGGTTTCCCGATAACGCTGATAATCCGCCTGCTTGCCCCATTTTTCCTCGGCGCGCTGCTCGAGCAGCGGAACTCCGCTGACGCCCATGATCAAGACCGCAACAAAGATCGGTGAAATCAAGCCCAGCCACTGCCAGCCGACGAAGGTCGGCGCTGCGATCACGCAGATGCCCGTCCAGAGCACGATTTCACCGAAATAATTCGGGTGCCGCGACCAGGCCCACAGGCCCGTATTGATAAAGCGAGAGGCATTGGCGGCATCGGCTTTGAATCGGGTTTTCTGGACATCAGCCAAGACCTCGATGACGAAACCAAGCGCCCAGATCAGGGTGCCGAAAACCGTCCAGATTCCCAGGTCTACCGACCTGGGGCTGGTCATTGCAATCAATGTCGCCAACAAGGTGACAAACACCCACAGACCCTGCAAGGTCCAGGCGACCAGAAAACTGGACCAACGCCGTTTGAGCTGATCAAAACGACCATCTTTGCCAAGCTTCTTGACCCGGGCGAACAAAAAACCGCCCAAGCGCATCGCCCACACCAGGACAAGCAGGCCCAGCAGCAACGCACGTTCGCTCGGGGCCGCAGCTGCGTCTGCCACCAGGGCCAGGACGATCAGCAGCAGGTAGGTAAAGCTGCCCGTCAGGTCGTAATAGTGTTCGGTCTGAAAATAATATGCGGGCAGAAACATCAGCCATTGAACGGCCAATGCGATAAGCGCAAGACTGATTAGCACCGGCAGGCCCAGGAACTGCCGCTCCGAGGGGCCAGGCAGGTAGGCCAGTCCACAGGCCATGATGGCGACGCCAAGCACAGTGAGCAAATCCACAAGTATTTTCTTGACCGGCACGGCCTGGCTCCTCCTGTTCTCCGCTGGCCCCAGAAAACGCGGATTTCTCCGCTGCCAGCGTTGCTTTCGCGATTCATCCTCAAACCCCGGAATATACAACCCAGATCAGCTGAATGGCTGGCGGCCCATCCTACACGCCCGAACAGTTCCTTGACGTTTCTCAATGACTCAGCCGCCATATCGCTCAGAGTTGCGCTTCGGCGCGTGCTTTGTACGCCTGATTCAAGCTTTGTTTCAAGGAGGAAACAACCGTGAAAGTCTTCGCAAGGCCTATTGCACTGCTGCTGACGTGTTTTGCAAGCTCTGCGTTCCCCTGCCAGTTCGATACCGATTGCGTTCCCGGAAGTATTTGCCTGACGGCCAGCGAGAGCAATTATGGGGGCTGTGCTGGCGGTGCGTTCCCGGGAAATAGTCACGACCGGCAACCGGTATCGGCTGCTTTGCGCGAGCACAAAACCTACGGGAATACGTGCGCGCTGAACGGCGAATGTGGCCCGGGATACGCTTGCTTCAAATCCACTGGATCGAACCGTGGTTTATGCATGGACCTCAGACCCACCGAGCTTGTGGGTGAATTTCGAGCGGGAAGCACGCCCACGCAACCACGGCTTGCAACGCCGGGTTGCGGTCAGCCCCTCGGTGCAGCCCTGAACCAACTTTGCATTTCAGCACCATTCAGCCCATACCGCAGACATAAAAAACCCCGTATCGACGGGGCTTTTGCTGCTTTCTGCAAGGTCTTGAAAGCTATATTTGGCGGAGAGACAGGGATTCGAACCCTGGGTGGGTATTAGCCCAAAACCTGGTTGTCAGACTGTCTGCTAACCTGGTTTCTAGCACCTGCGTTTTATTCTGTGGGAGATTGCCGCGTCGTTCCTCCTCGCAATGACATTGCAAATGTGAGGATAATTCTGTAATCAGACAATTCAGTAATCAGACTGTCTGTTAACCTGTCGT
>JBFJVB010000254.1:0-2909 GCA_041624435.1 Oceanococcus sp. | reverse complement strand
TTTACGGTAACGATGGGGAATGAGAATCTATCCAAAGAACAGGTCCGCACCCTAGCCCGATTCGCTCAGTTTACGGGGAACTACTTTATCAATCGCAAAGGAATCCTGAAGGATGAACACCGGCCCAGCGAGTTCACCTACAACGGGGTGCGCTTTGCCCAGGACAATCTGAACGTGTTCGCCGGGCTGTGCGCTGTCGATACCCGCGAGCATGTGGATCAGATGATGGCGGCGCTCGCCACACAGGCCCAGGTCTGTACCCGGATGGGCGCCTACAAGCCCCGCACCAACCCGTATTCGTTTCAGGGCCATGGTGCGAACTGCCTGCCGTACGTTTTCGAACTGGCGGGCCAGCACGGCATGCGCGTCATCGCGATGGAAATCACCCATGAAAAGCACATTGACGAAATCTATTCCGCGCTGGAAAAGACCGGCTTTTCGACCGGGGTCATGCTGCAGATCGGCACGCGCAATACGCAGAATTTCGAGCTGCTCAAAGCCGTCGGCCGGCAACAGCAGTTCCCGGTGCTGCTCAAACGCGGTTTCGGCATCACCCTCGAGGAATCGCTCAACGCCGCCGAGTACCTGGCCAGCGCCGGAAACAGCAATGTGGTGTTCTGTCTGCGCGGGATGAAGACCAATATGGGGGATCCGCACCGCAACTTTGTCGATTTCAGCCACGTGCCGGTCCTCAAGCGGCTCACCCGTATGCCGGTGTGTATTGATCCGTCACACTCGGTCGGCACACGCAGCCGCGCACCGGACGGACTGCTGGACGTGTTTCACGTGACCGCCCAGGGCGTCATCGCCGGCGCGAACATGATTCTGGCCGATTTTCATCCGCAGCCCAATGTGGCCCTGGTCGACGGACCCCAGGCCCTGCACATGGACGAGCTGGCGCATTTTCTGGGCGACATCAAGATCGCCCGGGAAGCCTACGAAGCGCGGGCAAAGCTGGCCCAGACCTATCGCCAGTGACCGCGTTGTCCGCCCCGGTCGAACCGGCAACCGAATCTCGCACGCTGGTCGACCGGGTCGCGCCGTTGATCTGCGCGCATGCCGCCCAGGCCGAGCGGGTGGTGCTGATCGTGGCGGCCGACGAGCATGAAGCCTACCGCCTGGAAGCGGCCCTGCGTTTCTATGCCGGCGCCCTGCCGGTCCTGCATTTCCCGGACCCGGAGACCCTGCCGTTCGATCTGTATTCACCCCATCAGGATCTGATCTCGGATCGGCTCGGCCTGCTCCATCGCCTGGCCACCCTGCGCCAGGGCTTGCTGGTGACCTCACCCAGCTGTCTGATGCAGCGCCTGCCACCGGTGGATTTCGTCGAGCGCAATGCGCTGCAGATCGAGTGCGGGCAGCAACTCCATCTGCAGCGCGAACGCAGCCGTCTGGCCGCCGCGGGCTATACCGCGGTCAATGAGGTTTACAGCCATGGCGAGTACGCCATTCGGGGCTCCATTCTCGACATCTTCCCGATGGGCGAGAATGCCGCTTTCCGGGTGGATCTGTTCGATGATGAAGTGGACAGCATCCGCTACTTCGACCCGGACACGCAGCGCTCCAGCAACAAAATTCAGGCGATCCGTCTGCTGCCCACCCGTGAATTCCCGATGGACAAGGCCGGCATCGAAGGGTTTCGGCAACGCTATCGGAACCGATTCCCCGGCGACATCCACCGCAGCCGGATCTACGCCGATATCAGCAAGGGCATCGCTCCAGGCGGCATTGAATATTACCTGCCGCTGTTTTTCGACCACACCGCCAGCCTGTTCGACTACCTGCCGCCGGACTGCGCGATCTGCGATCTGGGCGGAGTCGCTGCGGTGGAACTGCACTGGCAGCAGGTGGCCGACCGCTATGACCAGCGTGGCCACGATATCGAGCGTCCCCTGCTCGAGCCTGGCGAAGTGTTCCTGACGCCACAGGACGTGCAACACGCGTTGGCCCATCGCGAGGTCGTCAAACCGGCGGCGGCCGCGGCGGCCCTGCCGGCGGACCAGGCGCAGACCGAACTGGCAGCCAAACTGGCCAGCTTTGACAAACACGACCGGGTGTTGTTCGTCGCGAGTTCGGCAGGCCATCGCGAGAAACTGGCCGAAACGCTCGCCGAACACGGCATCAGCGCCCGCCGGGATGTTGACTGGCAAAGCTTTCTGGCCGGGACTCATCGCTTCGGCCTCACCACCGGCGAGCTGGAACTGGGGTGCAGCCTGCCCGAGCAAGGACTGCGCATCGTCACCGCCGGCGATCTGCTGGGCCATCGCCCGCCAACCCGGCGGCGGCGCAAGGCCGGTCGGGATGCCGAATCCCTGCTCAAGGACCTCAATGATCTGAAAGTGGGCATGCCCATTGTCCACCGCGATCATGGTGTTGGTCTGTATCAGGGTTTGAGCAAGCTCAGCGTCGGCGCGGTCGAGCAGGAATTCCTGACCCTGGAATATCGTGGCGGAGACCGGATTTATGTGCCGGTCACCAGCCTCAACCTGGTTCACCGTTATACCGGCGGTGATTCAGAGCACCCGCCCTTGCACAGCCTGGGCTCCGACCGCTGGAAGAAAACCCGGGAAAAGGCGGCGAAAAGAGTCCGCGACGTGGCCGTCGAATTGCTGGAAATCCAGGCCCGGCGAGCCGGCCGACAAGGCCAGGCCATGGCCCTGGATGAAGCCGAATACGCCCGCTTCTGCGCCGGCTTTCCGTTCACCGAAACCGAAGATCAGGCCCAGACCATTGAGGACGTGCTGAGCGATCTGGCTTCCAGCGCGCCGATGGACCGGGTGGTCTGTGGCGATGTCGGTTTCGGCAAGACCGAAGTCGCCTTGCGCGCCGCCTTCGTCGCTGCCCAGGCCGGCAAACAGGTCTGCATCCTGGCCCCCACCACCCTGCTCGCTCGCCAGCACCTGCAAACC
>JBFJVB010000253.1:0-2961 GCA_041624435.1 Oceanococcus sp. | reverse complement strand
GCGGCCGGGCGCTGGGCGTGCTGACCACGGTAGGGGCCTGCGTGGGCCTGTGTTCGGCGGTGAGCAACGGCGTGGCCAATCTGGAACTGGCCCTGGCCTATGCCAACACGCACGTTTTTGCCGATCCTCTGATCCTTGTGGAGTGGAGCCAGTTCAGCCCCTGAAAGCAGGCGGGCTGACGCGCTTCACCGGCCACGGCGGCCGGCTTAGACCATGGTCGAATACGCGACCAGGTGCGCAGATGTAAAGCTGTCCCCCGGCGTCCCTTCTGCGGGCGCAATAACAATGAATGGGGATGGAATCAATGATGTTGCCTGTGCGTGCACCGAGTTTGGCCCTGCTGGGTCTGAGCGCCACCGTCTTGCTCAGCGCCTGTGGGGGCGGCATTGACAGCGTAAGCGCGCGCGCCCAGGTGAATGCGCCGATCCCCTGGGAACAGCCCGTGCCCAAAGCCCAGTGCCGCGCCGGTGATCCGGTCGAAACGGATTTGCAGGGCCGCGTGCCCCTGGTGGACCAGGTGTCCGGTCGCTCGACCACCACCGGTTATGCCTGCAACCTGGAACGGGTCGGGCATTCGCCCGGCGATGGGGCGGGCTGGCAGATGGCCTGGTTCGAAGACTGCGCCTACTACGGCACCGGCACCGGCCTGTTTCCGGAAGAAGGTTCGGCCAAGCCGGGCCAGAGCAATCCGGGCGTGGTGGTCATGGATGTCAGCAATCCGACCGCCCCGCAAATCAGTGGCTATCTGGATACGCCAGGAATGATCGACCCCTGGGAATCGCTCAAGGTGGCCGACAGCCGGCGTCTGCTGGGGGCGATCAATGCCCGCGGCGGGGACGGTGGTCCGGAGCTCGATCTGTATGATTTGTCCGGGGGCTGCAACCAGCCTGAACTGCTGTATTCCGATGGGCCCGAGGGGACGACCCAGGTGGGCCATGCTGGCAATTTTGCGATGGACGGCACGATTTACTATGCCTCCAGCCTGCCCGAAATCCATGCGTATGACATCAGCGATCCGACCGCGCCCTGGCTGATCAGTCAGGATTTTCCGGTCGGCACCCATGACCTGACTTCGAATGCGGCGGGCGATCGCCTGTATCTGGCCAATAATGGCGGCAACGGTCTGGCCATCCTCGACAGTACCGAGGTGAACAACCGGCAGATCGACCCCCTGGTGTCGGTGATCTCCGAGCTGTACTGGGGAGGCTATACCGCGCAACACACCTGGCCGATCAAGATTGGTGGGCATCCCTATTTGCTGTTTGTCGATGAGGGCGTCTCCGGCCTGTCCAAGCACGGGCGGTGCTCCAGCGGGCAGGCGCCTTTTGCCCACGCCCGGCTGATCGACATCGCCGACGAGGCCAATCCGCACACCGTGTCCAATCTGATGCTGGAAGTCCACGATCCGCAGTATTGCGAGCAGACCATACTGGATGATCCCTCGGTGTTCGGCTACGACTCGCATTACTGCACGCCGGATAACCCGGACAACACCCGGATGATCGCCTGCAGCTATTTCCAGTCCGGGCTGCGTATTTTTGATGTGCGCGATCCCTACAAACCGCGCGAAATCGCCTATTTCAACCCGCCTGCCAAGCCGGGTTATCAGCCCGGCAGCGCGTATAACCTGCAGGGTCTCGGCGGCGCGATGGATTGGACCACGGCGCATCCACGCTGGGTGCTGGAGCGTGAGGAAATCTGGTTCACCTCACAGCAAAATGGCTTTCATGTGCTGCGTTTCAGCCGCCCGATCAATGATCTGCTGGGACTGGCCGATTGAGCGGCCATGCCGTTTTTCCGTTCATCAAAGCGTGATCTGAGCCGGTGTTACAAAGATCGAACGGCCCGTGCCGTTGCCCGGGCAGAGCGAACGGGGCAGGGCCTTATTGCCAGGCCCCGTTGGTGATCCGCACCGCGTAGAAGCCGCTGTAGCCATCCGAGTACCAGATTTCCTTGCGTTCGGGGACGAAGGCCGGGCTGGACATGGCCCAGTTGCTGGCGTCGAAGTAAGGGGTCACCCGGGGCTGGATGGGGGCATTGAAATACGCCACCTCCCGAGGATGGGCCGGGTCGCGGATATCGAACACGCGCAGGCCGGACAGGATCATGCTGCAGGCCACGATGGTCGGGTCCACCCGGCTGGGCACATTGCAGTAGTGTCCGGCATAGCCCTGGATCGGCAGGCTGGTGCCGGGGTCATCGGCGGTTGCGGCGAAATTCTCCGCCTGATGGACGTCCAGGCGCAGATTGGACACCACCGTGGGGGCGGTCTCATCCGCGATATCGATGATCCGTGCCGCGCCGACTTCGGAAAAAGCCCCGAACTCATCGATTTCCACCAGATACGGGTGACCTTTGATGGTGATCGGGATGGCATTTTGCGGGATGCTCATCGGTGACCAGTCCAGGCGGGCGATCTCGGGCACGCTGGGGTTGGGCACCCGCGCCTGGATTTGCGAGGTGTCCAGAATGATCAGGGCCGTCAACGGCTGCACGGCCGCCACGTAGGCGCGATTGCCATCGTCGGACAGCTGCAGGCCGTGTGAGGAGTAATTACCCACCCACAGCGGCACCGGCAGCGAAGGGTTGGAGATGTCCAGCGCGGTCAGGGTCTGACCACCGGCCGAGGCAGCATAGAAGGTGTTGCCATCCGGGCTCATGCCGCTTTCGTGGCCGAGCAGGCCGACCGGGCCGGAAAACAGCAGGGCGGGCGCGCGGCAGTCAGCCGAGAGGTCATAGATATCCACCACGCCGGGATAGGTGCCGGCATTGCCCGTGACCGCGGCCAGCAAACCCCGCTGCGCGTTGACCACGACGGATTCGTGCGGCGACAGCATCGCCGGCGTGACCAGCCGGGTTGTGAGTGCCGGATTGGCCGGGTCGCTCATGTCCAGCACATTGACGCCGGCCTCGGCGTCAAACGCATTGGTCGGGTACATCAGCGTGGTGTCATAGTAGGCG
>JBFJVB010000252.1:0-2965 GCA_041624435.1 Oceanococcus sp. | reverse complement strand
CGATCTGCTCCAGCATGGCGCGCCGCAGGATGAACAGTCCGCCCTGCACATGCCGGAACACCCGTGGATTGTCGCGGGCATGTTCGGGCTGGCGAAACTGATCGAACAAGGCAATGCCCTTGGCATAATCGGCGCCGTGCAGATAGCTGGGGCTGTGACACAAGGTGCCGGCCAGGCCGGTTTCCGGGTTCTCTTCCAGATGATCGATCAGGTCGGTCTCCCAGCCTTCGCTCAGGGCAAAGCCTTCTTTGCCGCAGACATAGATCACATAGTCCGCGCGGCCCTGGGCCATCGCAACGTTGGTGCCTGGACCCACCAGCGAGTTTTCGCGGCGGAACACCACGCTGACATGGCCGTGCTGGGCTTGCAGGCGACACAGGTAGGCGCGGGTTTCCAGGTCCGAGGCGTTGTCGCAGATCGTCAGCGTAAAGCGCTGTCGGGTCCAGCGGAACAGATGTGCCACGACCTGGCTGAGCTCGCTCAAGTTGTTCCAGCTGACGATCACGATGTCGACGCTGCGGTCCTGCCAGTGTCGAATCAGGCGGTTGCTGAGCCGGGAGCGTGCATGCCGTTCCAGCACCCGGCTGCGGGCGTGGCGGGTCAGGCTTTCACGTTGCGCCGGGGTCAGGGCCAGGGCCCGGCGGATCGCGCGCGCCAGGGCCTCGGCGTCATCCCCGGCGCAGACAAAGCCGTTGACCCCATCCTGCAGCAGTTCCGGGATGCCGCTGATGCCGGTGGCGACCACCGGCACGCCGGCGGCCATGGCCTCCAGCAGCGCGGTCGGCACGCCGTCCATGTCACCGTCGGCGGCGCGCACGGCAGGGCAGATGAACAGATCGTGGCTGCGCAGCACGCTCAGCACGGCCGAACTGGGCGCCAGCGGCCCCATCAATCGGGTATTGCTCAATTTCAGGCGGGCAATCTCGGCCCGTAGGCTTGCTTCTTCCGGGCCCTCGCCATAAATGTGAATCTCCAGTGGCAGTTCGCGCAGCGCGTGAGCCGCCTGCAGCAGACGCAGCAGCCCTTTCTTCGCGGTGAGGCGCGCAATCGCGCAGAGCCGAAGCGGCTGCGGCGCCGCCCGGGCTCGCGGCGCGGTGTAGGCGAAGGCATCGGTGTCCAGGCAATTCGGATTGATCAGGATCTTTTCGCCAGGCACCTGACGCATCAGCAGGTGGCGGCGGTGAAACTCACTCAGCACGAAGATTCCCTGACAGCGGGGTGAGGCCGCGATCGCGTCCAGGCGATTATCCCGATCCGCCTGGTAGCGAAAAATATCCTGGGCATGGGCAATGCAGGTGAAGGCCAGCCCGGCCTGTTCGCAGGCCGGCCAGACCATCTGCGTCACCGTCGGAAACACGAAATGGGCATGCACCAGGCTGCGCTGATCCTGCCGCAGCTGCTCGGCAAACTGCTCCGGACTGTCGACCTGCTGCCAGGTGATCGCGAACTCGGGCTGGAACTGTGGATGGGGGGAGTGCTTGCAATAGACCTTGACGTCAATGCCGCGGTCGATCAGGGCGGCCAGTTCATTGAGCACAAAGGTTTCCGAAGGCACCGGGAAGTGCCAGCAGAAATAGGCCAGGCGCAGGACGGGCTCCGGCGCGGCGCATCGATCACCAGAGGGCAGGACCCAATCGTCCGGCTCAGCTGCTGTGCGCCTCCCGGTCAGGAGCTGTGCATAGGCCTCACTCAGGGCTTTGCGACCGACGGTGCGGTCGTAGCGCCTGGCCATCGAGGCCCGGCCCGCCTCGCCCAGCTCGACGATGCGCTGCGGTTCTTCCACCAGGGCCTTGAGCAGGGGCACGGCTTCCAGCCATTCGCGACAGGGAATCACATAACCGTTTTCCCCCGGGGTGACGATGGTTTTCGGCGTGCCCAGGTCATAGACAATCACCGGACGCCGGGCGGCCAGGGCCTCGGCGACGGTGCGGCCAAAGGACTCGGCGAAATGCGACAGGCTCATCACCAGATTGACCCTCGCCAGCGCCTGCTCCGGCCGGTCCTGATAGTCCACGAATTTCAGGCTCGGGGGCAGTTCGCCCCGCTGCTGGCGTTCGCGCAGGGCCGCCACGTGGTCGTTGTCCGGACCGATCAGCAGGAACTCGAGCTGCGGTAGCGACCGGGCGCAGGCCGCGGCCAGCAGGGCGAAGTCCTCGATGCCCTTCTTGGGCAGGTTGCTGCTGATCAGGCCGACCCGGATGCAGCTCGGGTCGATGGGATTGTCCAGGTCCAGGGCCGTCAGATCGAAGGTATTGGGCACGACGAAGGTCGCCCCCGGCTTGGCGAACTCCTCTGCGGTAGTCGCTGAATTGGCAATGATTCCATTGGCTTGCGTGCACACCGTCTGGATGATCTGGTCGCCGCTCAGGCCGATGTCCTGCTGCACCCAGCGATCCCGCCGGACGCTTTCACGCACATGCACCGCCACGGGAATGCCCAGGGCGCGGGCGGCCAGTACGGGCTCGCGAATCACGATGGTGTTGACATGGACCAGGTCAATGCGTCGGTCGATGAGAACGGCCTTGAGTGCGGCCACCGCATTGTCCGAGGCGGCCGCGCTGTGGGTCCAGGGCGCGTACGGCACCTGGATCACTTCCACCGCGGCGGCCTGCAGACTCGCCTGATAGTCCGGGTTGATGTCGGGAACGCAGACATACACGTTGAAAGGCAGTGGCTTCAGAATATCGAGCAGATCGAGGAAGCTGCGTTCGCCGCCGAACAGCTGGCCCTGCGCCGCGTGCGCGCAAATCAGGACATTGCGTTGTCCGGCCACCGCGGCGAGCGCGCCCGGGTACGTGGCGATCGGCGGCAGCTCGGTGGTCGGCGCATGCCGCGGGCCGGGTCGAGGCAGATAGCCGCGCGCCAGACCGAAGCGCAGGTAATGGCTCAACGGATCCAGGCTCGATGTCGCGGCGTCCGGGTAGGTCCGGCGATACCAGAGGGCGTCGAAATTCGGTCCCGGACT
>JBFJVB010000251.1:0-3026 GCA_041624435.1 Oceanococcus sp. | reverse complement strand
CTCCTGGCCAGGAGTGGCTTCGATGGTTGTGGAGAAATGCAGCGTGAAATTACTGGGTATTGTACTGGGCGTTCTGATCCTGATTGGATGCGGTGGCGGGCGAGATGACCTGCAAGTCCGCAATGCGGCGAAGGCTTCGTGTCTGGATGCGGCTGCTGGCAGTAATGCAGTGGACTGCGCGCTGGTCGCCGGCACCATCGTGCCGCCCGGAACCGATATCCGCCATGCGCATGACGAAATCCCGATGTACGACAGTCTGGTGCAAGGCTACCCCGAGCTCAGCGACGCACAGCTGATCGGCGATTATTTCAAGGATGGCGGCTTTCATCCGGAGGAGCGTTACGGCATCGAACGGGAGTATTCGCCGCGCGCGGGCGTCACCATCAAGCGCGATGCCCGCTGGGGCATACCGGTGGTGTATGGCGATACCGATAACGATGCCTTCTTCGGCGCCGGCTATGTCACCGCCGAAGACCGCTTGAGCGTGATGGAGCTGCTGCGCGCGCTGGGGCGCGGCGAGGCGTTCGAGCTGCTGGGCACCGCCCCCGCGTGGATGGCCGATGCCGAAATGATGCGGCTCTACCCCTACACCGCGGCGGAACTGGAAGCCCAGGTGGACCGGGTCGAGACCGAATACGGCGAGGCCGGGCGCAAGACGCGTGAAGCGGTCGAAGCCTATGTGGATGGGGTGAACACCTATCTCAGCGGCATCTATACCGCAGAGCTGCCGCTGCCCAACCCCCTGGCCGAACTGGGCGTATTGCCGCGTCTGTGGACCCCGGGCGATGTCGTGGCCGCCGCCAGCGTGGTGCGGGCGATGTTCGGCGCCGATGGTGGCGCGGAACTGGGTAACGCCGCCAAGATGTTGCGGCTGCAGGAGCAGTTTGGCGCGGTTGATGCCCGCACGCTCTACGACGATTTCCGCAACCGGAATAATCAGGACGCGCCGGTGCACATCACCGACACCGATTTCGTCTACATGCAGCGCGACGAGGCCGCGATTCAGGCCGAGGCCAACAGCCTGGGCGTCACCGCCGGTGATCCGGGGCTGCAGCTGTTTGTGCAAAACCTGTTCAGCGGCCGGGCTCTGCCTTCGGCCAGCGCTCTGGCGCAGCAATTCAGTGTCCTGAACGACGCCGCGCAGATTCGCTGGGAGCGTCTGAACCTGGCCAGCGCGCTGGGGCATATCGACCTGAGCCGCAGCGGCTCCATGTCCAATGCGCTGGTGGTGGGCGGCAGCCGCACCGTGGATGGCCATCCGCTGATGATCGGCGGGCCGCAAACCGGCTATTTCTCGCCCCAGATCCTGTTTGAACTGGAATTGCACGGGGAAACCGTGCACACCCGCGGGGCCGGGTTTCCGGGCCTGAGTTTCGCTCCGGTGATCGGCCGGGCGGGCAGCTATGCCTGGACCGCCACCGCCGGTGGTTCGGACATGGTCGACAGTTTCGTGGAAATCCTCTGTGAGCCCGATGGCAGTGCGCCGACCGAGCACAGCCGCCATTACCGGCATGAGGGTGAGTGCAAGCCGATGGATTGGTGGGTGAAGCGGTCGCTGGCCGAAGTTCAGGCTGGCACGGTGGTGCCTGATCTGGAGCCGGTTCTGGCGCCGCTGCCGCTCAACGAACTGCCCTTGCAGCAGATTCCGCTGGACAACCTCGCCGAACTGGGCATCACCGACATCATCGTCGAGCGCACGGTGCACGGGCCGGTGGTAGCGCGCGGCCTGCTGCGCGATGCCCAGGGCGAGACCTTGCCCGTCGCCGTGGTCCGGGCCAGGACCACCCTGTTCAAGGAAGCGGATGGCGCCGTCACCCTGTATCACTGGGTCACCGGGCACTCCGCCACCGCAGAGCAGTTCCTGGAAGACATGCAGCCAATGAATCTGTCGACCAACTGGATGTACAGCAATGCCTCCGAGATCGCCTATTACCATGGCGGTCTGTTTCCGATCCGCAGCCGGGCGGTTGATCCGGACTTTCCGCTGCTCGGCACCGGGGCCTGGGACTGGCAAGGGCTGAGGCCGCAAACCGAGCATCCCCAGGAGGCCAATCCAGCCCGGGATTACATCGTGAGCTGGAACAACAAGCACTCACCCAATTGGGGGGCGGCGGATACCAAATGGAACTTCTCGGCCCTGTATCGCGCCGATATGCTGGAAGACAAAATCCTCGCCGAGTCGGCTGCCGGGCGCAAGATCGATGCCGTACGGATCACCCAGTTGATGGAAGAAGCCGGGCTCACGGATTTTCGCGGCTCGCATGTGCTGCCGCTGGCGTTGGAACTGGTCCAGGCGCATCCGCAGCTGGCCACCAGCGAGCTGGCCTTGCAATGGACCGGCGTGCTCAGCGACTGGGTGACCCATCATGCCCTGCGGCGCGATGGCGACAACGACGGCGATTATGATCGGGGTGCGGCAGTGGCGTTCATGGACGCGCTATGGAATCCGCTGATCGATGCGATGTTCACCTACATCGACATCGATGGTCTGGTCGGCGCGCGTGACAATGTCCCCGGTGCGGCAGGCAGTGCCTATCAGGACGGGCATTACGGGCATGTCTGGACCGAACTGGCGATGGCGCTGGGCAAGCCGCTGCGCAGTCCGACCAGCCAGCGGCATTGCGGCTCATCCGGGCTGGGCGATGTGCCCAGCGCCCAGGCCTGCGCCGCCGTGGTCTGGGCCGCGCTGGAACTGGCCGCGCAAAGCCTCGGCGACCCGGCGCAAGTCTCCACCCCGCGGGAAGAAATTCTGTTCATTCCCGTGCCGGATGCCAGCGCCGACCTCACGCCCATGCACTGGGTCAATCGGCCGACCTATCAGCAGATCATGAGCTTCAAATAAGCCGGCATGAGGTAGGAGCGGCTTCAGCCGCGAATGGGCTTGGCTTTCGATTCGGCGCTGATTCGCGAGCCTGCGCTCGCTCCTACAGCGGGTGGTGGCGTTGGGGGTGGGGTGGCGTGTCCTACCTTCCTTGTAGGAGCGGCTTCAGCCGCGAATGGGCGCTGGGTTTCGATTCAACGCGGAT
>JBFJVB010000250.1:0-3059 GCA_041624435.1 Oceanococcus sp. | reverse complement strand
TGGGCTTCGTCGAGTTCTCCAAGTCGCCTTACCATTCGAATAATTTGATGTACGCCAATGCGTTCTGGGCCGTGGACGATTTCACTTCCGCGGCGCGCGGGCCGGATGCGGGTGGTCCGCTGGGGCGGGTGGGCCTGCTGTTTGCCGCGCGCGGAATCGGGCGTTATCCCGCGCCCTTGAGCAACGCGGCAGGCGATGCCTTCGGTGCGGCCTTCGGTTACCAGATGTTTTTCGACCAGACCCGTCGCCAGTTGATCGTGGAAACGGGTGGGCGTTTTGATCGGGGCAGTGGCGGGGATAACGACCCGGCCGGTGGTCTGGGCCTGCGCTTGCGTCAGGCAGTGGGTAGACGCATGATTATCGATCTGGACGGATTCCTGGTCGGCAGTCGAATGAACGGAGATTCATTGACGGACACCGGAGCGCGCCTGGAATTGCTTTGGAAGCTCTAGGCCGCCGCAAGCGGGCAAATCGGACAGGGAGGAGGTCATAGTGGATTGGATGCTGCATCCCATCACGGTACAAACCGTGGGTCTGGTCGTCATGGCCGCGGCGCTGTTGTTCGCACTCCTGCAGGCGTGGCGTGCCGTACTCGAAGTTGGCGGAAGCCGAGCGATGCTGCGCAACCGCCAGGCATTGTTGAGCGAACAGATTCGTGCTTCCACCCTGGGGCGGGAACTGGCTGAAAAGCGGGGTGCCGGCGCCTGGTCTGGCACGCGTAAATTCAGGGTGGATCGCGTCGTCGACGAGGCGCGCGACATCCGCTCCTTCTATCTTGTGCCGCATGACGGCAAAGACATCCCGATGTTCCATCCGGGGCAGTTCCTGACCTTCAAGTTACGCATTCCCAATCAGCCCAAGGAAGTGGTGCGCTGCTATTCGCTGTCCGACAGCCCTTTCGAGCGCAATCATTACCGGATCAGCGTCAAGCGACTGGACCCGCCGCCCAAAGCGCCCGATGCCCCCCCAGGCCTGAGTTCCAATTATCTGCACCGCGAAATCCAGCCCGGCGATATTCTGGATGTGCGTGCGCCCGGTGGTGGCTTCTATCTGGACATGGCCCAGCACCGGCCGGTGGTACTGATCGCCGGCGGCGTCGGTATCACGCCGGTGTACAGCATGCTGAAAGCACTGATCGACAGCAATGATCAGCGTGAAATCTGGTTTTACTACGGGCTGCGCAACGCGGAAGAATATTGCTACCGCGAGATTCTCGAATCAATCATGGCGGAGCATGGCAATGTCAACTTGCGCATCTGCATGAGCGATGTCAAAGCCGAGTCGCCAGAACAGCCGTTTTATCGCCTGGGACAGAGAGTCAGTGTTGAACTGATGAAACAGGAACTGCCCTCCAACAATTACGTGTTTCATATTTGTGGACCACCGCCGATGATGGCCGGTGTTACGGCCGATCTGGAAGCCTGGGGCGTGCCCACGTCGGACATCCGCACCGAAGCGTTTGGTCCGGCCTCGGTCAAGAAGACCGAAAAGCCGGAGATGGCGGCGGCGGCGGAGGCGGGCGTCACTTTCAAGGTTGAGTTCGCGCGCAGTGGCAAAACCCTGGAATGGACCAATGCGGACAACCTGCTGGAATTTGCCGAAGACAACGGAATCATGCTGGATTCGGGCTGCCGCGCGGGTGGCTGCGGGACCTGCTCGACCGCAGTCAAATCGGGCAAGGTTGATTACGTGCGCGAGCCCGACACGCAACCCGAGGAGGGTTCCTGCCTGGCCTGTGTGTCCAGGCCGCAGACCGATTTAGTACTTGACGCGTAAGCGCCGAACTTTTTTGCAGGCGGTTGGGAAAAAACGCCGATTTTGGGACGAGGAGTCATTATGGTTACGTTCAAACATGCGCTTATGATGCTGGCCCTGGTGGGTGCAGGTAATGCCCTGGCGCAAACGCCGCGTCTGGATCCGGCCAAGGTCAAGGGGCCTTCGGCCTGCGGTGAGTGCCATGAGGAGTCGATTGCGGCCTGGCGGACGACACACCACCATTCCACCTTCAAAGAGCTGCCGCGTACCCAGGAGGCCCGAGATATTGCCTCCAAGATGGGGATCAAGAGAATCAAGAGCGAGAGCGACTGTCTGTCCTGTCACTTCACCACGGCGATGGAGGATGGGGCGGAAAAACCCATTGCCGGTATCACCTGTGAGTCCTGTCATGGCGCGGGAGCCGACTGGATCGATACCCATAGCGACTACGGTGGCAAGGATGCCACCCGTGAAAGTGAAAGCGCGGCGCATCGCCAGGCCCGTTGGGCGAAGGCCGAAAAAAGCGGCATGATTCGGCCGACCGACCTGTATGCGCTGGCGGAGAATTGCTATCAGTGTCACACCGTGCCGAACGAGCGCCTGGTCAATGTCGGTGGGCATGCCGCGGGTTCGAATTTCGAACTGGTGGCCTGGACCCAGGGTGAGGTCCGGCACACGCTCTGGTACAACGGCGGCAAGAGCAATGCCGAAGCGCCCATCGAGCGGCGGCGCATGATGTATCTGGTCGGCAAGGCTCTGGATCTGGAATACGCCTTGCGTGGCGTCGCCAAGGCCTCGGAAAAAGCCAAGTATGCGGTCGCCATGGCCAAGCGCGCCAAGCGCGCGGCGCTGGGCATCAAGGCGGTCATTGATGCCGGCGCCAAAGCGCCGGAACTGGATGCGTTGCTGAAGATTGCCGGTAGCGCCAAGGTGACCCTGAATAACGAAGCGGCCTTGACCAAGGCCGCGGACGCGGTGGCGGTGCAGGCCAAAGCGCTGGCTTCCAAGTACACCGGCAAGGAGTTCGCTGCGGTTGACGGTTTGTTGCCTAAACCGGCGGATTACAAAGGGCAGGCCTATCAACCGTAGCCGGCGATGAGCACCAGCATTCGAATCCCACGGCCGCAACGCTGGCAGCAGCCCTACGGTCCGGACATGGGCGAGGCGGACGTGCAGCGTGTCCTGGCGCTGGAACCGTTCGCCAGTATGGATTCGGTGCGCTTCGCCGAGCCGTTTACTCTGGATGCCATCATCCGCTTCGACACCCGTATCGTGCGTTTCGGGGTGGGGGAGATTGTGGTCCG
>JBFJVB010000249.1:0-3062 GCA_041624435.1 Oceanococcus sp. | reverse complement strand
TCACTGGCGAACATATTCAGTGCGCCGTGCACGGCGCGCAATTCAGGATCGAAGACGGCCGCTGCCTGGCCGGGCCCTGCCGTGGTGACCGGCTGACCGCCGTGCCGGTGTACATCGACGGCGACCAGCTGCTGCTCTGAAGCCAGCGGCCCTGGTCGCCCTGGCCGCCGCCCTGGCCGCGCCGGCGCTCAGTTCACCTGCCGCTCGCGGTCCGCCCAGTAGGGCTCGCGCAACTCGCGCTTGAGCACCTTGCCGGCGCCGGACAGGGGCAGGGGCTCGCTGCGGAATTCCACGCTCTTGGGGCATTTGTAACTGGCGATCGCATTCTTGCAGTGGGCGATGATGGCCGCTTCGTTCGCGCTGGCGCCCGGCTTGAGGATCACCAGCGCGTGCACCGCTTCGCCCCATTGTTCGTCGGGGATACCAATCACCGCCACCTGAGCCACCGCCGGGTGGGTGGACACCACGCTTTCCACTTCGGCGGAGTACACGTTCTCCCCGCCGGTGACGATCATGTCCTTGACCCGATCGACGATGAACAGATAACCCTCCTCATCCAGATAACCGGCATCGCCGGTGTGCACCCAGCCCTGGCGCAGGGTGCTGGCGGTCTGTTCGGGCTTGTTCCAGTAGCCCAGCATCGCATTGGGACCGGTGGTGCAGATCTCGCCCACCTGCCCGGCGGGCAGGCTGACACCGGCTTCATCGACAATCTTGAGGTGCACGCTGTAAGCCGCGCGCCCCGCCGAGCGCAGCAGCCGCGAGCGCTCGCCCTCGGTGACATGATCCTTGGCCGGCAGCACGGTCACCACCGGGGCCATCTCGGTCTGGCCGTAGGCCTGCATCAATTCGGTCTGCGGCAGCGCGGCCATCACCCGGCGCAGCAGACCCTCGGGCATCGGCGAGGCGCCATACAGAATGCGGCGCAGATCCTTCAGGTGAGCCGGATCGAATTCCGGGTGGTCGAACACCATCTGCATCATCGCCGGCACCATCAGCGCATCGGTCACGCCCGCTGCGGCGCAGCTCAGCATGACCTGTTTGGGTTCGAAGGCCGGAATGATCACATGGCGCGCGGCGAGCACGGTGAACATGAAGCACAGGGTGAGATCCGCCATGTGAAACATCGGCGCGGCATGCAGGGCGGTGCAGTGCTCATCGGCCGGGCTGGCCGCGGCGATGCTGACCGCGCTGCTGAACAGGGCGGTGTGGGTCAGCATCACCCCCTTGGGGAAGCCGGTGGTGCCGCCGGTATAGAAAATGCCGGCCAGATGCTCGTCGCCGTGCTCGAAATCGGCCAGCGGCGTGGCCTGGGCCAGCAGATCCTCCAGGGGTCGGGCCCAGTCCGGGCAGTCCGCGCGCGTGCCCATGTACAGATACTCGCGCACCGGCAGTTCCTGCTGGCGCAGGGCCTCGACCATCGGCAGGAAAGTCTTGTCGAACAGCAGGCCCTGGCTATTGGAATCGTTCAGGGTGTAGGCGAACTCGGGCGCGGCCCAGCGAATGTTCAGCGGCACCATGCGCGCGCCCAGCTGCGGGATCGCGAACAAGGACTCGAAGTAAAGCGTGCTGTTCAGGCTCAGAATCGCGATCTGGTCGTTGCGCCCCAGACCCAGCGCCTGCAGCGCACCGGCCATGCGCCGGACCCGATCGGCGGTCTGCGACCAGGTGAATTTCTGCTCGAGATACTCGGTTGCCGGGCGGGGGCCGTTCAGCTGTTCGGCGCGAAAAACCAGTTGCGTGATATGCATGAAACTTGAGCCTCGTAGGAGCCAGATAAACGAAGCTTCGAGTGTAACGCGAGACCCGCGCGGGAAAAGTACCCCGCGCGGACCAGTTTTCAGCTGAGCTTGCGGTGGCGCACCTTGTCACTGGCGCCGGCTTCGGTGCCCTTGCGCTTGAGGTGATCCTCGGCGTAATCCTGATAGTTGCCTTCATGGAAGATCACCGTGCCATCGTCCTCCACGGCCAGGATGTGGGTGGCGATACGGTCCAGGAACCAGCGGTCATGGGAAATCACCAGGGCGCAACCGGGGAAGGCCAGCAGGGCCTCTTCCAGAGCGCGCAGGGTTTCCACATCCAGGTCATTGGTGGGCTCATCGAGCAGCAGCACATTGCCGCCCGCGCGCAGCACCTTGGCCAGATGGACGCGGTTGCGTTCCCCGCCGGAGAGTTCGCCGACGCGTTTTTGCTGATCCGAGCCCTTGAAGTTGAACCGCCCGCAATAGGCGCGGGACTGCACCTCGTAGTTGCCGACGCGAATCAGCTCCTGGCCGTCGGAGATTTCTTCCCAGACCGAATGCTGGGCGTCCAGGGCATCGCGGCTCTGGTCCACGTAGGCCACCTGCACCGATTCGCCGACGCGGATCTCGCCGGAATCGGGTTTTTCCTGCCCGGTCAGCATCCGGAACAGGGTGGTCTTGCCCGCCCCGTTATGGCCGATGATGCCCACGATCGCACCCTGCGGCACTTTGAAGCTCACATCCTGGTACAGCACCCGATCACCATAGGCCTTGCTGACCTGGTCGATCTCGAACACCAGCTCACCCAGGCGGGGACCCGGTGGAATGTAGATCTCGTGGGTTTCGGAGCGGCGCTGGAACTCCTGGGACTGCATCGCCTCGAACTGCCGCAGGCGGGCCTTGCTCTTGGACTGGCGGCCCTTGGGATTGCTGCGCACCCATTCCAGTTCCTCGGCCATGGCTTTCTGCCGTGCGCCCTCGGTTTTCTCTTCCTGGGCCAGGCGCCGCTCCTTCTGTTCCAGCCAGGAGGAATAATTCCCTTCCCAGGGAATCCCGTGACCCCGGTCCAGTTCCAGAATCCAGCCGGCGGCATTGTCGAGGAAGTAGCGGTCATGGGTCACCGCGACCACCGTGCCCTTGAAATTGCACAGGAAGGTTTCCAGCCAGGCCACCGAGTTCGCATCCAGGTGATTGGTCGGCTCGTCCAGCAGCAGCATGTCCGGCTCCGACAGCAGCAGCCGGCACAGGGCCACGCGGCGCCGTTCACCGCCCGACAGCGTATCCACCTGGGCGTCCCAGGGCGGCAGATTCAAGGCATGC
>JBFJVB010000248.1:0-3097 GCA_041624435.1 Oceanococcus sp. | reverse complement strand
GTGTCCGACCGCCACCAGACACTGCGCCTGATGCTTGGCGCGCTCGACAAACAGCTGCGCGCTGCTACCCAGGGTCTGCTCGGTCGCCGGACAGGCGGCCAGCACGGTGGCCTGGGTCTGGGCATCGCGGGCGCTGCTGTCGGCACTGGCGGCGCAGTCCGGATCATTCAGGCAGGCCGACAGGGCGGCGTAATCCGCCTGGATGGTCGCTGCCCCCTGGGCATAGGCCGTGGTCAGGCACTGGGCGTCGGCCGGATTGGCCGTGTTCAGCCGCGCCGCCTGGGGGCCGCCATAGGTCCGCGCGACCAGGCTGGCCGGTTCGCCGATGCAGGCCGCACGCAGCTGATTCAGCACACCGTCACGGCTGATGTTGATTCCGTAACCGGCCTGCTGCACCGTCGCAGCGCTGTCGCAGGCGGGCAGGACCTTGCCGGCGAGCAGATCCAGGCTGGCCTGGATCTGCGCATCGGCGGCATCGCAGGCCCGGCCGTCGGCCGCGTAGCACGCCGCGGTGCGCGCGGCCACCGCGCTAAAGCACTGTTCCAGCGCGGCGCTGGCGGCCCTCTGGCAGGCCAGGGGCGAGCCGGACACCGGGTTGCTCAGCGACGAGCTGCTATCGCAGCCGGCCACTGCCAGGGCGGCCAGAAGCACCGATACCTGGGCGATTGCGGCGAGCTTCATTCTGGGGTTCTCCATGATCTGAGGGGCTATTCAGGCCGTCGGTTTGCGGCGACGCCCGCGGCAAAACCGCGCAGCACCAGGCCGCAGCGCCGCCTTTCGGGCCTTAGCATCAGGCCCTGTGCGGGTGCAGGTCAAACCCGCGCCTGCTGAGGTTCTTCGTTGCGCCCCCGACCGCGTCCGGCCCAGGCCGCTGATCCACCCGCCGCAGACGGCAAGCAGCGCGCCAGGCCCGGCCGGCCAGCCGGTTTGCGCTCCCGGTGCACCTCGCCCTGAGGTATTGACCCAGCCACGCTATAGACAGAATGGAACGATTCTGGCGTGATTTACGTCTGCACAGCAATACCAACCCCGGAGTCGAGAACATATGCTTCCATCAATCTGCTGGCGTCTTGCCGGCGCAGTCGTGACCCTGCTCGCGCTTGTCGCGTGTGGCGCAAGCGTCAATCAGCATCCAGCTGAATTTCGCGATGCCGAAGTCACCACGGCCGAGCCGCCGGACGAAGGGCAAATCCTCGTGGAGGAGCTGGTGCACATGGTGGAGCGCAGCGGCCTGTACTCGCTACCGTCCGACCCCGAGCAGGTGGCCAAGGCGTTGTCGACCCTGCCCGACGGCCTGGGTGATGTGATCGCCATGCATGTCGGTCGCTACTACCCCACCCCGCACGAATTCACCCCCGGCGTCGGCCCGCTGCTGGACCTGCTGGAAGCCCGCGCCGACCTGTTGCTGAGCGGCAACCAGCCGATGCGGCTGATGGAGGATTCCATGGACGGTGAATTCTCGATCCTGCTGCTGCCGGTGGACGCCACCATCGTCATCGTGATTCTTCCCACCCAGGTGGTCCGGGCCAACCCCGCTGCCGCCGCCCTGCCCGAAGCGCAGGTGGACCTGGGCCAGCTCACCTACGAGGTGAACGGCCGGACCCGCACGGTCGAGCAGTACATGCAGAGCGGTTCCACCAATGCAATCGGCTTCATGCACAACGGCCAGTTTGTTTACGACGCCTACCAGAACGGTTTCAACCCCGACACCCGCCACCAGATGTGGTCGGTGACCAAGTCGGTCACCACCTCGCTGGTGGGAATTGCCGTGGCCGAAGGTCTGGTCGACTCGATCTACGACCCGATCAAGAAATACATTCCCGAAGCGGCCGATACGGTGTGGGAAGGGGTCAGCATCGAAGATCTGCTGCAAATGGAATCCGGCACCTATTGGGTCGACGTGCCCGTGCACCAGCCTGAGCAGCTCGTCCTGATGGGCGCCGACTACCATTCCAATGGCCTGTACGGCATGAGCCGCGACGACTACCTGCTGAAGCTGACGCGGGTTTCGCCGACGGGCGAGTTCTACCGCTACAACAGCGGTGATGCGCAGATGCTGGCGTGGCTGCTGGAGAACATCTACGCCAAACCGTACTGGGAGATTCTTTCGGAAAAGATCTGGCAGCCCGCCGGCATGCAGGATGATGCACTGGTGATGACCGATCGGCTGGGCAATACCTTCGCCTCGATGGGCCTGTTCGCCACCACCCGGGACATGCTGCGCTTCGGGGAACTGTTCCGTAACGGCGGCCGCAGCCTGGATGGCAAACAGATCGTTCCCGAAGCCTGGGTAGCCGCGTCGCATAACTACGCCAAGGAAAACGGCGGCGGCCCGCGTGGCTACATGTGGCCCCACTGGGGCGGCGAAGAATCCGGCAACTACACGGCGGCAGGCTATGGGCACCAGCGCGTCAGCGTAGCCCCATCGCTGAACATGGTCGGCGTGCGTTTCGGCAACGACCCGGTCGACACCGTCGCACCCAAGGAATGGGAAGCGGTGCTCACGGCCGTGGGCAATTATCTCGAGACCGGCGTCGCGAAATAACCCGCCACCGGCTCCCCGGCGCCGCTGGCGGCGGCGCATGATCACCAAAAAGCCCGGCAGTACGCCGGGCTTTTTTCATCTCGCAGCCGGATCAGAAGCGGTGGCCAAAGCCCAGCATCAGCACGAAGGGATTCACCTCGACATCCACCGCAGTCTGGCCGGCGGCACCACCGCTGGCCGGCCCACCGTCGAAATCGATGGTCGCCGTGCTGGCGATATCGATGTACCAGAGCGCCAGATTGAAGAATTCATGCTTGTTGATGTCCCAGTCGAAACCGGCCTGCACGGCCCAGCCGGTGGAGGCATCCAGGCTCACTTCTGACGGCCCCAAGGCAGCTTCCAGATTGTCGGTAGCCCGCTCCTTGAAGAAGATCGTGTGATTGATCCCCAGCCCGGCATATGGCCGGAAATTTGCCGACAGAGGCAGGGAATAATTCAGCAGCAGGGTCGGCGGCAGGTGCTGGGTGTCGGCAATATGGCCCAGGCCGCTCAGGTCCGGGCCAGTGGCATGGATCTTGTGTTTGAACGGCAAAGCGCCCAGCACCTCCACCC
>JBFJVB010000247.1:0-3147 GCA_041624435.1 Oceanococcus sp. | reverse complement strand
GGTCCGATCACCGTCGGGTGCACTCCAAACCAGTTGATCAGCCCAGCGGCCAGATCGCCTTCTCGGTAGAACTCCAGCTGATGCATGGCCTTGTCGACCTGCACTTCCTCTGCGCGGGTATTGAGAAAGGCCGCGCGTTCCTCTGGCGGGTTGTTCAGAAAGGCGGGTTTGGAGCGGTTGATGTTGGTGTTCAGCAATTCACCGGATGACAGGCTCAGGCGGCCAGTCGCAGGATGGGCCTGCAGATTCTGCTGCGCCTTGCGGATCGCGGCCACCGTGCCGCCGGCGATGACGGCCAGGCCATTGTTGCCGCCAACCAGGCCCGTATTGGGATCGGAATGGGTGTGGGTGACCGACAGCATCACGTTGTTGCCGTTGTACAGGGAGGCCAGGCTGTCATCGGCGGCGATCTCGGCCAGCACGGCATTGCGCAGGGTCGAACTCATCAGGCCGGTGTCGATGGACACGAACGCCAGACGTTTGCCATTGCACGGCGAGGCGATCACATAGGCCCGCGCATACACACGGCTGTGCAAGGCACTGAAGACCTGCTGCGGATTGACCCAGGCCGGGCTGGCCGTGTCCGCGATCACCCCGGTGACGTCATGCAAGGCGGTGCCAAACTGGAAATCGCTGCGTCCCCGGCAGGCGGCGCCAGGCTGCCCGTCGGGCGGCGTGTTGCTGGACGCCAGGCTGGGTGCATCCAGCCCGGCGCCGACCGCGCGCGCCGGGCTGTCCAGCACGCATTGCCGGGCTTCAAGGTCAAGCTCACCGGGCGTTGACGCCCGAGCAGACTGGCCGGGTGACGGCGAGTCGGCGCTGCAGCCCAGCAGGGCCGCGCTCAACAGGCCTGAAATCAATAATCGAGTCATGGGAAGCTACGTATCCGGTATCTGGGGCAATAAGCAAAGCGGGCAGTGATGAGACTGCGCCTGCAAAAATCAGGCCTTGAGGCCTGCGAACGGGCGTGTCGAAGCCCGTGTGGGCATTGGGCGCCCGCATGGGCCCAGGTCCCCGGCCATGTCGAAGCGGGCTTGCGCTGGGCTCGCTTGCGAAAGCTTTGGTAGGCATGGACAGAAACCGCTGAGATCATCCATCGGCCTGCCTCTGCGCGGCCGCTACTGCTGCCAGCCTGGCTCCCAGGCTTTTTCAAAGGCGGTGCTCGCCCAGCCCTTGGGGAAGCTGGCCGGGGTCATTTGCGTGCCGCCCGTGATCATCCTGCCCAAGCTGTCCTGATAGCGCAGCCACGGAATGGTGCGTTGCCATTCCAAGGGGCGCTGGGACCAGTCGCAAACCATCGGCTGGCCGTTGACCATCAGCGCGGCTTCGAGTTGCTGCCATTGTGCTTCGGTCCAGGTGAGGTTGCCGGCACCGAAGTTGTCATCGCGGCTGAATGGTTTCAACTGGCATTGCACTTGATCCCCATGCTTGTCGGCGCCGGCCTCGGTGCGCGGCGTGCCGAACACCAGCATGGCTTGTTCAGGGCACATCATGCCGGGAACGCCGTTGCATTGGTCCTGCACATCCGCGGGTTTGTTCGCCACCAGCTTTTCAGCCAGGGGGCGATCACTGGTGTCGGCCTCTACCGCATCCAGCCAGTCTTTCATCGCCAGCAGAGACTGGTTCATATAGTTGGCATCGCCGATCAGCGCGGTCGCGCCGCCCCAATGGACAAAGTTGTCGCGATGCCCGAACTCACGCTCCAGGCGCCAGCGCACCCAGTAACCGTGCACGCTGTCGTGAGCCGCGCCGGGATCAGGCCCGGTCATGTTGATGATGGCCACCGTATCCATGTTCACGATGGTGTTCAGGATGCCGCTGCGATAGGCATTGGGCAGCGCAGGGTAGTCCGGCTGCAGGCGCTCGGGGATGATCGTCAGGTCGTGGTCCAGTGAGCCAAGGTTTACATTCAGAGCCAGAAACTGCTCGGGGGTGATTTGCCCCAGTTGCAGGGGCAGCAGGCCGTACAGCACGCCCTGATTGCCGAGCGGGAATCCAGCAAATCCGTAACCCAGGTTCTGCTCGATCTCGGACCAGCGGTTGTTCCCGTTCGCATCAAACTGATCGCGGGGGCCGACGATGTTCTGCATGAAGGTCAGGACGTCGCAGCGGGTGCCTGTGGGATTGGTTTCGGGGTGGTAGCGCTGTTCATCGCTGACCCCACCGCAACTGGACTGCGGGTTGACCGCCTCCCCGAACAGTGCCGAGTCGGCAAGAGACGCATTCACAACGCCATTGGCGTGGCCATAAATCAGATTTTGCTGGGCGACGGTAAACACCGTGCCGTCGCGCGCCGTGGTGTTGGTGGGATTGTCGGTGTTGGTGCCGAAGTAACGCAGCAGGATGTGGTAATCGGCAAACTGCGTGGCGGTGCTCATGACATCGGGGTAGGTGCAGGTCGTGAGCAGGCCCTGATACAGGCCGGGATAGGCATTGGCGATCATGTTTTGCGTGATCGCACCGCCGGAACAGCCCGTGCCCACGGTGTAGCTCAACTCGCCGTATTGCTCGATGAAACGTTCTTTGGCCATCATCAACGACTCGGCCTGATAGGACAGGTTGCAGTTGTGGCCCAGGTTCAGCTGAGACGTCGACAGGACCGACCAGCCCAGGCCCAGGGCTGTCATATACGACTGCTCGATGGCTGGGTTGGCCGGAATGGTGCCGGCATAGTCATCGAGTCTGGGTTCGCTGGTTCGGTGGTGACCACGGCAGTTGCCGCCGTGGGTGACCAGCAGACGACGATTCCATTGTCCCTGTGGCCGCGCTGGCGTCCAGGGCTGGGCCGGGTCGTGAAGCGTCAGGATGATGTACTTGTCGCGCGCTTGATAACCGGTTTCCTCGCGCACGATAAAGGGCACGGATTGGCCGTCATCGGTGGTCGTGGTGGCCACATCAGAAGCTGGGTTTTCAGGATCATAGGCTTGCAAGCCACTGGAGGTCGGGTCGCTGGATTTATACAGCCAACGGTAGCTCACCGGCTGGTTGCACTGCGCGTCGACCGCGTCTTCGTTACGGCACTCCCAGGGCTGGATCTGTGGGCCGGTGAAAACCGGGCCACCAATCGGATGGTTGGTCACCTTGATGCTGTTGCCGATATTGGCCGCAAGGGTATTTTCGCCCAGCACCAGGCCATCCACCCGACCG
>JBFJVB010000246.1:0-3169 GCA_041624435.1 Oceanococcus sp. | reverse complement strand
TACCGACTTCGGCCAGATCGTCCAGACAGTATTCCAGCGGGGTCTTGCCCGCAATCGGCAGCAGCGCGGGGCAACTGGCCTTGAACAGGGGCTCCAGCTCCCGGCCCAGTCGGTCGGCGAAAACCACCGCGGTACTCGGAGTAGCACTCATATCAGTAGGCTCCCCGGCCGGACAGAACGGCCGGGATGGTTTTCAGCAACAGCCGAATGTTTTCCCACAGGGTGGCGGAATGGATGTACTCGACATCGAGCTCGACCTGCTTATCAAACGGGATGTCCGAGCGTCCGGAAACCTGCCATAGGCCGGTAATGCCCGGGGTGGCATGCAGACGTCGCCGATCGCTGACGGTGTACTCCTCGACCTCACTGGGCACGGGGGGCCGCGGCCCGACCAAAGACATATCGCCACGCAGCACATTCCACAACTGCGGCAGTTCGTCGATCGAATACTTGCGAATGAAACCGCCGATTCGCGTGATCCGTGGATCATTCTTCATCTTGAAGATCACCCCGCCGGCCATCTCATTCTGGGCCATCAGTTCCTTCTTGCGCTCCTCGGCATCGATGTACATGGAACGGAACTTGAAGAAATCGAAGGGCTGGCCGGAGCGTCCGACACGAATCTGGGTGAAGAAGATCGGTCCGGGGGACTCGATCCGGATCAGCAAGGCGACCAGGCCAAACACCGGCGCCAGCAACAGCAGCAGGATCGCTGCGGCCGACATGTCCATCAGGCGCTTGAGCACCGCATGGAACGCGATCCGCAGGCGCCAGCGGGCGCGGCGCGCCGCCAGGGCGCGGGGTGAGTCCGCCTGACCGGTCACGCTGGGTGAAGGCGCCTTCTTCTCCATTCGCGCCCGGGGTGCTTCAAATTCTGGCTTGTCGGCCATACTCAGCCTCTGCTTGTGAGTATCAATTGGGGGAGTTTAGCGCGCTGCCGAATCGGCTGCTGCACGCTGGCGCCGGGCATCGCGCCAGACCCGCCACAGAAACAGCGGATTGCCCAGGATGTAGCGCCGCCACATCCGGCCGGGTTCCTGCAACATCCGCCAGATCCACTCCAGGCCCAGTTCACGCAGCCACAGGGGCGCGCGGGGAATGCGCCCGGAATAGAAGTCGAAGCAGCCGCCGACCCCCATCGCCAGGCCGACCTGCAAATGTTCGCGCTGGGCCTCGATCCACAGCTCCTGCCGCGGCACGCCCATCGCCACCAGCAGGATCGCGGCGCCGGAAGCATTGATTTCCTGAATCAGCGGGGCGAGCTGGTCCGGGCTGAAAAAGCCGTCCCGGATGCCGGCTATTTTCAGGCCAGCAAAGCGCTCGCGCATGTTATCGGCGGTGGCCTGGGCCACGCCCGGGGCGCCACCAAGCAGAAAGGCGGACAGACCCGCCGCTTCCAGCCGGCCACACAGCAATGGGAAAAGGTCCGTGCCATTGAGGTTGCCGCGCAAGGCGCTGCCTTGAATCCGACAGCCCAGTTTGATACCGCTGCCGTCAGGAAGAATCCGGTCGGCCGCCTGCATCGCGGCATAATAGGCCCGGTCACTGTGCGCCACATTCAGGCAGTGCGGATTGACGAACTGCAGCACCGTGCAGCGCTCCCCCTGGGCGCGCTGGATTATCCAGTCCAGCGCATCATCCATCGTGGTATTGATCACCGACAGGCCGAAGAAATTCAGGGTGTCCGTCGGCGCGCGCAGTTTGCCGCCATACAGCAGCACACTGAACAGCGTTCGGGCCAGAATGCCCAGATTACCGTGCACGCTGCGCTGATCGATCCAGTCCAGGGCAATCGCCAGTTCGCCTTCATAGTCCATGCCCAGCAGTTGGCGCACGCCCGCGGGCGAGGTCAGACCGGGACGGACCGAAAACAGCTGCGCTGCATCTTCCGGCAGAGCGGCCGCTTCAGCAGGGGTATAGCGCCGTGGCCCGACCAGGGCGATATCGCCGCGCAGCAGATTGAACAGCCGTGCCAGACGCCCGCCCGGCAGTTCGCCACCAAAGCGCAGCAGATTGAATTCACGCCGTCCCCGCCCCACCCGCGGCTCGGCGATCAGCCATGGCCCGCTGGCCCCAGCCGCCAGAGCGCGCACCAGCCAGAGCGGCGATAACAGCAGCAGCAGCGCCAGGGCCACTGTGCGATCAAACAGTTCGGTGCGTTCCATGAGTTGCAGGCCGGGTTATTCCCCGGCACGCGCCTCGTGAATCTGGCGCTTTACGATCCGCCCCTGGACCACCCCGACCAGCCGGTGGGCGATGCCTTCAATACCGTCATACACACTCACTGGCAGGATCCACAGCGCGTAGGCGGCGCCCGCGGTCAGCAGGGTCCGGCCGGGTTCCTGCAGGAGGATTTTCCAGCTCGAGGCCAGGGCCCGGTGCAGGAACTGAGCCGCCACCGCCCCATCCTTGAGCCGGATGGCCTGACGGGCCAGATAACGCAGCTGGTAGGCACGCGCCAGGTTTTCCCACTGACGGAGAAAATCGGGCGCGTAGCCGCGAATTTTCTCGATCATCTGCTCCCAGGACTCCAACTGCTTGCTTAGCTGCGCGGACAAGCCGCCCGCGTTCAGGCGATACAGGGTCAGGGCCTCAGGCAGGCCCTCGATCTTCCATTGGGTGTTCACCGCGATCCGGATCCAGCATTCGATATCCTCGGAGCGGCGAAAGCGCTCGTCAAAATAGAAATCCTCGGGCTCGCCGTGCAGATCATCGTCGTAGCGGATCTCGGCGAAGACCTGCTTGCGAATCACCGGCGCGGAGCCGTTGCCAATCGGATTGCGGCACAGGTAGTAACCGGGCTCGATATCGGTCAGCTTGGGCATCTGGTAGTAGCCGGTATCGGTGCCGTCCTCGTCGATAAAGGCGGACCGGCTGAAAGACACGCCGATTTCCGGATCCGCATCCAGATGGGCGACATGCCGGGCGAGTTTTTCCGGCGCCCACAGGTCATCCGAATCCAGGAAGCCCAGATACTCACCCACTGCATTGCGCACGCCGGTATTGCGCGCCCCGGCCAGTCCCCGGTTGAACGCATGGGGGATGATCCGGATCCGTGGATCATCGTAGCCTTTGCAGATTTCGACGCTGCGATCCGGTGAGCAATCGTCGATGATCAGCAGTTCAAAATCGGTAAAGGTCTGAGCCAGCACGGATTCTACGGCCGCGG
>JBFJVB010000245.1:0-3200 GCA_041624435.1 Oceanococcus sp. | reverse complement strand
GCCTCGCTGCCGACGACGCCACGGCCAGCGAACATGTGCAGTTCAGCCGCCGGCTTTTTTTTGGCTCTACCGCCGCCATAGTCGGTGCCACCAGTGCAGGCCTGGGCGCCGCGCTGTGGACCAATGAAGCCACCGCAGCCTCGTCCGATGAAGTCATGCAACCAGGTGAACTCGATGAGTACTACGGGTTCTGGAGCGGCGGCCATTCCGGCGAGGTCCGAATTCTGGGGCTACCCTCGATGCGGGAATTGATGCGCATTCCGGTCTTCAACATGGACAGCGCCACGGGCTGGGGCATCACCAATGAAAGCAAGGAAATCCTCGGCCATACGCCGTTCATGGCAGGTGACTCGCATCACCCGCACATGAGCATGACCAACGGCAAGTACGACAGCAAATACGTCTTCATCAACGATAAGTCCAATAGCCGTGTGGCGCGGATTCGCTGCGACATCATGAAGACGGACAAGATCACGACGATCCCGAACGTGCAGGCGATTCACGGCCTGCGCGTGCAAAAAGTGCCTTACACCAAGTACGTGTTCTGCAACGCCGAGTTCCGCATCCCACACCCCAATGATGGCACCGGCATGGACGACACCGACGCGTATTACACGATGTTCAATGCACTGGACGCCGAGACCATGGAGGTGGCTTTCCAGGTCATTGTTGACGGCAATCTGGATAATACCGACGCCGATTACAGCGGCAAATACGCGTTCGCCACCTGCTACAACTCGGAAAATGCGGTGACCCTGTCGGGTACGCTGCGCAATGAACGTGACCATGTGGTGATTTTCAGCATCCCGCGCATCGAAGCCGCGATCAAGGCCGGTGACTTCATCACCCTTCCCGGCGCCAGCAAGGTACCCGTCCTGAACGGCCGCAAGGGTTCCAAGCTCACCGCCTATGTCCCTGTACCCAAGAGCCCGCATGGCATGAACACGGCGCCTGACGGCCGCTATGCCGTAGCCAGCGGCAAGCTGTCTCCGACTGTCACCATGCTGGACATCCACAAGTTCGATCAACTGTTTGCCGGCAAGATCAAGCCGCGTGACGTGATCGCCGCCGAGGTCGAACTAGGCCTGGGCCCGCTGCATACGGCCTTCGACGGTCGCGGCAATGCCTACACCACGCTGTTCATCGACAGCCAGATATGCAAATGGGACGTGGCCAAGGCAGTGCGCGCCTACCAGGGCGAGAAAGTCGACTACATCATCCAGAAACTGGATGTGCACTATCAGCCGGGTCACAACCACACGACCATGGGCGAGACCCGCGACGCCGATGGCAAGTATCTGGTGTCCCTGTGCAAGTTCTCCAAGGACCGGTTTCTCCCCGTCGGCCCGCTGCATCCTGAAAATGATCAGCTGATCGACATTTCGGGCGAGCGCATGAAACTGATCCACGATGGCCCGACCTATGCCGAACCGCATGACTGCATGATCGTCCACCGTAGCAAGGTCAAGACCCGCAAGTTATGGCAGCGCGACGACCCGTTCTTCGCCACGACCCGGGCCATGGCGGAAAAAGATGGCGTGGTGCTTGAAAAGGACAACAAGGTGATCCGCAACGGCAATCGGGTGCGCGTCTACATGACCTCGGTTGCGCCCAATTTCGGCATGGAACAATTCCGGGTCAAGCAGGGCGATGAAGTCACCATCGTGATCACCAATCTGGATCGCGTCGAGGATGTGACCCATGGCTTTGCGATGGTCAATCACGGCGTCCAGTTCGAAATTGGTCCGCAGGCCACCGCGTCGGCGACCTTCATAGCTAAGGATGCGGGAGTGCACTGGTATTACTGCACCTGGTTCTGTCATGCGCTGCACATGGAGATGCGCGGCAGAATGCTGGTTGAGCCGGCCTAAGCGGGTGGAGCGGCACGTGCATACTCCTGCGGGCGTGCCGCTGTTCATGCTCAGGCAACAGCGAGGGTCGACGAGGAGCATGCGCAAACCCTGGCTTGCAGCAGCCGCGAGTACGGGCCGATGACATGGCCCTGCCGCGCCCTGGCTTGTTGGATACTCCTGACCACGCAGCAGGCTGGGCTCGCGGCCGAGCGGTCGCTGACACCGCAGGATGACCTGCAGCGGTGCATCGACCAGGCGGCGACCGGCGACACCCTGATCCTCGGCCCGGGTCTGTACTCCGGCAATTTCGTGATCTCTCACAGGCTGAGCCTGCGTGGTGAGCCGCAGGCCATCATCGACGCGGGCGGCCGTGGACACGCCCTGCGTATCCGCGCCCCGGGGGTCCGTATCAGCGGCCTGCGCATTGAGCACTGGGGGCAGGACCTGAGCACCCTGGATGCCGGGGTGTTCATCGAAGCCGGCGCCGGCCAGGTCGAGATTCGCGACAACCATCTGCATGGCGGTGGTTTCGGCATCTGGCTGGATGGCGCACCCGATGCGCGGATCATAGGCAACCGGATTCGGGGACAGCGGGAACTCCGCTCTTCGGATCGCGGCAATGGCATCCATCTGTCCGGTGCCCAGGGTGCACTGATTCAGGGCAATGACATTGCTGGCGTCCGCGACGGGCTATACATCGAATCCAGCCATCACAATCGCCTGATCGGCAATCTGCTGCATGAGCTGCGCTTTGGCATCCATTACATGTATGCCTATAGCAATGAACTGCGGCATAACCACACCCGCAATACCCGCACCGGCTACGCCCTGATGCAATCCAAGCATCTGGATGTGCGCCACAACCGCTCGGAAAACGACCGCAATTACGGGATATTGATGAATTACATCACCGACTCGACCATCAGCCACAATCGCATCGAGGGCGTGCGCAGCGGCCTGAGCTCGACTTTTGTTGACTCACAAACTGCGGTAACGGGCGCCGCAGGCAAGGCGCTGTTCATCTACAACTCCCTGTTCAATCGGATCAGCGACAACCTGCTGGCCAACAGTGATCTGGGCATTCATCTGACCGCCGGTTCCGAAGACAATCGCTTTTCTGGCAATGCGTTTATCGGCAACAAAAAGCAGGTGAAATACGTGGCCAACCGCCAGCAGGAATGGTCATACCAGGACCGGGGCAACTACTGGAGCGACTACCTGGGTTGGGACATGAACGCGGACGGCGTCGGGGACACCGTGTACCGGCCCAATGACGGGGTCGACAAATTGCTGTGGAAATACCCCGTCGCCCGGGTATTGATGAACAGCCCGGCGATTGAAGCCCTG
>JBFJVB010000244.1:0-3212 GCA_041624435.1 Oceanococcus sp. | reverse complement strand
GTGAACTGAGCGCCGGCGCGGCCGGGGCGGCGGCCAGGGCGACCAGGGCCGCTGGCTTCAGAGCAGCAGCTGGTCGCCGTCGATGTACACCGGCACGGCGGTCAGTCGGTCACCACGGCAGGGCCCGGCCAGGCAGCGGCCGTCTTCGATCCTGAATTGCGCGCCGTGCACGGCGCACTGAATACGTTCGCCAGTGATATCCAGAAACTGCCCCGGCACCCAGTCCAGCGGCAGGCGCTGATGCGGGCAGCGATTGAGATAGGCATAGACCTGGCCGTGGCGGCGCACCACGCACAAGCCATGACCGTGGGTGTCCGCGGCGAAATTCAGGCGCGCGCTGCCCTGCTCCGGCAGGTCGGCCAGCGCACACAGCACCTCTCGATTCGACGCACTCATCGGTCGCGCCGGCGGGGACGACGCGGCGGTGATGGGTACCGCCGGGTCGTCAGGCCGGCACGGATGAATCCAGGCAGCATGCTCAGGCTTCGGGCCGGATGCGCTCGAAGCGCTGGAAGCGCAGCGCATAGGCGTGGCGCTCGTCCTGCGGGTGCGCGGTTTCCTCGACCAGCTGCCAGCAGCTCCAGTCCAGCTCGGGGAAACGGGTGTCCCCGTCGGGCTCACCGCACACCAGGGTGCGGTGCAGGGTCTGCGCCAGGGGCAGGGCCTCACGGTAGATCTGCGCCCCGCCGATCACCATCACCTCCGGCGCGGCGCTGACCCGTTCCAGTGCGGCGGCCAGACTGGCCACGACTTCCGCGCCCTCGGCGGTGAAATCCGGCTGGCGGGAGATGACGATATTGCGCCGGCCCGGCAGGGGGCGGCCGACTTCATCCCAGGTCTTGCGCCCCATGATCACCGGCTTGCCCAGCGTGACCGCCTTGAAATGCTTGAGATCATCGGGCAGATGCCAGGGCAGATCGCCCGCCTTGCCGATTACACCGTTTTCCCCCATCGCTACAATCAAACTCAACATGTGGATTCCAATGCCCCTGGGCCGTGTGCGCGGCGCCAAAACGTCCAGTGTAATGACCCCGCTCCACCGCGCAACGACAGCCGGCCCCGTGGCAAACTGGGCGGGCACCGGCACACCCGGAATCCGGCGCTCGGACAAGGAAGGGAAACCTGCGAATGAATCAGCAGCATGACGTGATCATTGTCGGGGCCGGTCACAACGGGCTGGTCGCCGCCGCCTATCTGGCCGGGGCGGGCAAACGCGTCCTGGTGCTGGAGCGGCGTGCGCAGGTGGGCGGCGCCTGCGTCACCGAGGAACTGGCGCCCGGCTATCGGGCCTCGACCTGCAGCTACCTGGTGAGTCTGTTATCGCAGCAGGTGATTCGCGATCTGGATCTGGTCCGGCACGGTTACAAAGTGCTGACGCGCGATCCGGCGTCTTTCACCCCGCTGCTGGACGGACGCCATTTGCTGCTCGGCGCCAACCCCGGTTTCAACCACGAACAGATCGCCAAGTTCTCGCTCCACGACGCGCAGGCCTATCCGCGTTACGAAGCCTTCCTGAGCCGCGTCGCGCAGTGCCTGGAACCGGTGCTGGAAGCTCCGCCACCGGAGCTGTTGCCCCTGCCCCGCGCCTGGCGGCAACGCTCCTTCATGCGTCGCCTGCGCGATCTGCTCGCGGCCCTGAAGCTGCGGGGCGCGCTGGCCCGCCTGGGCACGGAACAGGCGGCGGCGCTGCGCCTGCTGCTGGACCCGGCCAGCCGCATCCTGGACCACTGGTTCGAGTCGGAAGTGCTCAAGGCCACCCTGGCCACCGACGGTGTCATCGGCGCTTTCCAGCCGCCGTCTGCACCCGGCACCGGCTATGTGCTGCTGCACCACGTGATGGGCAACGCCGGTGGTGCGCGCGGTTCCTGGGCCTATGTGGCCGGCGGCATGGGCGGAATCACCCAGGCCCTGCAGGCCGCGGCAAGCGAACGCGGCGCGCAGATCAGGACCGGCCGCGAGGTCGCCCAGATTCTGGTCGAAACCGGTCGCACCACCGGGGTGCAACTCAACGACGGCAGCCGCCACTGGGCGCCGCTGGTGCTGTCCAATGCCACCCCGCAGATCACTTTCAAACGTTTGCTGGACAAGGTCCCGCTGCCCCCGGCCTTCGTGCAGGCGGTCGAGGCCATCGATTACGCCAGCGCCACGGCCAAGATCAATCTGGCGGTCTCGCGGCTGCCGGATTTCAGCGCCTGCCCCGGCGCGGACAGCCCCGGCCCGCAGCATCGCGGCACGATCCACATCGGCGCCGACATGGCCACGCTGGAGCGGGCCTTTGATGACGCCAAATACGGTCGCCCCAGCACCCACCCGCTGATAGAAATGACCATTCCCAGCGCGGTGGATTCAAGCCTGGCCCCGGCCGGACACCACATCGTCCAGCTGTTCGTGCAGTACGCCCCCTACCGGCTGGCCGAAGGCGACTGGGACACGCAGCGCGAACCCTTCGCCGAGCGCTGCCTGCAGGAAATCGAGCGCTATGCGCCCGGCTTTGCCGACACCGTCCTGCATCGTCAGGTCCTGAGCCCGGTCGATCTGGAGCGCGAGTTTGCCATGACCGGGGGCAATATCTTTCACGGCGCGATGAGCCCCGCGCAACTGCTGAGCTTGCGACCGGTGCCGGGCTGGTCCGACCATCGCACCCCAATCCGGGGCCTGTATCTGTGCGGCGCCGGCACCCATCCGGGCGGCGGCGTCACCGGCCTGCCCGGTCGCAACGCCGCCCGGGCGGTGCTGGCGGACCTCTGACTCAGGCGCGAGACTCCGGCTCCAGTTGCAAGGGCGGTCGACCGTAACGCCGGCGCAGCCAATCGATGCCGTGTCGCAGTCGCGGCAGGCTGATCAGCCTGCGCTCCAGCCGGTATTTGCCGGGAAAGTCCAGCAGGCCCAGTCCCAGCAGGATGGTCAGCAGGCCCTGTCCGGGCAGCACCAGCAGCACGATTCCGACCGCCACCAGGGTGGCCCCCAGCAGGTTCTTCAGCGCCCGCAACAGCGTGCGCAACAACCAGTGGCCGGACGCCACCGGCTGACGCTTTTCGGCCAGAAAATAATCGGCCGGCAGCCGGACAATCAAGACCGGCACCACAGCCAGGGTCAGCACAAAACTCAGCAGGGAGCCGATCCCCAGCCAGACCAGCCAGGCACTGCCCTCGTTCAGCCAGGCGCTCATCGGGTTCGCGCCCGGGCGGCGCGGTTTTCCGCGCGCTTGCTGC
>JBFJVB010000243.1:0-3215 GCA_041624435.1 Oceanococcus sp. | reverse complement strand
TTTCTATTGCATCAGCCGCTACGCGGATATCCAGAACATCGCCCGCGATACCCAGGCCTATTCTTCGAATATCGTCGGCGTACTGATGGAGAAAATGCTCGGCAAGGCCCTGCTGCCGCGCTCGGCGCAGAAGCCCGGCGAAGGCAGTCGGCGCAATTTCGGCGTCACCCCGGTGGATGTGCTGGCAATTCAGGATCCGCCGGCGCACAAGTATCAAAAGCTGTTGACCCATCGCATTGTCGCGGCGGATTTCGTGCGTGATCTGGAACCTCAGGTGGAAGCGCTGGCCGGACAGCTGGTCGATCAGTTCATCGATCAAGGCGAGACGGAATTCATGCAGGCCGCGGCGTGGAAGCTGCCGATGCTGATGGCGATGCGCTTGCTCGGCCATCCCGAAACGGATTTTTCGATGATCAAGCAGCGTTGCTCCCATTCGATACGGCTGCTGGCAGGAACGACCTCGCGCGCCGAGTTTCTGAATGATTCGGCGCAGAGCCTGAAGCTGTTTCAGTATTGCTGGGAACGCTATCTGCAGGGCAAGAGCGCGCCGCCGGAGAATATCGCCGGCGGCCTGATGCGTGCCGCGATGGATCCGGAGCATCCGCTGTCCGATGAAGAAGCGGTCAGCATCATCCTGCAATTGCTGCTGGCTGGCAGCGATTCGTCCGCCAGCACGCTGGGCAATGCATTGCGCTTGCTGATCGAAAACCCCCAGCTGCAGGAGCAGCTGCGCGCCGAGCCGGCATTGATCGACAATTTCATCGAGGAAGTCCTGCGCCTGGAATCGGCTTTCCAGGGGCATTTCCGCCTGCTCACCCAGGATGCCGAGCTGCACGGCGTGGCCCTGCCCCGCGGCAGCCGGGTTTTTCTGCTGTGGGCCTCGGGCAACCGGGACGAGCGCTTCTGGGGCGATACCGCCGACACGATCGATCTGCAACGCGACAACAGACGCCGCCACCTGACTTTCGGTTACGGCCTGCATGCCTGTCTGGGACGCGAACTGGCGCGCATGGAAATTCGCATCATGCTGCATGAACTGCTGAGGCGGACCGAAAACATCCGCCTGGCCGGTGCGACAGCACACGTGGCCAGCCTGTTCACCCGCACCTTGCTGGAACTGCCGATCCGCTTTGACCGGATCGACCGACCCGCGACGAAGACCGCCGCGCCGGCGGCCGCCCGACTGGGCCACTGCCCACACCGTGGCGCGGCAGCATGAGGCTGGGCCCGGGCCGCGCAAGCTTCACTGCAAGCTGAAGGCTGCCTGACCGGGATGCCCACGCCAGCCAGACGCCGCCTGAACAAGGCTCGCGTGTTGCACCAGGCGGGCGCCATCATGCACCAGCACGGCGCCCAGGGACTGACTATCCGCAGTCTGGCGGCCGCACTGAAAGTGACGCCGATGGCCATCTACCGTCATTTCAAGAACAAGGATGCCCTGCTGAGCGCGCTGCTCGATGACTTCATCCGCGATGCCCAGGTGCTACCGCCGGATTCACTGGACTGGGATCAATGGCTGATCCACATGGGCCGGCGAATGTACGCAGCGCAGGCCGCCAGCCCGATGTGGATCGGCCTGCTGGGCAGCCTGCAGGTGCCGCATCAGGGCCTGGTGGTGATGAACCGCTGTGTCGACAGGCTGGTTGCCGCCGGCTTCAGCGACGCACAGGCGCTGCGGGCTTTTTTCGCCGTGGTTCAGATCAGTATGGGCGCGGCCTTGCTGCACAGCGGGCTGGAAAAACTCGACCCGGCCAGCGCCTTGCACCCGGACAACCAGCTTGAGGCGCAGAAGCTGCTGCAGCGCTTCAACAGCACCGCCGCCGTAATGGACACCCCGGCCATCGACGCCAGCCTGGCCACGCTGGTGGCCGGCCTGCGGGTGCAACTGGAGGCGGCAAGCTAAGCACCGGCCCCATCACACTGAAGGCGGATGCACCACACAGCCACCGATGATGTCTCCGCGCCATTTCGCCTTCAAGGCCTGCCTGACCTCGGCCAGCGGGAAACGGTGGGACACATGAGGTTTCAGCAAACCGTCTTCCACCCACTGCATGATGTTGCGCAGTCGCTCGGTGCGGATACGGGCGTCATGCTGGGTGGAAATGACGGTCGGGCAACCCAGGACCTTCAGGCCTTTCATCATGATCAGATTGGTGGGCAGCATATTGGCATGGGGCGCGCCCCTTTGACCTTTGCCCCGGGCCACGAAAGGGGTTGATGCCCAGCCCACGATGAGAAAGCGCGCGCCAAACCTGACGCAGCGCATACTCTCCAGCGAGATGTCGCCACCGACGCCGTCATAGACCACATCGACTCCGCGCCCATGGGTGAGCGCTTTGACTTCATCGCGAAAGCGTCGCACACCCTGCTGCGTCCCGCTCGGCCTGCAGTTGATGATGTGATCCGCCCCCTGGGCCTGGACGGCTTTGAGCTTCTCATCCGAACGACCGGTGGCGATCACCGTGGCGCCGATGATTTTCGCGATATGCACGGCGGCCAGCCCGGTGGCGCCGGAGGCACCGTGGATCAGTACGGTCTCGCCAGCCTGAAGCTGACCACAGGCGATCAGACAGTGGTATGCGGTTTCATAACTGCCCAGCAGATTGCAGGCCTGATCATGGGAAAACCCGTGCGGAATCCTGCGCAGGGCTGCGGCGGGGGCCACCGCGTAGGAGGCAAAACCGCCGTATTGCTGGTAATCCCCTGGTGAGCGTGGACCGGCAACGAAGCCATCCACCAGCACCCGGTCTCCAACCTGGCCTGCCTGGGGATCGACAGCGCTGCCCGCCCAGACGATCTGCCCGCTGTACTCCAGGCCGGGGGTGTAAGGCAACGGTGGCAGATGCTGATACTGACCGCTGATCATCAGCAGATCGACCCAGCCCACCGCAGCGCTTTTGACCGCGATGATCACATCATCGGCTTTCAAGCTACCGGGATCGGGCGGGGCCTGGTCCGCGATGCTCAGGTTGTCATCCACGCCTTGCAGGGGATTTTCGGCAAACTCCAGGATCCGGACCCGTTGTCCTGATCTGGCGGCTGCGCCATGGCTGGGTGTGGCTGGCATCATGGAGTGCTCCTGGCTGCGATTGGTCTGGTGCGGCTTGCGCGTTCCTGTGTGACACGCCCCGGCGCCAAGATCAAGTGCCCCAAGGGCTTGCTTGTCGCTTGCGGGGGCACCAGCTGGCCGGGTGAGGCTGCCGCGTGGCCTCGTC
>JBFJVB010000242.1:0-3216 GCA_041624435.1 Oceanococcus sp. | reverse complement strand
GGCGCGAGCTGTATTCTCTCGGACTGACATGGAGGATATAGCCATGCCCAGAATTCGCATTCTTTGCGCAGTATTGCTCCTGGCCGGGCTATGGCCGTTCCAGGCTGCGGCTGCGCTGGTGGTATTCGCCAAAGGCGATGTGACGCTGACGGTGGGCGGTCAGACGCAGCGTCTACGGCGCGGCATGGAAATCGGTAGCGAAGTTGCTACCGTGGTGGCCCATCAGGGTTTTGCCCAGATTCGCCTGGATGATGGGCGCCTGGTCGGCGTGCGCCCCGGGGAGCGTTACGAACTGAGCGCTTCCCGGACCAAGGCGCAGGGCCGGGATGAGAACGCCCAGGAAGACCTTGCCGCGCAGCGGCTCAAAGCCCTGCTGCGCAAGGCCAGCGGCGCCAGCGCCCGGGCCTCGCGCGCCACCTTGCCCGAGACCTTGCAGGCGGCCGGCGAGGCCTCGGAAGGGGCGCTCATCAGTTCGCTGAATCTGGTGTTGCCTGATGCCGTGGGAGCGCCCGCCCCGGCTATGCCAGCCCCTCAACCCGTCCGCGCACAAGACTATCTGGTGAGCTTTGCCGGGGTGACCGCGGGAGACGGGGCCGGCATGACGGCGCCGGCGCTGTCGAATGGCGTGCTGCTTTCAGAGCACAGCGCGCTCGAACGGGTGATTTATTTACGCGAGATTGGTCGGGAGGATGGCAGTTCAGTCTATCCGCTGGACGCGATCACGGCAGGCTCTTTACCGGGACAGCAAACCGATCCGGCCACCGGGATCACCTGGGGGCGCTGGGATTCAGGTGAGGGTTCGGATTCGGCGACGTTCAGGGAGTTTGACCTGGCCGATGCGCCCTTGCACGCCCTGGTATCCAACGCGATCCGCGGTGACGGCGAGGCCAGCTCGATGCTGGCCACGCCGCTGACGGGCACGGTGGACTATGTGCTGATTGGCGGAACCCATCCGACCGACAATCAGGGTCACGAAGGGGTTCTGGGCAGTGCCACCTTGCAGGTTGATTTCGAGCAGTCGACGGTGGCTGCCAGCGTCGCGCTAAGCATCGCTCAGGTGGACTGGAGCGCTGACGGAAATGGTTTGCTCAGTGAGGGTAATCTGTTTTCGGGTGATTTCGCCACGGTGCGCGCTGGCGAGGCGGCCGGGCAAGGTGAGTTTGCCGGTTTTGTGCAGAACGGCGCCGATTTTGATCCGGCCGTGGCCGGCGGGGGCGGCTTCGCCTACCGCCTGGAGTCAGCCGGCACCCGGGTTGGCGGAGTGGCTGTTTTTGTCCAGCAGTAACCGGCTGGGCCCACCATGAGCAAGGGCTGGACCAGTCGCCTGTGGGTGGCGGTGGCTTTGACCGCTGCGGTGGTGGGACATGTCTGGGGAGGACGGCTGATTCCCGGATTGGCGATGCTGGAGCATGCGTTGTATGACGCCCGGGTCCGCGCCAGTCTGCTGAACACCCCCAGTGAACGGGTGGTGATCGTGGACGTGGATGAGGCCAGTATGCAGGCCTTGGGGCGCTGGCCCTGGCCGCGAACCCGGATCGCCGAGCTGGTTAATATTCTGTTCGAAAATTATGGTATCCGGGCCCTGGGGTTCGATTTCCTGCTCAGCTCCGCCGGCGCCAAAAGTGCGCTGGAGGTGCTGGCCGAACTGGATCAGGATCCCCGCTTCGATTCGCCGGAGCTGTCTGCGGCCCTGGAGGAGAAGCGCGTCGAGTGGAATCACAACGCCTTGCTGGTGGAGAGTCTGGCCGGGCGGAATGTGGTCCTGGGTTATGTGTTCAAGGATTTTCTGGCCGCGGGTGAACCGGCTGCGACGGCGAGCCTGCCTGAGCCGGCACTGGCTCAGGACGCGCTGGTCGAGGTGGATCTGCGGTTCGTCGAGGCGGCCGGTTACATCGGTGTTCTGGACGATTTCCTGCAGCCGGGGGTGCGCGCCGGTTTTGTCAGCAATCCCAGTGCGGATTCCGACGGCCGGATCAGGCGGCAACCCCTGCTGATGGAGTTCGAAGGTCAGTTGTACGAATCCTTTGCGCTCGCAGTGGTCCGCGCGGCACTGGGTTTCGCCCCGCTCGAACTGGTGTTTGCCCAGCAGGGCTCGAAGCTGGTGCGCGACAGCCGCCATTTCGAAGGCCTGCGCCTCGGGGAACGGCTACTGCCCTTGGATGAGCGGCTCACCGCGCTGATTCCGTTTCGCGGACGCATGGGCAGCTTCCATTACTATTCGTTCGTTGAGGTGATTCGCGGTGAGGTGCCGATTGAAGCGCTGTTCGACAAGATTGTGCTGGTCGGCACCACCGCCGCCGGTTTGCCGGATATGCATTCCACTCCGGTCGGCTCCAGGTTCGCTGGAGTCGAGGTGCATGCCAATATGATCGAAGGCATGCTGGAGGGCACGCTCAAGGCCAGTCCCCTGTATCTGCGCGGGGTGGAAACCCTGGGATTGATTCTGGTGGCTTTGTTCGTGACCGGCGCCAGCATGCTGATTCTGCCCTTGGGGGTCATGCTCCTGCTCGGCGGTGGAATCGGCTTGTACCAGCTGAGTATGTACGCCTGGCAACAGGGGCTGGATCTGCCGATTGCCAATGCCATGGCCTTGGGGATTCTGCTGTTTTCCATACAGTTTCTGATTGGTTTCGCCCGCGAGGCGCGGCGCCGCGCGGATCTGGCCAAGGTGTTCGGTCAGTACATTCCCAGCGATGTGGCCAAGGGCTTGAACCGGGGTGCGGTGCGGCCGACTCTGGAAGGCCAAAGCCGGGAGATGACCGTGCTGTTCACCGATGTGCGCGGTTTCACCTCCATCGCCGAAGGCCTGGAACCGCAGGAGCTGACCCGGCTGATGAACGAGTTCCTGACCCCGATCACCCGCGTCATCCAACAGTACCGCGGCACCATCGACAAGTACATGGGCGATGCGGTGATGGCGTTCTGGGGCGCCCCGCTGGCCGATCCGAAACATGCGCAGAATGCGGTGGCGGCGGGTTTGAAAATGAACCGGGAACTGGCCAAGCTGGCCACGGTGTTCCAGGCCAAGGGCTGGCCGGTGTTGCAGATCGGTGTGGGGATCAATACCGGCACCATGCATGTCGGCAATATGGGCTCGGAGTTCCGGGTGGCCTATACGGTGCTGGGTGACGCCGTGAATCTGGGCTCTCGGCTGGAGGGCTTGACCAAGCAGTACGGGGTGCAGCTGATCGTCAGCGAGAGCACCATGCGCGCGGC
>JBFJVB010000241.1:0-3225 GCA_041624435.1 Oceanococcus sp. | reverse complement strand
TCGCGCAGTTGGATCGACGCGGGGTCAGCGGCCTGGTGTCCGGTTACATCGCCCCGGATGCCAAAAACCCCGATGTGTACACGCTGTATCTGAGCCAAAGCGGCCTCGGTCTGCCGGATCGCGACTACTACTTTGAGAAAGGCGCCAAGTTCCAGAGCCTGCGTCAGGCCTATCAGGCCTACGTGACCTCCCTGCTGAGGCTGGCGGGCACCATCGCGCCCGCCGAACAGGCCCAGCGTATTGTTGCATTGGAGACCGCTTTGGCCGCCCAACACTGGACCAAGGTGGCCAATCGCGATGCGGAGAAAACCTATAACCCTTATGCGCTGGCCACGCTCAATACCCTGAGCCCCGGCTTCGACTTCCAGCGCTACCTGGACGAGATCGGCACCCGCCATATCGACACCGTCGTCATTCGCCAGCCCAGCTACTTCGCCGCCCTGGGCGAGACCATCAGCTCCACTCCCCTGGCAACCTGGCGCGAGTACCTGCGCCTGCGTCTGCTGAGCAGCTACGCGCCCTACCTCAGCGCCGACTTCGTCGAAACCCATTTCGATTTCTACGGCAGAACGCTCTACGGCATCACCGAAAATCGCCCCCGCTGGAAGCGCGGGGTGCAGGCCGTGGAAGATCATCTGGGTGAAGCCCTGGGCAAGATTTATGTCGAACGGCACTTTTCGCAACGGGCCAAGCAACGCATGCACGAATTGGTCGGCAATCTGATCGCCGCCTATCGCCAAAGCATCCAGGACCTGGACTGGATGGGTGCCGAAACCAAGCTTCAGGCTCTGGACAAGCTGGAGAAGTTCACCCCCAAAATCGGCTACCCGGACAAATGGAAAGACTACTCCAGCGTCAAGATCCTGGCCGATGACCTGGTCGGCAATATCCGCCGGGCCAGGCAGTTCGCTCACCAGGACCAGGTGAACAAGCTCGGCCAGCCGATCGATCCGACCGAGTGGCATATGACACCGCAGACCGTCAATGCTTATTACAACCCCCTGGCCAATGAGATCGTCTTCCCGGCAGCCATACTGCAACCGCCATTCTTCAACCTGGAAGCCGACGATGCGGTCAACTACGGCGCCATCGGGGCCGTGATCGGCCACGAGATTGGCCACGGCTTCGACGACCAGGGCAGCCGCTATGACGGCGATGGCCGCTTGCGCAACTGGTGGACGGAAGCCGACCGGGCCGGATTCGAACAACGCACCAGCAAGCTGATCGAACAGTACAACGCCTACTCCCCGCTGCCGGGCTATCAGGTCAATGGAGAACTCACGGTAGGGGAAAACATCGGCGACCTGGGTGGACTGTCGATTGCGGCCAAAGCTTACGCGCTGGCCCTTGAGGGTCGTGATGCCCCCGTGCTGGATGGTTATACCGGACCCCAGCGCCTGCTGATCGGCTGGGCCCAGGTGTGGCGGCGACTGTATCGCGAAGAAGCCCTGATCAACCGGCTCAAGACCGATCCGCACGCACCCAGCGAGTATCGCTGCAACGGCATCGTTGCCAATCTGCCGCTGTTCCACGAGGCCTTTGGAGTCAAGCCTGGGGATGGGCTGTATCGCAGCCCCGAGCAGCAGGTCAGGATCTGGTAGCACCGGGAACCGTCAAAGACTCATCAAATCGGCAAGCCAGCCGCCTTGGGACAGCCGGTTCCAGGCTGCGGCTGTTGAATCGCATACCGAACACGCCTATATTGCGCAAGGGTGAGAGCGCGCAGACATCGGTGATCCGGTCGTCCGGAGCACAGGCCGTTAGCCAACAAATTTTTCAATCAATACTCAAGAGCACACCGGGAGTTACACACATGGGCAAACAGGGATGGATTGCAGCGACCACGCTCGCGATCGCAGTAAGCGGCCAGGTCGCCGCACAAGATGACCAAGACCGCTCCACCTATTTCAGCGTCCTGGGAACCTATTCCCAGTTCGACGAAGACCGCAACCGGAGCGCCGCCACCAGTATCGACGACGGCGCCGGGGTTCATCTGATCCTGGGACAGCAGCGAGCCAGCGGCTTTGGGCTGGAGCTGGCGCTGTTCGGCGATTTCATCGAAACCGGCGCCAACAATGGCACCGATTATTACCGGGCCGGAGTCGGCCTGGACATCCTCTACGGCCTGGGTGATCGCTCCGGTCTGACGCCGTTTGTCCTGCTGGGTGCCGGCGCTGCGTATAACGATGTGTTCCCGGAAGATCAGGACGACTATGACTGGTATGCCAATGCCGGCCTGGGTCTGGTCAGCGGCCCCCTGAACAAGTACGGCGTCAAGATGCGTCTGGAAGTCCGTTACCTGTACGACGCCTTCGCCACCAGCTACTCGGATTACAAGGCCGGCCTGGGCTTCGAATTCCCGCTCTATGGCGAACCCAAAGTCATCGAAAAAGTGATCGAACAAGTCAAGGTCGTTGAAATTCCCGGCGACGGTCTGGCTGACTCGGACAACGATGGCATCGTTGATAACCGCGACAAATGCCCGGGTACTCCCGAGGGCGTGCGCGTCGATGGCAGTGGCTGCCCCTTGGGCAATGTGGTTGGCCTGGACGGCGTGACTTTCGAAACCGCGTCTGATCGCCTGCGTCCGGATGCGAAGACGATTCTGGTCGCCGTGGCTGACATCATGGCGCGCTACCCGGAAATGGTGGTCGAAATCGCCGGACATACCGACAGCGTCGGCAGCGATGCCTACAACCAGCACCTGTCCCAGATGCGGGCTGAATCCGTGATGACCTATCTGGTGGGCAAGGGCATCGATGCAAGCCGCATGAGTGCCGTGGGTTACGGCGAATCCGAGCCGGTGGACAGCAATGACACCAAGGAAGGCCGTGAGCGCAACCGCCGTGTCGAATTGCGGATCAAAAATTGAGGAACGGTTCAAGGACTGCCTTGACAAGGGAATGTAAATGAACGACTTAACGAAAATCCTCATGAGCGGCGTGATCGCTGCAGCCTTTGCCGGCTGCAGCGCCAATGGCGGCATTCCCGGCGGGGACGGTGGTGGCGGCGGCGGCGGTGGCGGTGGCGGCGGCGGTGGTAGCGCATTGCAGCCCGGCGACGACATCAGTGGCCTGAACTGCAGTATCTACCAGAGCGGAACGGTCACGGCTTTCGAGAGCGGCGGTGGCTGTGAACTGGCCCCCGTGCTGGATCCGCTGACCGGCCTGGGCGGAACCGAAACCTGCGCGGTGACGGATCCGGATAATGCCGGCGATGGCAACC
>JBFJVB010000240.1:0-3334 GCA_041624435.1 Oceanococcus sp. | reverse complement strand
GCCATGTCTGAAGCGGAGGTGCCGAGCAGTTCGGCACCTCCGCCGCACGACGGGCTGCTGAAGCAGGCTGCACGGCATCATCAGGCCGGTAATCTGGATCAGGCGCAGCGCCAGTATGAGCAAATTCTTGCGGCGGACCCGAAGCACGCGGATGCTTTGTGCAATCTCACCGCGCTGCATTTCCAGCGTGGGGCCTACCCCCTGGCCGCGGTTGCTGCCGAACGCGCACTGAAGGTCCGGCCTGCCGACCCCAACCAGTGGCACTTCCTGGGTCGGGCCCTGGAAGAACAGCGGCGCTATCCGCAAGCCCATGAAGCCTATCGAGCCGCCTTGCGCCATGATCGGGGGCACGCGGGCGCCTGGTTCAGTCTGGGCATGATTCTGGTGCGTGCAGGGGAGCAAAAGAGCGCGCTTCGGGCCTTGAAACAATGTCGGAAACTTCGTCCCGATCACGCCGAGGCCCTGGACCAATACGTGCATCAAAGCCAGCAGATCGCGGCCTGGACAGATCTGGATGGCCCGGTTCAGGCATTGCGCCGAGCCGTGGCCTCACCGGCGCACATCATTCCTCCCTTTTCGCTGTATTTCCTGTGTAAAGATCCCGCCGAGCTGTTGCGCGCAGCCCGGAAAATTTCGGCGCGGATCGAACAACTGGTGGCGCCCGACCTGATCGGTGAGCCACCGCGACCTGAACAACGGCGGGCGGGAAGAATCAGGGTCGCTTACCTATCCGCCGATTTCAGAGCGCACCCCATGGCGCGCCTGATCGCCAATCTGTTTGCGGCGCACGACCGGGCCCGTTTCGAAGTATTCGCGTATTCCTATGGCGTGAACGACGGTGACCCCCTGCGACAACGCATCGCCGCGGGCGTGGAGCATTTTGTCGATGTTCTGGAAGAGTCGGCCACGGATATCGCCAGACGCATTCGCGAGGACCAGATCGACGTATTGATCGATCTGATGGGTTACACCCAGTTCGCGCGGCCGCAAATCGTGGCCTTGCGCCCGGCGCCGGTGCAAATGCACTGGATGGGCTGCCCGGGCACCATGGGGGCCAACTTTGTGGATTACATGGTCGCGGATCAGTACGTGATTCCGCCAGACGCACGCAAGCATTATTCGGAAAAGGGCCTGTTCATGCCCGTTTCATATTTCCTCAACGGAGCCAGCCAGGCGGACCCCAGCCCGTTGCCCGATCGGCGGTCTGCCGGCCTGCCTGCGTCTGGAACGGTCTATGCCTGCTTCAACCAGATAGCCAAGATCACCCCGCCCGTATTCGATCTGTGGATGGAAGTATTGCGCCGCAAGCCCGGCAGCGTATTGTGGCTCCTGGCCTATAACCGTTTCGGTGAAGCCAATTTGCGCCAGGAAGCCGTCCGCCGCGGCGTGGAGCCGGAACGCTTGATTTTCGCCCCGATTCGGGAGTCAGGGGCGCATCTGGCACGCTATCGTCTGGTGGATCTTGCCCTGGACCCCTTTCCCTATAACGGTCACACGACTACCAGCGATGCCTTGCTGATGGGATGCCCGGTGCTGACGCTGGTCGGCAGCACTTTTGCATCACGGGTGGCGGGCAGCCTGTTGTCGGCTGCGGGCCTGGACGAAATGATTGCTCAAACCCCGGCGCTTTACGTGGAAAAAGCGCTGGCTTTCGGCAACAGTCAAGACCCCCTGCGCACCCGGATCTATGCCCAGCTCGGGGAACTGAGCTCAACTCACCCTTTGTTCAATAGTCAGCGCTTCGCCGCCGATCTGGAGCGAGGCATCCAGGCGGCGTTTGAGCGCTGGATGCAGGGCCTGCCTGCGGATGACATCACGCTTGAGGCCGGGCAGGGGACGCGCCCAGACGTTTGAGTCGGGGCGCACTGCGCTCCGTATCTAGCGCTCCGTAAATGCGTTGCTCAGGCCGCGCCGGATGGGTTTGAGCAGATAATCGAGCACGCTTTTACGCCCGGTCAGAATGTCGATCTGGGCGGTCATGCCTGGCGTAATCGGCAGAATCTGACCTTGCTTGTCGGCCAGTGTGCCACTGGTGACCACGTGAACGGAAAAATAGTACTCACCCCGCTCATCTTCGATGCCATCAGCGCTGATAAACACCACTTCACCCGGGATGCCACCGTAAATCGCGAAGTCATAGGCCGTGATCTTGATGGTGGCCAGTTGCCCAGGATGGATGAACGCGATATCGACGGGTGAAACACGCGCCTCCACCCGCAGGGAATCCTCCAGCGGGACGATCTCGATGATATCCGCGCCGGGCTGGATGACACCGCCCACGGTATTGATGTGAATGCGGTTGACGATGCCGTGTACCGGAGCGGTAAGCGTGGTGCGCGCGACGCGATCTGAAGACGCCCGCAAACTCTCGCGCAACTGGTCAAGCTCGGCCTTGGCATCCGCGAGTTCGCCCGAGGCGCGCGCCGTGTAACCGTTCTGGGCAGCCGACAGCCTGACCCGCAAGTCTGCAATGCTGCGTTGCAGCGTCAAGATTTCAATTTCGGAAACCGTGCCATCTCGGGTCAGGGGTTGTTTGAGGGCGAGTTCGCGCTCGGCCAGGCGAATGCTTTCTTGCAATCCCGTCACATGGTCGCGGAGTTCCCGAAAACGACTGCTGAACACCGCGAGTTCGGTTTCAGCGAGTTCCGGCTGCAGTCGGGCGGCCTCCGCTGGGGGGACAAAACCAGTGGCTCCCAGTGCCTCGGCAGACAGACGGGCGACTCGAAGCTCCAGGGCGGCGCGGCGCGATTTCAGTTCATCCAGATTGGATGAGAATCGCGTATCGTCGATCTTGGCCACAATCTGCCCGGCATCAACCACATCGCCCTGACGCACCAGCAAGGCTTTGAGCAGTCCACCTTCCAGGCTTTGCATAACCTGCACTTGCGAAACCGGAATGACCTTGCCATTGCCCCGGGCGATCTCATCAAGCTCAGCCTGATTCGCCCAGATCAGTAAAGCTGTCAGGGCGACCACTGCGCTACGCATCACCCAGCGACGGACCACGAAAGTCTCACCCATGAGCTTGCCCGGAAAGCCTGGCCAGAACCTCTTTGGGCTCGCCGTCCATCACCACCTTGCCTTGATCCATGACGATAACCCGGGTGGCCAGTTCCAGGACCGGCAGACGGTGGGTCGCAATGACGGCGGTGCGGCCGGGAAGCCAGGCCTTGAAATTGGCAATCAGGCGTTTTTCCACGGTGCCATCAAGCGGCGCCGTGGGCTCATCCAGCAGGACGATTTGCGGATTGCCCAACACCGCGCGCGCCACTGCCAGCGTATGCCGTTGGCCCCCGGAGAAATTCTCGCCCCGTTCGGCGACGGGCGTGCGCAG
>JBFJVB010000239.1:0-3479 GCA_041624435.1 Oceanococcus sp. | reverse complement strand
TTCGACCAGCTGACCGGGGCCACCATCACGCCCCGCGCGGTGGTCAAGGCGGTACACGGCGCACTGCAGTACTTCAGCCAGAACCAGCAGGAGATCTTTGCCGATGGCGAGCGTTAAGGACATCACGGTCAAGGGCCTGTGGAGCAACAACCCCGGGCTGGTCCAGTTGCTGGGCCTATGCCCCTTGCTGGCGGTCAGCACCACGGTGATCAACGGCCTGGGTCTGGGCCTGGCCACGCTGGCGACCCTGATCGCCTCGAATGTCACCGTGTCGGCGATCCGCAACTGGGTGCGACCGGAAGTGCGCATCCCCATATTTGTCATGGTCATCGCCGCGATCGTGACCGCCATCGAATTGCTGATGAACGCCTACGTGCACGAGCTGTATCGCGTCCTGGGCATTTTCATTCCGCTGATCGTGACCAATTGCAGCATCATTGGCCGGGCGGAAGCCTTCGCGTCCAAGAACACCGTCCCCCTGGCGGCCCTGGATGGTCTGGCCCAGGGCCTGGGCTTTGCCCTGTGCCTGGTGGTGCTGGGTGCCGGCCGGGAGATTCTCGGCATGGGCACGCTGCTGAGCGACGCCCACCTGCTGTTCGGACCGATCGCCCGGAACTGGGAAATCGTCCTGATCGCGGATTACCGCGGTCTGCTGCTGGCGATTCTGCCACCCGGCGCGTTTCTGGGCCTGGGACTGCTGATCGCCGGCAAGAACTGGATTGACCGACGCCAGGCGCAGCGCGTCAGCGCACCGCTGGCCAAACCGGCCGCGATCTAGCCCCCCCGGCACAACTTATTGGCCTGCGTCCGGCGACGTGCGATCATCGGGCCATGCCCAATCTGCTGATTGTCTACCACAGCCAGACCAGCCACACCCAAGGCCTGGCCGAAGCCGTACGCGAGGGCGCCCAACACCCCGACATCGACCAGATCAGCCTGCGTTTTCTGCGCGCCTATGACGCCAGCGCCGATGATCTGCTCTGGGCCGACGGCCTTCTGCTCGGCACCCCGGAAAATTTCGGCTACATGTCCGGGGCGATGAAGGATTTTTTTGATCGCACTTATTACGCGGTCGAAGGCAAGCTGGCGGGGCGGCCTTACGCCATGTTCATCTCCGCCAGCAACGACGGCCGCGGCGCCGCCAGCGCCATCCACCGGATTCTGAATGGCTATGCCCTGAAGGAAATCTGCGAACCGCTGATCTGCCGCGGCCGGCCCAAACCGGAACATATCAGCGCCGCCAAGGAACTGGGCATGACCATGGCCGCTGGCCTGGAAGCCGGCGTCTTCTAGTTCGGAGCTTCCAGCGGCGGCAGCTGGCGCAAGCGCTCCCGCGCCTGACCCGGCATATTGCTGATCACCGCTTCCACCCCCAAATCCATCGCCCGACGCAGGTGCCGGACCGAATCCACGGTGTAGCTGAACAGATGCTTGCAGGCCTGATGCACCCGCGCCACATCGGCCGGTGAAAATCGCCGGATATCCACGCAGATCGCATACAGCTCCTGCAGGCGCGGCGCATCGATCGCCGCCAGTTCTTCAGGCTGCAGCAGATTATGCACACAGCGCAAATGCGCCTGACTGTGGGCCACCTGAGCCAGAACCTGATCGGAAAAACTCAGCACATAGATCCGATGCAAGTGCGGATGCGCGGCAACCCGGTCCGCCACGATCTGCGCCAGGCGCAGGGCCCGCTCCGGACGGCGCAGCTCCCCGACCGGTTTGATTTCCAGATACAGGTCGGTGCGGTGGCCGTAACGCTCCAGGACCTGGTCCAGATCCAGGATGCGCTGGTTTGCATACTCCGGCGCAAACCAGGAGCCCACATCGAGCTCGGCCAGTTCGTCACGCCGGTACTGGGCGATGCGCCGGTGCTTCATGCCGAGCATGGACAGGGTCTTGTCGTGGAAGACCACGACCTGATCATCCTTGGTGAGCTGCAGATCCAGCTCCAGCCCATCCGCGCCTTCGGCCAGAGCCAGATCAAACGCCGCCGGGGTGTTTTCCGGCCGCGCCCAGGACGCGCCGCGGTGGCCAATGATTCGGGGTTCTTGCATGTCGACGCCAGGGCAGGACAATGAGCCCTTACTTTAATTCATCCGAGCACCGCGCATGACAACTCAGGCACGCCCACTGGACGGCATCCGCGTTCTGGAACTGGGCCAGCTGCTCGCCGGACCTTTCGCCGGCGCGATGCTGGCCTATTTCGGCGCCGAGGTGATCAAGATCGAACCGCCGGGCGGCGACCCCATCCGGCGCTGGCGAGTGCTGAAAGACGACACCTCGCTGTGGTGGTACAGCCTGGCGCGCAACAAGAAATCGGTCTGCGTGGATCTGAAACAGGCCGCGGGTCGAGACCTGGTGCGCGAACTGAGCGCGCAGTGCGATGTCCTGATCGAAAATTTTCGTCCCGGGGTGATGGAAGACTGGAATCTGGGCCCGGAAACCCTCAAGGCCAGGCAACCGGAGCTGATTTACACCCGGATTTCTGGCTACGGTCAAACCGGACCCAACGCCCACAAACCGGGCTTCGCCTCGGTCTGCGAAGGTTTCAGCGGGTTTCGTTACCTCAACGGTTTTCCGGATCAGGCGCCGGTGCGGCCGAACCTGTCCATTGGCGACACCCTGGCGGCGATGCACGCGGTGATGGGGGTCTTGCTGGCCCTGACCGGCCGGCTACGCGGCCGCAGCCAGGGCCAGGTGGTGGATGTGGCGCTGTACGAATCCATGTTCAATCTGCTCGAGGCGGTGGTGCCCGAATACTCCGGCGCCGGGGTGGTGCGTCAACCCGCAGGCACCACGGTGACGGGTATCGTGCCGACCAATACCTATCGCTGCGCCGATGCCAAGTTCGTCGTCATCGGCGGCAATGGCGATTCGATCTTCAAACGCCTGATGCGGGCCATTGGCCAGCCTGCGCATGCCGATGACCCGGCCATGGCCGATAACGCCGGCCGGGTCCGGCATGAGGCCCGGATCGATGCCTGCATCAGCGCCTGGTGCGGCCAGCGCCCGGCCGCGGAAGTCATCGCCCGGCTGGAGCAGGCCCGAGTCCCGGTCGGACCGATCTACAACGTCGCCGACATGCTCGAAGACCCGCATTACCAGGCCCGCGGCCTGTTCGAGCCGGTCACCGTTGATGGCGCCGAATTCAGCATTCCCGCGCTCCTGCCCAAACTGGAGCAGACCCCCGGCCGGACCGACTGGCCCGGACCGAAACTCGGCGCCCACAGCGACGCGGTGCTAGCTGAATTGCTCGGCCAAAGCGCCGCGCAGCTCAAGGCCCTGCGGGCCAGTGGGGTGATTGCCTAAGGCCCGTTCGCGGCTGAAGCCGCTCCTACAACGGCCGGGTAAAACCGCCCCCCCCGTAGGAGCGAGCGCACGCTCGCGAATCAGCGCCAAACCAAACCCCAAAGCCCATTCGCGGCGAAAGCCGCTCCTACAATGGCCGGGCTTCAGCCGGAGTACTGACACAGCTC
>JBFJVB010000238.1:0-3510 GCA_041624435.1 Oceanococcus sp. | reverse complement strand
CTGCGGGTGCGCAAGATGAGCTGGACGCTTTGTTTCAGGACGACTCAGCGCTCGAGGATCGGGCGGATAGCGCGGATGACAACTCTGGAACAGCTCAACCGGCGGATAGAGGGCAGTCCGGCACTTCCAGCGCGAGTGAAGAGGCCGTTACGCCTTCCATAGATTTGGGAGAAGAGAAAACGCCTCGGGTACCGCTCCGCCTGCCAAAAAACGCTGCAAAGCTGGAGGAGATCGTCGTCACAGCCCAGAAAAGGGCACAGCCCCTCTACGAAGTGCCGATGTCGGTCAGCGCATTCAGCGGTGATGCGCTGGAGGACATGGGGGCGGATAACCTGTCTGACATCGCTGCCGCCACGCCGGGTTTCACTGTTTCGGAGAGCGGCCCGGGCGTTCAGAATCTGCAAATCCGCGGAATTTCATCGACCTTCGGCAAGGCCACTGTGGGCTATCAGCTGGACAATATTTCACTCACATCTTTCGCCGATACACAGCCCGATGCGGCAACCTTTGACTTGGCTTCCGTGGAAATTCTGCGCGGGCCTCAGGGTACGCTTTACGGCGAGGGTTCCATGGGCGGCACGGTGAAGCTGCTGACCAAAAAGCCTGATTTTGCCGGTTGGGAGTTTTTGGGGCAGGGCGGGTACTTTCTGACCGATGGCGGCGATGCCAGCACTGAAGCGAATTTCGCCCTCAACGTGCCGGTTACCGACGATCAGGCCGCCCGATTGGTATTGGGCTACGGCGATATCGGCGGCTTCATCGACCAGGAAGAGATGAATCGCCCCAACGACAACTACAACAAGAAACTGAATGGTCGCTTGCGTTATCTCTGGGAGCCTTCGCAAGAGTGGTCAGCCAGTTTCATGGTGCTTGCGGGCGCGATTGATGCGGGCAGCTCGAATGCCGCCGATGAGAACTACACCCAGCGGGACAAGGCACCTGTGGGCATCGATGACGCCAGTCAGGCCTACAGTCTCGATTTGAACCGCTCGTTTGGCTGGGCAGATGTTCTGTTCACGAATTCGTATTTCACCCGTGAGCTAACTGCCACTTTTGATGCCCGTGAGGGCACGGTGGATTCTTTTAGTCTCGAGGCGATTGGGCGTGCTGTTCTGGGTATGACGCTGCCGGCCATAGGCCCCGTTGAAGGGCCTTTGCAAGACCTGGCGACAGAGACCATTGACGGGATTCCCACCGTCATTGCTGATGCCAATGACAGCTTCGTCAGCGAACTGCGGTTGAACAGCGTGGGCCTGGAAAAAGCCTTCTGGACTGCCGGTCTGTATCTCAAGAAGCAGGAAGAGACGGTGCGTGTTGCCGGAACGATCAACACCGTCGAGGGCGCCGATATCGTGCTGGCCGACACCGAGAATTTCAGTGATTCCACGGTGACATCGATTTTCGGACAGTTTGAGTACGACTGGACACCCTGGCTGAACATGGCCATTGGCGCCCGCTATTTCCGCGAAAAACTGAATGTCGACATCACCGGGGAAGTGTATGCCCAGTCGACCGACAGCCAGGATCGACTGAACTTTTCAGCGTTTACGCCGCGGCTGACTTTATCTTTGCGTGGACCCGAGGATCTTTGGGGTTTTGTCGATCACATGCTCGGTTACGTGACCTATTCTCAGGGTTTTCGCTCTGGCGGTGCGAATACGCGGATCGAAGGTGATGACAGCGTCACGCCCACCTACAGGCCGGATACGCTGAACAGCTATGAAATTGGCGGCAAGCTGATTTTCTGGGATCGTCTGCTGACGCTGGAAAGTGCGGTCTTTTATACCGACTGGCGAGATGTTCAAGTCATCGCCCAGGAGCAGGGCTCGCAACTGCTCACCAGCATCGCGAACGCGGGCAATACGCATGGTTTAGGTGTCGACTGGATCATTACACTGGCGCCACTGGAAGGCTTGCAGCTGATTCATTCTGGTGCCTACATCGACACCGAATATGTGACCACCACGGACGACAAGTTTGCCGGTGATCCGGTCGATGCGGTGCCGCCGTTGCAGTACTCATTTGCCGCGGCCTACAGCCGACCGGTGTTTGGTGGCTGGAACATGATGGCCCGGGCGGACTACAACTTCCAGGACGTCTCGGAGTACACCTCGCGCACCCAGGGCATTTTTCGCAAATCCGATCCCATCCGCATGGCGAATGTGCGTATCGGCCTGGAAGGCGATCGCTGGCAGTTTTACGCCTACGGACGCAATCTGCTGGACAACGAAGGCCTGCTGGCGCCGTCTACACCCGACCGTGCGCCCAGGGCCAGGCCGCCGCATTACGGCGTCCAGCTGAACTACCACTTCCAGTGATGAGCAGCGTTCAAGACATGATCGATGAATCCCTGATTCTGGATGCCACGATCCCCTGGCTGGAGAACTACTGGGACGAAGCGCTGTTACAACGGTTCTGGCAGTCGGGTATCAACTGCGTATCCCTGACGGTTCAGGATTTTCCGACCAGCTACCAGGGGAGCTTGAGAACCATCGCGCGTTTTCGTCAGCAATTCGCCGAAGCCTTCGAGGACTGGCTGTGCTGGGCGCCGGATGTGGCCTCGATTCGTGCCGCACAGGCGGCTGGCCGTTTGGCGGTGCAGCTTAATATTCAGGACACGCTGCCCATTGAAACGGATCTGGGGCGGGTCGATGAGTTTTACGCCGCCGGCGTCCGCCATATGTTGCTCGCCTATCAGGGCAGAAGTCTGGTCGCCGATGGTTGCGCCGAGCCTGCCAACGCGGGCCTGAGTCTGTTTGGCCGGCGCCTGATCGGCGAGATGAACAGGCTTGGAATGCTGGTGGATCTGAGCCATACCGGGCGGCGGTCCGCCCTGGAGGCATCGGCGCTTTCGACATTGCCGGTGATCTATTCGCACTCGGGTGTACGCCCCTTGAGCGAGCACATCCGCAATGTCGATGACGAGCAGATCCAGGCCTGTGTGGACACTGACGGTGTGATCGGGATTGTCGGAATTGGGGCATATCTCGGTGATGTGGCGGCGCGTAGCGAAACGCTGTTTCGCCATATCGATTATGTGGTGCAAGGGTTTGGCCCTCGGCATGTGGGAATCGGCAGCGATTACCTGGCCGATATGACGCCGGTCTGGAATTACATGCCTGGCCCCTGCGACTACATGCCGGATCCCTCAGGCACCCAGCTCTACAGCGGCGAGGCCTGGGCGCCGGAGGGCTATCCCGAACTGGTCCAGCTCATGTTGGACAAGGGATACACCCGGGAGGCCATTAGCGGCATTCTCGGCGGAAATTTTCTGCGCGTGCTTGAAGCCGCGGAATCAGTAAGGACGAACAAATGAATCTCGCTCAACAGTGGCAACAGGCTCTGGAAAGGCACGATGTTCCGGGTGGCGCGGTGGCCGTCTATCGCGACGGCAAGATCACCGACTCCGCCCGGTATGGGGTGGCCAATCTGAAGTCCGGTGTTGAGGTGAACGCCCACACGCTGTTTCAGATCGGGTCCAACACCAAGGTTTTCAATGTGACTTTGCTG
>JBFJVB010000237.1:0-3520 GCA_041624435.1 Oceanococcus sp. | reverse complement strand
CGGCGGGTTCGGGGATGCTGCCCAGGCCGGACCGGACCGGCATGCGTGCCGCAAATTCGCGGTTCAGGCCGTCGATTGTGGTGGCGCGCAGCCGATTGGGGTTGTCGCGCAGACCCCAGTGCAGTTGCTGATCCCGGGCGAGGACGGCGTGGGCCAGGTCCCAGCTGCGCTGGGCGTGCTCATCGCTGCCAGGTCGCGGCTGCTCGGCCAGGCTCAGCGCCTCAACCAGACGGTGACGAATCTCGGCGGCTGCCTTGCGGGTGAAGGTGATGGCCAGAACCGCTTCGGGTGAGGTGGCCTGGCCCAGGGCTGCCAGCATGCGCTGGATCAACAGACCGGTTTTTCCCGAGCCCGCGGGTGCGCGGATACACACGCTGTGACTCAGGTCCAGAGCCTGGATGCGGGCGTCCTGATCAGGCATCGTCGGTCGGCTCCAGAGTATCGACCAGGGCAAGCAGGTCGGCGACCGCGTAATCGCGGCGGTAATCATGATTGGCATCTATTGTGCTGCCCCCGGCGCAAAAATCCCGAACCAGAGCGTCCAGATGCAGGCGCCAGGTCCGCAGGGTCTGCTGCCAGTCGACGAAGAACTCCTTGTCATCCTCGCGGGCCAGCCAGCGCCGCCAGTTCAGGCTGGCCACGAAAGCGGGGTGGCGTTCCACGACATGGCCGAAGCAGATGCCATCCACCTGAGGCACGCCCCGCTCGCGCAAGCCGTCGCTGCAGGCATACAAGGGCAGTTGGGGCTCGTAAAACTGCTGCACATCCCAATGCTTCTCCTGCACCGAACTGCCGGTCTTGTAGTCGATGATGAGATAGCGGGGGCCGGCTGGCGTCATGCAGCGGTCGATCCGGTCGATGCGCAGTCGCATCGACAGCAGATCCAGCTGATGTTCGACCTGGGTTTCGCAGTGAATGACCGTGAAGTCGTCCAGGCGTTGGCGCTCATGCTCAAGCCAGTCCCGGCATACGCGCAGAATGCGGTCTGACTCCAGGGTTTGCAGTTCCTGGCCATAACGGCGGGCGGGCAGATGCGCTTCCGCGGTGGCGGCGATGCGCCGGCGTAAATCTTCGCTCAGGTCGGCGTCGTTCAGTTCGAGCAGGCGCGCGCGGCTGCGATGGGCTTCCCAGAAGCTCTGCAGCACCGCATGAATCCAGTTGCCCTGGGCATTGGCGGGCAGGCCCTGATGCGGCTCCGGCAGTGCCTTGAGTTCCAGGCGATGGCGAGCAAACGCAAAAAACGGCGCATAGGCTTGCGATTGCACAATGCGCGTGCCGCCCTTGAGCGCCGGTGCGCGCGCCGGGTCCAGGGGGGGCACTGGATCACTATCCGGATACGTCGCGCTGACCCCACTCGCAGCGGTCGGGACGGTATCGTCCGCTGTTTGCCAGGGCAGGGTGAGGAGCGGGCTCGGACTGTCCGCTGCGCCTTGCTCATCGCTGAGGCAGCAATAGGCGCTGAACCGCGGGCTCTGGCCCTGGAGCCGGTGCAGCAAGTGTTCGGTGTGCTGCAATTGACCTGCCGCACTGGCTGCGGGATAGCCCGCTTCGATCTGCGCACTCAGGTTCAGGAAAGGGTCGGGGCGAGCTGCGGGAGGGCAGCGGCGGCCGCTGAAATTAGCCAGAATCAGCCAGTCGCAAGGCAGATCGGCAGCGCTGCCCGGCTCACACAGGGTAATCGCCTGATGATGCGTCTGACGGGGACTGTAGCGGGTATTGCGCAAAATGGTCTGCAACCAGTACAGCGCCTCCGCCTGGGGGACGGCGCCAAGCAAGGAGTCGAGCCGGGAAAATTCGAGCAAGGCCTGTTCCAGTTCCTCGCCCAGGGGCCAGTCCGGCCCCGAGGGCTGGAAGCCGATGGCCGCCCAGCAGGCTCGCCAATGCTCGAGCCAGGCCAGGGCCGAGCCCCGTGAGGGTTGGCTGCGCACGGTCTGGAGATAGCCGCCCAGACGTGCCTTAAGCGTGACAGGGGCGGCTTCAGGGAGCAGCTGAAGGATGTCCTCCAGCGGCAGATGGGGGCCGCGTTCGCGCAGGCCGCGTTCGATCTGAGCCGTCCAGCCGCGGGCGGCGGCGTCGAACAGCAGGGGGTCCAGCAACAGTGCTGCGAACGCAGCAAAGGAATTGTCGCGCAGGCGCATCCGCAGACACTGGCAGGCGGCCTGGACGGCCGCCTGATCCGCGAGGCTGCCGTCGGCCTCAAACTGCCACGGCGCCGGGGTGGCCGGATCGTCCGCGTGCAGTTGCCAGGGCGCGAGCATATCGCGCCAGATCGATTCGATCAGGGTGCGTTCGGCCTGCACCTGCGGCAACGCGACGACGATGCGGAGCTGCGGTGCGGTTTGCAGTGCGCCAGCGATCTCGGCGCCGATCGTCTGCCACTGGCTGACCGGGTCAGGACACAGCCGGGCTTCAAGCCGCGATTCCAGGCCAGTGGCCGGAAGGTGTTCCAGGCGACTGCCGGCACGCTGCAGCGCGTCGCAGACCTGCCTGGCCGCCGGTTCAGAGGCGTCGGTCAGGCCGTGGCAGCGGATGAGTGCCGGGGCCTGAATCTGACCATCATTCAGACGGGCAATGAACTGACTGGGCAACTGGGCACTGGTCACGCCATCGAGCGCTTGCAGGCGGGCACTGTACTGAGTGGCCAGGCGGGCGAAGAGTTGCTCTTCTTCGCTCCAGTGTGGGCCAGACTGCCAGTCGATCCGCCAGTTCCAGGCGGTGCGCCAGCTGTTGGCGAGCTGGCGGGCGAGCTGGCGAGGGGCGAGCAGTGTCTGTCCACGCGGATCGGCGCTGATCAGCTGATACCACAGCAGCAACTCCTGACTGGGGGACAGCAGATGTTGTTCAGGCCAGCTGGCCAGCCAGGCCTGGCGAATGTAGCGGCCTATGCTGAGAATGGCCGGGCTCGGCCAGGCGGACCGGCCCTGTTCTTTCTGTGCCCAGTTGTAGTTCCGGCGCAGAGCGCGGGCCTGCTGTTCCGTAGCGGTGAGGGTGAGTTCCGGAGTCATGGGTGGAAATTAACATGGCTCAGGCGCAAAACTTGAGCCTGGATCAGATGGCTCGGGTCTCTCGGTGGCCCATCGCATAAAAAAGCCCCGGCCTGAGCCGGGGCTTTGGGGTCAAATCGCAATCAGTTAGGGCGCTGGCGCGCTAGCGGCGCTGCACACATCATAGATCAAGGCCGTTTCATCGGAGTCCAGAGCCAGGGCGCCGCCAAAGCTGATATCGATGCCGTTGTAGGCCGTCGTCGGGACAAAACCGGCCAGAAATCGGCCTCCGCCAACTGTGCCGCCCAGATCGGCCGGCCCGCCGGCATCAAAACTTTCTCCGGTGGCCACGCCGTCCAGATAGGTGGACACCACGATGCTGCCCAGGGCGGATGCGTCTGGTGACCCACTGGGGATTTCGATTTCGAAACCAGCGATGCTGTTAAGGCCCGGGTTGATCAGCGCGCCCAGTTCGACCAGCACCCCCACATTGGTTTCAGAGCCGGCAAACGAAGTCAGCGGATCGAGTCCGGTGG
>JBFJVB010000236.1:0-3541 GCA_041624435.1 Oceanococcus sp. | reverse complement strand
GGCCTGAATAACCACCGCCCCTTTCGGGTTTTCGGCGTGCAAGCGCTTGATATTGGCCGTCAGCGCCCCGGCGTCAACCGGCCGTCTGTTGATGAAGAGCTGGCCGTTTTCGGCCACATTCACCAGAATGTTCTTGACTTCATTGTCCTTGGGTGGCTGCTTGGTCTGCGGTGGCCGGTTCACGTCGAAACCGGCCTCCTTTACAAAACTTGCGGTGACAATGAAGAAGATCAGCATGATAAACACGACGTCGAGCATGGGCGTCAAATCGATCTCGGACTCAACCGCATCGCTATCCGATTCATTCAGAAAACTTCTCATGCGGCCTGCTCTTGTTCGGTATCCAGATGATCAGCCAGATCATCAATCCGGCTTTTGGCCTGCCACTCCAGCCAGTAGATCGCAAACACCCCGGACAGGGCGCCGACCATGCCGGCCATGGTGGGCACGGTGGCCTTGGCCACGCCATCGGCCATCAGCCGGGGATTACCCATCCCCGCACTGGCCATCACATCAAATACCGCAATCATTCCGGTCACCGTACCCAGCAGGCCAAGCAGGGGGCAGATCGCCACGAATGTTTTAACCGTATTGATATAGGCCCGGGTCTGTTGCCGCATCGCATTCAGCAAGGCCAGGCGAATCTGGTGGGCCTGCCAGCTGTGATGGTCCTGTCGCGCGTCCCATAACGCCCGGATACGCCTGACCTTCCCCGGGTAGCGGACATAAAAGAACAGCGCCCGTTCGGTGATGAACGCCCACATGGCAAAAATGGTAACCGCGATCAGCAGCAAGACATCTCCCCCCAACAGCAGGAAGTTGTCCACCTGAAAGGCGATGTCCGACAGCAGGAACTGGATCTGATCCATGGCCGGCGCCTCAGGCGTTCTGCGCCGCGCGAGCTTCCATCCGCTCGGCGATCAGCCCCGCAGTCTGGTGCTTCAAGGTGTTGATCAGCGCGGTGGCCCGGGCACTGACCAGCGCATGCAGCAGCACCGTCGGGATCGCCACCGTCAGGCCTTCAACCGTCGTCACCAGGGCCTGTGAAATCCCGCCGGCCATGGTCTTGGGATCGCCCGTACCGAACAGGGTGATGGCCTGGAAGGTTGCAATCATGCCGATGACCGTGCCCATCAGCCCCATCAGCGGTGCAACCGCCGAAATCACCTTGATCGTACCGACAAAGCGATCAATCTTGGGTCGTTCTTCCAGAATGGCCTCGCCCAGACGCATTTCCAGGGTTTCGGTGTCGACATCCTGGTTGTCTTCGTAAATTTTCAGCATCCGGCCCAGCGGATTATTGCTGTTGGGATTTCCCAGATCACCGCGCTGGGCCGCCACTTTGGCGCTGACAATCAGGATGCTGATCAACTTGAAAATGGCAATGCTGATGCCGATCGCCCCCAGCACCAGAATCAGGTTTCCGATCAGGCCGCCGGCGGCGATGCGATCAGACAGCGACGGGGCATCCACCAGCCGGTTCAGCAGCGAGCCTGCCGTGGGGTCGATGGCCAGGGCTTTGGGCCCACTGCCACCGGACAGATAGTCGCCGATCTGCGCCAGGGCAGCGCCTTCCGGCTGGCGCTTGAGGATCGAAGCACGCTGGCTGCTGGCCTGCCAGCCCAGGTAGGCCGGCTGCGGATCCCGGGTGATCAGACCAAACTTGCCTACCCGCACCACGGCCCGATCTTCCCGGGTGCCGTTCTCACCCAGAACCTCGGCGCTCAGGCGCACGATCTTGCCGCTGGCGGTGATTTCCTGCTGCAGCAGAAACCAGAGCTTTTCGAGTTCCTCGATGGTGAAGATCTCCGAGGATTTCTCCATGCGGCCGATGAACTGCGTGAGCCAGGCTTCGCGATTGGGGTAATCCAGCGAAGTCGGGGAATTACGGAAAGTCCCGATGAGGTCGGTCGATAATTGCTGCAACACGCCAAACATCGCCGCATTCGAACCCATCTCGGCGCGCAGGGCGCTGATCTTCTCCTTGAAACGCTTGTCATTCTGGCGGGCCTGTTCTTCCAGAACACGACTTTCGGCCTGCAAGGCATCACGCCGCTCGCGCGCCTGTTTGAGCAACGCGGCGCGGTCGGTGGCGGAAGCACGGCCAAACCGCCGTAACTGCTCCGCTTCCTGTGCCCGGTTGCCGACCTGGCCGGTACGCACCTGCTCCAACAGAGCGTCCTCCGAACTGATCTGGGCATAGGCCGGCCAGCCCAGCAGCAGAACCAGCAGCAAAATCAGCCCTCTCATTGCAGCGCTCCGCGCAGGGCCAGGACCGCGGAATCCACCTGGGCTCCCTGCTTCCGGGCGCTCTGGGCATCTTGAGGTGGGGGCAGCGGCAGACTGAGCAAACTCGGAGCGGTCAGCTTGTTGGCCACTCGGATGGCCTGATACACGCCGTTGCGGAATTGCGGACCCAGGTTCTCCCAGGCGCCACTCGCCGCATTCCAGTACCCGGTGTGCAGGCGGTCAGCGCTCTGGTAGAACAACGCAATCCGGCCCAGCCGCAGCACGTTGACTTCGCGCTCGCCGCCATCGGTCTGAATGGTATCGGTATAGGCTTCGATGGTATTGCCGTAGGCCAGTTCGGCCATATAGGCGTCGAGTACCTGCCGGAATTTTTCCGCCGCGGCCACATCGGCGCGATCAATGGTTTCACGTAGAAAGGCGACCCGCGCATCGCGCTCCGCCGGCAAGAACGGCACGCTGACTTCGACCAGCCGTGCATAGGTCTCGACCATATTGATCAGCAGCGGCAATAACTGCCGGTCCACCTCGGTCGCCTTGGCAATGGAGTCATCGGTCCGGGTAATCTCGGCGTCCTGAGCGTTGATCTGGTTCTGCAATTGCCGGTTGTAGGCCTCCAGGCCTTCAATCTGGCGCAACAGACGCTGATATTCGGCCTCGGTATCGCCGGTCTTGGCATCGTACTGATCGACGCGCTGCTGCGACTCGCGCTGCGCGACAAGCCAGGCTTCGCCCTCGCCCAGCATGTCGCGTACGCTCTGAGCACCCACGGCGGTCGAAGCCAGCAAGGCGGCCCCCATCATCAACTTGTACATCATTCCCACTGTCTCCCGTTTCAGTCACGCCCCAGGGCGTGACCTGAAATACCCCATGATCCAAACTTCGCCCAAGCCATGCTCAAGCTCTAAACCTCGTTGTCTGCGGCGACCGCCACCTGTCCTACACCGGCCTTTTGCACGGCGTCCATCACCACCTTGAGCTTCTTGTGGGTCGATTCCCGATCCGCCTGAATCACCACCGAACCCTGCGGGTTTTCCGCGTGCAGTCGCTTGATGATGGTGGCCAGATCACGCTCATCTACCCGGCTTCCATCCAGCCAGATGTCATCTTCTGCGGTGATCGCAATCAGGATATTGGCCAGATCCTGACGTTCAGCGGTGGTCGCCAGGGGGCGGTCCACCTCCACGCCGGCTTCCTTGATGAAAGTGGCCGTCACGATAAAGAAGATCAGCATGATAAAAACCACATCGAGCATCGGCGTGAGGTCGATGGCGTTTTCTTCTTCTACGCTCTC
>JBFJVB010000235.1:0-3603 GCA_041624435.1 Oceanococcus sp. | reverse complement strand
GCCGAGAACAGCAGATTCAGCCGTTGATCCGGCGGTGGCGGTGGACAACGTCGGCGACGCAGCTAGTTAGAGCGCGCCGTTTGCGCTACTGCGGATCGGCAAGCAGCTCGCTCAATGCATGTACATGCGGCCATTCCCCGAACGGCGCCTTGACCGGAATTGAGGTATCCGGCGCCAGGATGCCGCAGACCTGCGCCACCCCGCCCGCGACGGCGCCGTGTAGCACCGCTTCACTGTCATCGACAAACACGCTGCGCGACAATTCCACGCGATACTCCGCGGCAAAGCGCGACCAGAATGCCGGGTCTTCCTTGGGCAGACCCAACTGGTGAGAACTGACCATGGCTTCGAAGTAGTCGCCGATCGCGCACTGTTCAAGCTTCACCGCCAGACTGTCAGGATGCGCGTTGGTCACCAGCAACAGGCGCCGCCCGGAGTCCTGCACCAGCTGCAGAAACCGTTCCGCGCCGGGCAGTATCGCGATGCGTTCACGGCAGTCGCGCTTGAGCGCGGCGACATCCATGCCCAGCAGCTCACTCCAGTGATCCAGACAGTACCAGCGCAAGCTCCCACGATGCGCGCTAAAATGCGGCATCAGGGCCTCAAGCGCGGCAGGCGCTTCCAGACCGCGGGGCTCGCCCCAGCGCTGTGGCACGTGCTCTAGCCAAAAATAGTTGTCGAATGCCAGATCCAGCACCGTGCCATCCATATCCAGCAGTACGGTGTCGATCCGCGACCAATCCAGCGACCTCATCATGTGAGTATGGTAGCGTTCGCGGCCAAGAATTACTCAATTAACGCAGCGAAGCGCCAGAATACTCATGGACTACCCCAAACTCGAAACCCTCCAGGCCCTGGCCGAGCGCGCCGGCGAAGCCATCATGAAGATCTATGATCGGCCGATTGAAGTGGAGCACAAGGCCGATGAATCGCCGCTGACCCAGGCCGACCTCGCGGCTCATCGGATCATTCACGATGGCCTGCAAAGCCTGACCCCGGACATTCCCATCCTGTCCGAAGAAGGCGGCATGCCCGCTTTTTCAGTCCGCCAGGGCTGGCACCGTTACTGGTTGGTTGACCCCCTGGATGGGACCAAGGAGTTCATCAAGCGAAACGGGGAATTCACCGTCAATATCGCCCTGATCGATCACGGCAAACCGATTTGCAGCGTGGTCCATGCGCCTGCGCTCAAAGTCAGTTACTGGGGCTGCTCGAAAACCGGAGCGCACAAACTGGATGCACAGGGCCACAAGACATCGATTCGCTGCCGCCCCTTGCCGGACGCCGGCTGGAAGGTCCTGGTCAGTCGCAGCCACCGTGGCCCTGACGTGGAGGCGCTGCTGACCAAAATCCCGCCCCACGAACCGGTGGCGGCCGGCAGTTCCTTGAAATTCTGTCTGATCGCCGAGGCCAGTGCGGATTTTTATCCACGCCTGGGCCTGACCTCGGAATGGGACACCGGGGCCGGGCAATGCGTGCTCGAAGCCGCCGGCGGTGCGGTGTTGCAACTGGATGGCCAGCCGCTGCGCTACAACACCAAAGACGACATCCTCAATCCGCATTTCCTGGCGGTCAGCACCAGCAAGTTCCCCTGGACTGACCTGTTCCAGGAATAAGCGCCGGCTACCCACTCCCGCCTCGCGGCTGCAGCCATGAACCAACCGGCATTGTCCAGCATGCCTGCCCCAGCGTGCGTCGGCATCCTCGATTCGGGCATCGGCGGCTTGACGGTCTGGTCTGCGATCAAGGCGCGCATGCCGCAGCTGCCGTGTCTGTATGTGGCCGATCAGGCGCATCTGCCCTATGGGCCGCGACCGCAGACGGAGATTCGCGCGCTGGTATCCGAGCTCAGCGAACAACTCCTGGAAGCCGGCGCGCGGCTGATCGTGCTGGCCTGCAATACGGCCTCCGCCGCAGCGCTGTCGCACCTGCGCACACGCTTTCCAGACACACCGTTCGTCGGCATGGAGCCCGCGGTCAAGCCCGCTGCGCTGCATACCCGCACCGGGGTGGTGGGTCTGATGGCCACGCGGGGCACCTTGCAGGGCGAGTTGCTGCGCAGTACGGCAGCGCGCTTTGCCGGCACCGTAAAGATCGTTTCCAGCGAGTGCCCAGGGCTCGCAGAAGCCATCGAAGCGGGCGCCGACAGCGCGGTGCTGCGCGCCCGCCTGGATGAAATCCTGGAGCCGATGCGTGCGGCGGGAGTGGATACCGTGGTCCTGGGCTGCACCCACTACCCGCTGATCGCCAGCACCTTGACGCAAGTCCTCGGTCCGACGGTCCATCTGATTGATCCGGCTCCGGCGATCGCCCGCCAGGTGGAGCGTTTATGGACCGGGCGGGTTGCCGCACCAGGCGATCGCTTCGCCAGCACGGGCGACCCCGATCGATTGCGCGCCATGCTGCGGCGACACTTTCAACTGGATACGACGGTGGAACATTGGCCCGGGTAAAAGCCCGATCTGCCAGCAAAGGCTTTGCGTTACTATCGGTGCACTGACCTCACCGGCGCGTGCCCATGACCCGCACAGCATCAATCGCAATGGCCCTGGCCCTGCTGACAGCCTGCGAAGGCAGCCTGAACCTCGACATCAGCGCCACGCCGCCTGAGGCCGTGAATGCGGCCGTGCTGCGGATTACCGGACTGAGCCTGGAAAGGACCGATGGCACGCTGCTCGACATCGACCTGAACCCCGCCGTTGAGATTGACGCGCTGAAGCTGGACCGCGGTGCGATCAGCACCCTGCTGAGCGCTCACGAACTTGCCGCCGGCGACTATGCTGCGCTGAGCCTGCGACTGAGCGCCACCACGCAGACCCTGGACTCCTATCTCGAAGCTGCCGACGGCGGGCAAGCACCGCTGGTACTGAGCGCCGGCAGCGCCGCCACGGCGAACCAGGGATTTAGCATTCGCCAGGATGAGACCACGAGTCTGACCCTGCATTTCGACCTGCGCAGTTCACTGTTACCCGCCAGCAACGCCGCTGGTGATCGACTGATCGCGCCGCGCCTGCGGCTGGTTGAGCTCGCCGACAGTGGCTCGGTATCCGGGCGGGTCGCCGATGCGCTGCTGGCTACGGGAGACTGCGCCAGTGACGCCGATCCGGCCCGAGGACAGGTGATCTATGTCTACAGCGGTTTGGACATCAGCCCGGATGATCTGGACGGCATCAGCCCGGATCCGCTGACCACGGCGCTGATCACGCCGTCGGAACTCAATGCCGATTACGTGGTGAGCTTTCTCCCCAGCGGCGATTACACTCTGGCGATCAGCTGCGACGCGGACCTGGATGACCCTGACCGGGATGACTCGCTGAGCTTTGTCGCCACCCGTAATGTTTCGATCACCGCCGGCTCCACCAGCAGCGTCCATTTCGACAATTGACGCGCTGCGGGACGCGGCTTAATGAATCAATTGAACCCGTGCATCTTCAAACGGCGAAAGATCCGGTGCAAGCAACTGGATATACCGATCAAAGTACAGCAACTGCTTGAGCAGAAGCGCGAATTCCTTGGGGAATTTGACCCCGTGTTTGCGCCCCAGATCGACAATGGACAGCATGAACCGTTCGGCCTCATCGACATCCAGGTCCTGCTCCAGGG
>JBFJVB010000234.1:0-3616 GCA_041624435.1 Oceanococcus sp. | reverse complement strand
TCGCTGTACAAGCTTGCGGCCTTGCCGCTGGTACAGATGAAACCATCCCCGCTGGCGCCGGCATAGCGCGCCATCACCGGCCCGGCCGCGGCGATGTAGATCGGCACCGGCACCTCCGGGCGATCGTAAATCGTGGCCTGGCGGGTCCGATAATACTCACCGGAAAAGCTCACCCGCTCCTCGCCCCACAGGCGGCGAATCAGCGCCACGGCTTCCTTGAGCCGCAGGGTGCGCTCACGCTGCTCTGGCCAGGCCAGATCCGTGGCCGGCACCTCGTTCATCGCCTCGCCGGTACCCAGACCCAGGGCGATGCGCCCCGGATACAGCGCACCCAGCGTGCCGAAAGCCTGGGCCACGATCGAGGGGTGGTAACGAAAGCTCGGGGTCAGCACGCTGGTGCCCAGCTGCACGCGCTGCGTGCGCTCTCCCAGCGCCGCCAGCCAGGCCAGGGAAAACGGCGCATGACCGCCGCTGTGTCGAAACGGCTGAAAATGATCGCTGACCCAGACCGAATCAAAACCGCATTGTTCGGCGAGTACCGCGTAGTCCAGCAGCGCGCGTGGCGCGAACTGCTCTGCGGAAGCCTTGTAACCAAGTTTCAGCGCCATGGGTACATTCCTGTCCTCGAATTGTGCGGCTTGACACCATGCTCGCAGACAACACCCCCGTTGTCTCGGTCCTGCACGGCAGGGCGAACCAGACCCCGTCGAAGATGTCTGCCTGCTGGCCAGCGGCCCAGGCCGCTGGCCAAGCGGTAAACGTTCCGACGCGAACTCTGCGCCCAGGCGCGGCCTGCATCGGCAACGAAGTAATGGGCGTATTCAAGCGACATGGATCGGGGCTCGCTGATCTGGAAACACGACGGACAACTCGGAAGGTGCTTGCGCTCCAGGGGTCAGTGCCCGGGGCCTGAACACCTTTTAAAACTACCTTACGTTTGTTAGAAAATAAAGCGGAACAGTTCCTCGCGGATCGATATCAGGTCGGAGTCTTGGCCGAGGCAAGCCTGCCAGGCGCAGGGCTTAGCGACCCATGTGCTGTTGTGCGAAGGCGACGCGTAGTTTTTCAAGCTGAGCTTGAGCGCGGATCCGGCCTGCGTGCTGCGTGGCCATCCGCCTGTGCGTCTGGTCAGCAACGAAGACTCGTCGAAAACCGGAGGTGGTGCCGGGACGCCCTGGCACCACCTCGGACCTGACTTGGACATCGCGCCCCTGAAGCCGCGCCAGGAACGCCGTCAAAACATGGCTTGAATCCTGGCAGCGGCGCCGCTGGGCCGCTGCCAGTCACCCGAATCAGGGGTGACGCAGTCGCCGCCGCAGCCCTGCGGCTACCAGCACGAGCAAGATGCTCATACCCGTGGCGCCGCCACGCACCCCTGGCTGCGCAGCGGGCGTCACCACCGAGTGAATTGGGGACTCCAGCGACCGCCCGCTCAAGCTGCCGGTGCGCAACCGCAATCCGCTGTCGGCAAATTCACCGCCCCAAAGCAGGCGCATCGCGGAGGTGTAAACGCCGGTAAAACTCATATTCAGACGCAGGCGGGCGCCTGCCGGGATCGCAGTGACCGGCACCGTGAACGCCATTTCACCAAGGGTCGGAGTCGGACCGATCATCGGGATCAGTTCCCCTCCGGCCACGGCAAGCAACACATTCCCGGCTTCGTCCAGGGCGTCGAGCTGATAGTTCAGCCGCGAGCCAAAAGCCAGACCGTAGATCGGCTGGGCCTCGGTAACCAGATAAGTGGACAGCACCGCCTCGCCACCGATGACGGTCGGCAGCGCCAAAGGCTCAGAGGTGAAACTGGCCGGAGCGCCCACCCCGTAATTCAGCAGATATCCGACCGTTCCAGCGTGGCATGACTCATCGGCGTCCATCAGGCTCAGGCCGCCGCTGGCCCCAGCGGGATCATATTCACAGTTTTCCGGGCTGGAGAATGCGCCGCTGCCGCCGCTCAAATGGAACTTCAGCTCTCCGTCGGCACTGAATACCGGCCCACTGGGCGGCGCGGTACTCTCTTGCGCCTCCAATTGGACCGCCGCAACCGTGACGGCATGGCCCCACAACAGCCCTGGCTGGGAAATGTGCGAGTAACCAATTGCACGCACTGTCCAATCTGCAGCCTGTTGCGGTATGCCGGCTTCAAGCAAATCGAAGTCCAGGTAGCCGATGTTATCTGTCAGCTGCGAAGTGGCCACGACATTCCCAGCAGGATCGAGCAATTCCAGGCCCCATTCAAACAGGAGGTTCAGACCCAGCAGACCCAGATCGCCCGGAAATACGACGCTGGCCCGAATCCGCGTGGTGTCGGCACTGACCGGCACACTGAAGTCGTAGGTTTCCAGCCCGAAAGCCGAAGCGCCTATGGAAATGAATTCCCATTGATCTGATGACACAACGCGATGAGTACGCCTGGCCAGAACCTGCGCCTCGTCTTCGGCTTCCAGCCTGTTCAACAGCGCGGCGCTGAAATCGGCACGCAGCACCAGATCGATGGCAGCCTTGGCGTCAACGAAGCCGAAGCCCGACTGCCAGAACGCCGCGCCATCACGCATCGGTACCGCGGTGACCTGCATGACCTGACGCACCATATCGGGCGTCAGCTCGGGATTGGCCTGCAGCAGAATGGCCGCCAGGCCCGCCATATGGGGCGCAGACATCGAGGTGCCAGACGCCGAGGCGGCTCCGCCCGGCAGAACCGCGCCACAGACGATGGCGCCGGTAGGGGTGCAGGTCGAAACGATATCACTGCCGGGGGCAGAGACATCCGGGTGGGACAGACCCAAACCATCGCCTTCGAAGCGCACATGGCCATCAACCACTTCGGTTACGCCGGAGTTATCAAACATCAGACCAGAGGAGGAAAAATCCGATTTCTCCTTGGACAAGGTCGCTGAACCCGACATGATGACCCAGGGCGCCATGGAGTGCACATTGGTGGTCATTTCGATGCCGTCATTACCCGCCGAGAACACCACGGTGATGCCCTCGTCGGTCAGTGCCTTGGTCGCCACATTGATCGGCGACGCAGGATCGAACACATGGAAGCGGCTGCCCCAGGAGTTATTGATGACCTTGATACCCTGCTCTGCATGCGTGCCCATGATGTCGTCGAAGGCGGCCAGAGCGGTGAAGATGAACAGGATCTCGCCACAGGAATAACCCACCAGTTCCGCACCAGGGGCCACCCCGACCAGACTGCCATCACCAACCCCTTCACCGGCAGTGATGCCGGCCACATGGGTGCCATGACCGATGGTATCGGTGTTGTTGTAAGGCAGTGCGTCGAAGGCAACCACCAGGGCCGGCTCACTCGGCCAGACGATCCCGGTTGGCTCGCTGACACCGGTAATGTCGAGATACTCGGGGCTGTAAACCCGCACATTGCGAATCACCCGATCCGCCAGATCAGGATGCGAGGCATCGATGCCGGAATCCACGATCGCCACCCGAACCCCGCTGCCATCAAAGCCGAGCTGTCGGGTGACATCGGCATTCATGGCCGCTGTGGATTCCTGGGAGTGCCATTGCAGCGCCTTGTCCAGGTAGGCGTCCCGCGCCAAGCCGCCCTGAACCGCGGCTTGCATTTGCTCGGGCGTACCCTTGCTCAGCACCATCG
>JBFJVB010000233.1:0-3695 GCA_041624435.1 Oceanococcus sp. | reverse complement strand
TCCTGACGGGCGGCGAGCAAGTTGCCCTCCACCTGCTCGGCCAGCCAGCTCAAGGCATCGGGCTCGATTTGCAGCCCCAGACTCCCGGCCCGGTCGGCCAGCCAGCGAATCTGCTGGTCGCCACGCAAACGCCGGCAACGCACCCCCACGCCCGCCTCTGCAATCGCCACCATCCAGGCCGTATCCTTGGGCGGCGCCGTGCTGGTCGCTGCCAGCACCAGCAGGCGCACATCCGGACTTTGCACCGCAATCAAGCCCTGCAAGGCCTTGGCTCCCGGCGCGCCGGGCTTGGCTTCAGGCAGGCGCAGTTCAATCAGCTGCTTGTCGCCAAACAGCGACATCGCGCTGGCTTCGGCACTGAGCGTACCCCAGTCAAAACTGGCATTGACCTCCAGTACCTTGCGTTCGGTAAAGCCCTGCTTTCGTGCCTGGGCGCGCAGCATGTCGCCGGCTTCTTCAACCAGCAGCAATTCATCACCGATCACCAGAGCGGCCGACCACGCCGCTGGCAGGCGCCGAGGCAGGTCCGCCGCGCTTAACCACATATCCGTAAAATACCCGCTTGCATGCCGCTATTATGCCCTTGGCACCGCAGCGACAGGCCGAACATGGCTGCCTTTTTATTCTGGCAGCTCTAGAATACCCGCTCTGAACCCTCTGGCTCTTATGCCCCCCATGCAGCGCAAACTGTCTCCACTGGACGCCCTTCTGGCCGACTTGCAGCACGGTCTCAATAGCGTGAGCCGGACGCCGGCCGCACCGGACGCCTATCCGGCGGCAACCGCTCCGGCCCCACTGAGCGCGCCGGAACGCCGCCACGCGGCCGGCCTGATGCGCGTCAATCACGCCGGGGAGGTCGCCGCGCAGGCGCTGTATCGCGGCCAGGCGCGGGTCGCCAAAGCCGGCGCCACCCGCGACCAGCTGCTGCAGGCCGCCACCGAAGAACAGGCCCATCTGGACTGGTGTGCAGCCCGCCTGTCGGAACTCGACAGCCAGCCCAGCCAGCTCAGCCCGGTCTGGTTCGCGGGCGCCTACACCCTGGGCGCGATCGCCGGCCTGGCGGGCGATCGCTGGAGCCTGGGCTTCGTCTCCGAAACCGAGCACCAGGTCGCCGAGCATCTGCAGGGCCATCTGGACAAGCTCCCGGCCCAAGATCAGCGCAGCCGCGAAATCGTCGCGCAGATGAAAGCCGATGAAATCCGCCATGGCGAACAGGCGCGTGAAGCCGGAGGCCGCGCCTTGCCCGCGCCGATTCGCGGACTCATGCGCATGGCCGCCAAGCTGATGACCGGCACCGCCTATCGCTTCTGACCTGCCATGCTGCGCAGCCTGACCCTGCTGCTGGCCTTTCAACTGAGCGGCGAGGTGCTGAGCAGCCTGTTCGGCTGGCCGGTGCCGGGCCCGGTCCTGGGCATGCTTTTGCTGTTGATCACCCTGATCGTGCGCGGCCGGGTCAGCGCCGGCCTGAGCAACGATAGCCAGCACATCCTGCGGTATCTGCCGCTGATTCTGATCCCGCCCAGCGTCGGCATCATGGATTACTGGGGCAGCCTGGCACAGGATGCCGGCGCCATCACCCTGAGCATTGTGCTGACCACGCTGCTGTCTCTGCTGCTGGCAGCGGGTTTGCTGCACGGCCTGACCCGCAAGCGATGAGTGTCGATTTCGCCGCCGCCCAGACCGCGCTGCTCGGCAGTCCGGTGTTCGACCTGCTGCTGACCCTGCTGGCCTATCAGATCGGCCTGCAACTGTATGACCGCTCAGGCCGGCACCCCCTGCTGCTGCCGGTCTTCATCGGCCTGACCCTGGTCATTGCCGCCAATATGCTGCTGCAGCGCAGCTTCAGCGACTACCGGGCCGGCGCGCAGGCGCTGTACGTGCTGCTGGGCCCGGTGACCGTGGCCCTGGCCGTGCCCCTGTATCATCGTCTCGGCCACATTCGGGCCATGGCCCTGCCCCTGCTATTGACCTGGCTGGTGACCGGCGTGGCGGTGGCTGCCAGCGCCTACGGGCTGATGCTGGGCCTGGGGGCTTCGGAAGCGGCGCAGATGTCGCTGGTGCAGAAAGCCGCCACCACGCCGATTGCCATCCTGATTGCCGACAGCATCGGCGGCATCCCCGCCCTGGCCGCCATCTCGGTGATGCTGACCGGCATTTTCGGGGCGATGATCGGGCCTGGCCTGCTGCGCCACTGCGGCATCAAGGACGAAGCGGTACTGGGCTTTGCCCTGGGTCTGTCCGCCCACGCCGTCGGCACCGCGCGGGCGTTTGAGATCAGCCAGCGCTGCGGCGCTTTTGCGGCCCTGGGCATGAGCCTGATGGGTCTGCTGCTGGCCGTGGCCTTGCCGCTGATCTTCGCCGCAGCTTAACGCGGCATGTTGCGACCGTAGAAAATCTCCAGGATTTCATGCTCGACGCTGCGCCGGATGCGTTTGGCCTCGCGAGCGCTGATGGACTCATCAACCGGACCGAACATGTAGGTATCCAGATCCAGATCACGCAGGCGCATCTTGCTGTGAAAGATGTTCTCCTGATACATGTTGACATCCACGCTGTCGTAGCGGTTCTTGATGTCCTTTTCCAGGAAATCCTGAATCGAATTGATCTTGTGATCGATGAAGTGCTTGCGCCCCTTGATATTGCGGGTGAAGCCGCGGACCCGATAGTCCATGATCACAATGTCCGACTCGAAACTGTTGATCAGGTAGTTCAAGGCCCGCAGCGGCGAAATCACCCCGCAGGTCGACACATCGATATCGGCCCGAAAGGTGCTGATCCCCTCGTCGGGATGCGTTTCCGGATAGGTGTGCACCGTGATGTGACTCTTGTCCAGATGGGCTACCACCGACTCCTTGGACGGATCATCCATCGGCTCTTCGCAGATCAGCATGGTCACACTGGCGCCCTGCGGATCATAGTCCTGATGCGCGACATTGAGCACGTTCGCGCCGATGATGTGAGACACCTCGGTCAGGATATTGGTCAGCCGTTCGGCGTTATAGGCCTCATCGATATATTCGATGTATTCCTTGTGATGTTCACTGCTGCGGGCGTAACAGATATCGTAGATATTGAAGCTCAACGACTTGGTCAGGTTATTGAACCCGTGCAGTTTGAGCTTGTGGTCGAGTTGCTTGGCCATGCTTATTCTTCCCCTGCCGTTGGCGCATCGAGCTCGATGATTTCGCAAGCATGGGTGATGTCCACCGTCGCCTGCAGCATCAGGCTGGCCGAGCAGTATTTTTCCGCCGACAGCTTGACCGCGCGCTCGACCTGCGCCGGTTTCAGCTGATGGCCGCTGACCGTGAACTGCAGATGAATCCGGGTAAACACCTTGGGATCGGTTTCGGCGCGCTCCGCCTGAATGCGCACGTCGCAGGCGCTCACGTTCTGCCGCGCGCGCTTGAGAATATGCAGGACATCGACGGAACTGCAACTGCCCACACCGAGCAGCATCAGCTCCATCGGCCGGGGGCCCAGATTGCGCCCACCAATTTCCGGCGGCCCATCAATCACCAGGGCGTGACCGCTACCGGTCTCGGCTACGAAGCTGGCGCCATCAATCCAGCGGACCCTTGCTTCCATTTCTTACACTCCACACTGTTGGCGAAAATCATCAGGCTGATTTTCTCACCGCTTACCGGTCGAGCCAGTTCCTGCCGCGCCAATATCGTTCGCGCCGTAACGCGTGAATC
>JBFJVB010000232.1:0-3740 GCA_041624435.1 Oceanococcus sp. | reverse complement strand
TGAGGTCTACCAGGCCGTACGCGCAATCGACTGGAGTGAACACCTGCGCCCCGATGGGCGCTTGCTGGTCGAGGCCAAGCTGCGTGACACCCAGCTGGGGAACGCGCATTTCATCGCCCTGAAGGTCAAGGATGCGATTGCGGACCAGTTTCGCGAGGCCTGCGGCGAGCGCCCCTCGGTGGATACCCGCGATCCGGATTTGCGCCTCAATCTGTTTGTGCACCGTGCCCAGGCTCAGCTGGCGATCGATTTGAGCGGCGGCGGTCTGCGCCGGGGCGGCGGCGAGGACGCACACTGGCGAGGTGGCCTGGGCGCGGCCGCCCTGTACTTTGGCGACTGGCCGGCCCGACTGCAGCGCGGCGAACCGCTGATGATTCTCGGCGCCGGTGATGCCGATGTGCTGGGCAGCGCGGCGCTGATGAGCAGCGGCGGCGCACCCGGACTGAGCTTGCCGCACTTCGGCTTCGAGCGCTGGCTGGGCCATGTGCCGGCGCTGTGGCGGCGGTTGCGCGAGGCGGCCCAAGCGGCGCGGCAGAGCCCGCAGGTGCCGCCGATTCAGGTCTGGGATGAGCATCGCCAGAGCCTGCACCAGGCGCGGATGCGCTGCGAACAGGCGGGATGGGATGGCCTGATCCAATGGCATAGCGGCGAGCTGAGCGAGTTGCAGGCCCCGCCGGGGCCCGGCTTGCTGCTGCTGACCGCGCCGACCGCCACCCATGCCCGGGCACGGGAGGATTTCGCCCGGCGCAGCGAGGCGGTGGCCAGGCAGGCCTTTGCCGGCTGGACCGCGGTGCAGCTGGGGCTGGGGGCGGAAGCGGATGCGCAGGCCGACTGGAGCCTGGCGCCGGATCAGGTGCTGAGCGTGTTTCGCGGCAAGAGTGGGTTCCGGCTGCGGCGCTTTACCCTGCCGCCGATCCGCATCCTGCGCCCGCAGGTGGCGCCCCAGCCGGTGGCCGCGGTGGACACCGCCGGTGGGCAGATGGTGCTTAACCGTCTGCGCAAGAATTACAAGCACCTGGGCAAATGGGCGCGGCGAACCGGGGTGAGCTGTTACCGCTTGTATGACGCGGATCTGCCTGAATATGCCGCGGCGGTGGATCTGTATCAGAGCGATCTGCTCTGGGCGGTGGTGCAGGAGTACGCGCCACCGGCCAAGCTGGATCCCCAGCTTGCCGCCCAGCGTCTGGACGATATCGTCGCGGCGGTCGCGCAACTGCTGGATCTGCCCGCGCAACGGGTCATCGTGAAACAGCGCAGGCGGCAGCGCGGCGCCAGTCAGTACGAGAAACTGGATCGGCGCGATCAGGCCCACATCGTGACCGAAGCCGGGCTCAAGCTGTGGGTCAACTTCACCGACTATCTGGATACCGGCCTGTTCCTGGATCACCGCGATACCCGTATTGAACTGGGGCAGCGCGCTGCCGGTAAACATGTGCTGAACCTGTTCGCGTATACCGGCGTGGCCACCGTGCACATGGTGGCCGGCGGGGCGCGCAGCAGCACCACCGTGGACATGTCCAAGACCTATCTGGACTGGGCGCAGCGCAATCTGCTGCTCAATGGCCTGGATGGCCAGGCGCATCGCTTCGTGCAGGCGGATTGTCTGCGTTGGCTTGACCAGGCGGTGGCCGATCCGGCGGGCAAGCGCTATGGTCTGATTTTCATGGATCCGCCGACCTTTTCGAGTTCCAAACGCATGGACGATGTACTGGATGTGCAGCGTGATCATGTGCGCCTGATCCAGGCTGCGGCGACCCTGCTGCGCCCCGGCGGCGAGCTGTATTTTTCGAATAACTTCCGGCGTTTTCGCATGGATGCCCAGGCCCTGGCAGAGCTGGCGATCGAAGACATCAGCGCCAGGAGCATCCCCGAAGATTTCCGCCGCAACCCGCGGATTCATCAGTGCTACCGGATCACGCGCCGATGAGCACCTTGGCGGATTGGCAGGCGCAGGCGCGTTTGGCCCGGCATCGCGGTCAGGCCGTGGCCTACTGGCAGGGCGGGAACTGGTCTGATTCCACGCTGCCGGCCTTGCTGCTGATCCACGGTTTTCCCACCGCCAGCTGGGATTGGCATCGGCTCTGGCCGTCGCTGGGCAGGCGTTTTCGGGTGTTGGCGGTCGATCTGCTGGGTTTCGGATTCAGTGCCAAGCCGCGGCGCTATGACTACAGCATCACTGATCAGGCGGATGTGCTGCAGACGGTGGCCACTACCCTGGCGGTGCCCCGCTGGCATCTGCTGGCCCATGATTACGGCGATACGGTGGCCCAGGAACTGCTCGCGCGGGATCAGGAGCGCGCTGGGGGCGCGCTGGCGCTGGACTCGGTCTGTCTGCTCAATGGGGGGCTGTTTCCCGAAACCCATCGGGCGACCCCGGTGCAGAAACTGCTGCACAGCCCTTTGGGTCCGGTGGTCGGCCGGCTGATGAACGAGGCCCGTTTCAAGCGCAGTTTCGCGCGGGTGTTCGGCGCCCATACCCAGCCCAGTGCGGATGAGTTGCAGGATTACTGGGCCCTGGTGGCTGCCGGCGAGGGCGGTGCGGGAATCGCCCATCTGTTGATCCGGTACATCGGTGAACGCCGCCGCCAGCGTGCGCGCTGGGTTGGTGCGCTGAGCCAGGCCCCTTGCCCGGTGCGTCTGATTTGCGGGGCCAGCGACCCGGTCTCGGGGGCGCATATGGCGCGTCGCTATCAGGCGCTGATCCCGAATTCGGATGTGGTGCTGTTGCCCGAGATTGGTCACTACCCGCAATGTGAAGCGCCGGATCAGGTGCTGGCGGCCTTCGCAGCCTTCCAGGACGGGCTGGACCGCGGCCGCCGTTAAGTGCCGCGCCGGACGGGAGTCGGCGCAAGACGCGATCTTCCTGAGTGGGGTCTTATGCCCGGGCTGATCGCCGGTTAAAATGCATCGGTCGCGGCTTCGTGCTGGGGCCACCTGTACCGCCCATTGCCGCCTGCGCGGCCTTCAATCGAGATGCTTATGCCGCCGCTGCCGGCCGGATTTGTGCGCCAGCGCTGGACGGGGTTTGCCCTGCTGGCGACTGCGTTTGTGCTGGGCTTCTTTCACCGCATTGCACCTGGGGTGGTCGCGCCGGATCTGATGGCCAGTTTCGGGATTTCCGCCGCGGCGCTGGGTTCCCAGGCGGCGGTGTATTACTACATCTACACCGCCTTGCAGATTCCGGCGGGCATCCTGTCCGACACCCTGGGGCCACGTTTTGCCGTGGCGGCGGCCGGTCTGGTGGCGGCCGCGGGTTCGATCGTGTTCGGTCTGGCGGATGATTTTGCCACGGCCAGCCTGGGCCGCCTGATGGTCGGGCTGGGGGTGTCGTTTACCTTCGTCGGTCTGATGAAATTCAATACCCTGTGGTTTCCGGAAAATCGCTACGGGCAGATTTCGGGGCTGACCCTGCTGATCGGCAACGCCGGCGCCGTGCTGGCCGCAACCCCTCTGGCGCTGCTGCTGCATCTGGCGACCTGGCGTGAAGTTTTTGTCGGGGTTGGGGTGTTCGGGGCAGTGCTGGCCCTGATCACCGCGGTCTTGCTGCGTAACCGGCCTGAAGATGTGGGGCTGCCGGCCATGGCGACGCTACAGGGCCGGCCAGCCTCCACGCTGCCCGAGCGGCACTGGAGCCGGGAGCTGTACGGGGCCTTGAGCAATCCGCATGTCTGGCCCGGTTTCGTGCTGATGTTTGGTATCACCGGCACGGTGCTGGCGTTTGTCGGGCTGTGGTGTGTGCC
>JBFJVB010000231.1:0-3817 GCA_041624435.1 Oceanococcus sp. | reverse complement strand
CCTGCCCCTGGCTGCGCACGGTCACGAGCGCATCCCACAGCCGGGCAAACGTTCTGGACAGCCGGCCGGAGCGCATGTCGTGCAACAAGCGCGCCTGCCACCAGCTCAGGAACAGGTCGAATTCTTCATTGTCCGCCTCGCGAGCGGCCCGCAAGGGATCCCGGCGGCGCTCCAGTTCATCGATGGTCTTGTTCCAGTGTCTTTCCAGACTCGCCCAGGAGGCCTGATCCTGACTTCCGGCCGCCAGTCCGCAGGGGCCGATGCGCAGCCGACTGTCCGGGTCGGGCTCCAGGCTTGGCGCATGCTCGGCAAGCCAGGCCTGGGTCTGGGCTGCGGTGGGCAGGCTCATCGGTACCCGCGTACAGCGGCTGCGGATGGTCGCCGGCAGGCGTGACAGCCGGGTGGCCACCAGCATGATCGTCAGGGCCCTCGGGGGCTCTTCCAGCGTCTTCAGCAACGCATTGGCAGCGGCCAGATTCAGCCGGTCGGCGTTGCGAATCAGGGCATAACGTCCCCGGCTCTGGCTAGGGGTCAGCTGCATGGCCTGGCACAGCTCGCGAATCTGATCGATCAGAATCTCGCGCTTGCCTTCGAGCAGCCCGAGTTCCAGGTAGTCCGGATGCGCGCCGGCGCGCAATTGCTGGCAGCTTGCGCAGTGCCCACAACGGCGCTGCGCGTCGCTCAGGCTCAGGCACAGGCCGGTCGCAGCCAGTTCACGGCAAAAAGCCACCTTGCCGATCCCGTCCATGCCGGTCACCAGCAGGGCCTGGGGCAAGCGCCCCTGACGCTGCTGCTCGGTCAGCTGTCCCCAGGTCTGGGCTTGCCAGGCGTACGGCACACTCATGAGAGATGCGGCGCCAGGGCCTGGCGCAAGACATCGACCACCCTCTCGGGTGCCTGCTGCGCGTCAACCAGCAGATGACTGTCCGGGCAAGCCCGCGCGCGTTCGGCGAAACCTTGCCGCACGCGCTCCAGGCGGTCGAGCCCGATCCGGTCAAAGCGGTTGTCATGCCCTCTGGCGCCCAGCCGCCGGCACGCCACTTCAGCGGGCAGATCGAAGATGAAATAACGCTCGGGGTGCTGCGTCACCGTGTGGCTGACCAGCTCATCGATCCAGCCAGAATCAACCCCACCCAGGATGGCCTGATACACATAACTGGAATCGATGAAACGGTCGCATAACACGATGTCGCCCCGGGCCAGAGCAGGCTCCACGCTGTGTTGCAGATGCGCGGCGCGCGCCGCAAAGACCAGCAGGAGTTCGGTCTGGATGGGCATGCCCTGGGTCCAGTCGCGCAGCATGCACTCGCGGATGGCCTCGGCCAGTTCGCTGCCACCCGGCTCGCGGGTGCAGAACACGGCCCGCCCCTCGCCTCGCAGCCTTTCGGCCAGGCCCTGAAGCGCGGTGGATTTTCCGGCCCCGTCCATGCCATCGAACACAAAGAAATGACCGTTCATTTGAGTTGGAATTTTCGTACTGCCCGTTGATGCGCCGCCAGGGTCGCGCTGAACTCGTGGCTACCATCGCCACGGGCCACAAAGTAAAGCTTATCACTGCGCAGCGGATTCACCGCGGCCTGCAAGGCCGCCCGCCCCGGCAGGGCGATGGGCGTGGGTGGCAGACCATGCCGGGTATAGGTGTTATACGGCGTGTCCGTGCGCAGGTCACGGCGGCGCAAATTGCCGTCGAAGTTGGCGCCCAGCCCGTAGATCACGGTCGGATCGGTCTGCAGCCGCATGCCCCGGACCAGGCGTTCCACGAAAACCCCGGCAATCTGCGCCCGTTCCTGCGCCACCGCGGTTTCCTTTTCGATGATCGAGGCCAGAATCAGGGCCTGCTCTGGCGTCTGAAGGGGCAGATCGGCGTCGCGGTCGGCCCAGGCCTCGGCCAGCGCCACGTCCATCGCCTCGGCCGCCCGAGCCAGAAACGCCAGATCGGTCATCCCCCGCGGGAAGGCATAGGTTTCCGGCAGAAAACGGCCTTCGGGATGCACGCCTGCCCGCCCCAGTTCTCGCATGATGTCGGCATCACTCCAGCCCGCGGTACGCGGGCTCAGGGCATGGTGGCCGGCCAGGGCCTGACGCAGCTGGGAAAACTGCCAGCCTTCCGGAATAGTCAGTTCATGCAGGTAGACCTCACCCGCTTCCAGCATGGCCAGAATCTGGATGACGCTCTGCCCGGGACGGATGCGGTACTCGCCGGCCTGAACCGGCCGCGCGGCTGGTTTCAGGCGATACCGCAGGCGCAGCCAGAGCCTGTCGCGCGGCCGGTCCAGCCAGGCCTTGGCGGCCCAGGCGTCGACCAGGCCGATCGGATTCATGCCGGCGGTGACCAGCAGCGTAGCGGGCTGGTCCAGGCGCAGCGGCTGGCGTTCAAAACGCCGATAATCCAGCGCCGCAAGCAAGCCGCCCAGCAGCAAGCCGGCAGCCAGCACGTGCACCACATATTTAATCAACTTGATCATGAAATCCTTTGAAGGGATGGGCGAAGGCGCGGATAAGCCGACTCAGATCACGCAAGGACGGATGGCCTCCGCCAGCGGGCGGCTCGAAGACACGCTCATGCCATTGCCGCACCGGCCAGATACCCACGACGGAATTGCACACAAACAGCGCCGTGCACCGCGCCTGACAGTGTTCCAGGCTCTGCTGGGTGATGCGCACGGGCATGTCCAGACTGTCCAGGCAACGAATAATGTCCGCGCGGGTAGAGCCCGCGACCCCGGCGCGGTCCAGCGGTGGCGTATGCCAGCCTCCGTCCTGCCACCAGAACACGTTACTCATGATGCCGCTGCTCAGCAGGCCGCGCTGGTCACCCAACAGGCCCTCGCTGCAACCTTCGGGCAGCTGCGCCCGGGCCAGGACCTGATCCAGGCGATTGAGATGTTTGACGCCGGCCAGCGCAGGCTGCTCCGACAGCCGGTAGGCCAGACTGGCAATGCGGATGCCGTCGGACCAATACGCGGCTGGCCAGGGCGGCAGGGGGCTGGCACTGAGCATCCGGCGGCAGGGCGTGTCGCCGCGCAGATAGCCGCGCGCGCTATCGCCTGCGCTGAGCACCAGTTTGATCACCGCGCGCTGGTGTCGTCCGGCGATGGTACTCAGTTCCTGTTCCAGCCGGGCCCGCGGCGGCGGCTTCAGGCCAATCTGCTGGGCATCGGCCAGCAACTTGTCCAGCTGGCTGGCCAGGCGTTGCACCACCCCATCCCAGACCAGCAGGGTGCGGAAAACCCCGTCACCGTATTGCAGCGCCCGGTCACTCAGGGGCACGCAGTTGTCGACCTGGCCGTCCACCCAGGTTTCGATTGCCGTGTTCATGCGCTCAAGGCCCGCATCAGTCCGGCGGCCTTGGCCTCGGTCTCGGCCAGTTCGGCGGCGGCCTCGGAATCGGCCACGATGCCCGCCCCGGCGTCAAAATGGACCCTGCCCTGCTGCCACACCAGGGTGCGAATCAGGATATTGAAATCCATCCGTCCGCAATTCGACAGATAGCCGACGCTGCCGGTGTACGGCCCTCGCGGGCGCTGCTCCAGTTCGGTGATGATCTGCATGCAGCGGATTTTCGGACATCCCGTGATCGTGCCGCCTGGGAACACCGCACTGAAGAGTTCACGCAGGCTGACATCGTCGCGTAACTGGCCCACGATATTGGAAACGATATGGTGCACGCTGGCATAGGATTCGATGCCCAGCAATTCAGACACCTGTACGCTGCCCGACTGGCAAACCCGCCCCACATCGTGCCGCTCCAGATCCACCAGCATGATGTGCTCGGCCTGCTCTTTGGGGTGGGCGAGCAATTCGGCGATCAAGGCCT
>JBFJVB010000230.1:0-3864 GCA_041624435.1 Oceanococcus sp. | reverse complement strand
GCCGCACCGCAGAACTGGAGCAGGTCAATCGGCAACTGGGCGAATTCGCCGCCGCCGCCTCCCATGATCTACAGACGCCACTATCGACCATCAGCCAGCTGCTGGACATGTTTGCCCAACGCTTGCAGGCGCGGCTGGATGAGCCCGAAAAGAACATGCTGGTAACCATGCAGGCCTCCTTGGACCGGCTGCTGGAGATGATCGAGGGCCTGCTGGAGTACTCCCGGGTCACCAACACGGTGCCGAAACGGCAGCATGTTGACCTGAAGCGCATCCTGGCCGATCTCACGATCGACCTGGGCATCAGCACCGCCAGTGCTACCACCCCGCTCAGATACACCCAGCTGCCGATCGTCTGGGGCGACCCCATCTTGCTGCGCCAGTTGCTGCAAAACCTGCTGACCAACGCGCTCAAGTTCCACCGTCCCCACTGCCCACCGGTCATCGAAATCAGCGCCAGTGAAGACGCCCAGCACTGGCTGATCCAGGTGAAAGATAACGGGATCGGCATTCCCGCCGATCAACTGCATAACATCTTCAAACCGTTCAAACGCCTGCATACCCGTCGCGAGTTCGCCGGCAGTGGTGTCGGACTGGCCAGCTGCCAACGCGCCATCGACGCCCATGGCGGGCGCATCTGGGCCGAGTCCGAACCCGGTCAGGGCACCACGATGTGCTTCAGCCTGCCCAAACCGGATTCACCCGAAGATCCGGGATCGGCGCTTTAGCCCAGCAGTTTCTTGACCTGATCGATATAGGCCTGCATCGCCGCATCGCCGGAAGTGCCCTTGAGCTTGGCCCAGGCATCGTATTTGGCTCGCCCGACCATATCCAGCATGCCGGGCCGTTTGCCACTGACATCCCCGTCCGTGCCCTGCTTGAAGTGCGCATAAAGTGACAACATCACTTCGTTGCTCGGCCGTTCGGTCAAGGTTTTGACATCGGCTTGAGCCTGAATGAATGCGGCCTTTAGATCAGACATGGTTTGCTCCCCCTTGAGTAAAACCGCAGTCTGGCATAGGCGCTGATCCCCATCAATTCAGCTGCGGCGCGGCGCCCGAGCCAAAATCATTGATGAATTCCCGGAACCAGTCCCAGACCCCCAGTGAGGCGCCGGGAATGAAGTCCATGCCCATCGCCGATTTGAGCAGATACAGCCCGAACAGGGCGAGCAGAATGCTCAGGCCACACAAAAAGACGATGAAGCCGAAGATGATCAACAGCCGTACATGGCGTTCGCGCCGAGAGTAAATACGGTTATCGCGCCCGAACTGAATCACATAGTAGAACTGTCGCTTGATGAGCGGCAGCGCAAAGGTTCCGCTCAGGTCAAGCGTGCGCTTACGCCAGGGCTGCTCGGAAAGCAGTATGCGGATGCCGGCAATCTGCTCCGGGCTGTAACTGGCCAGCAACTCGGGCGGCAACAGCGCCTGCAAGCGGGCAAGCACGGGATCGTCGGACGCAGCGACGGATGATGATTCGGGTGTCTCGACACCACTGCTCATGGAGCGACCTTTGGCTGGATATGATCGAGTTAGACCGGGCAGTACACGCCACGGGCGTCAGTCAGGTCAAGTGCGGATGGGTCCCTGATGCGGCCAGAGCCAACTACCGGCCGGGCTGCGTTCAGGCGTATCATGCGGCGCAAGGCCGGCCCGCCAGTCCGACTTTCGCATCGACACCAAGGAGTCAGCCATGCGCTTGATTCGCAGCCGTGTTTTTTCGGCCTGCCTTGCCCTTGTAGCCGCTTCCGCAGCCACGGCTCGCCCTCCTAACATTGTCCTGATCGTCGGCGACGATGTCGGCTTCAGTGATCTGGGCGCATACGGGGGCGAGATCAACACGCCTCATCTTGACGCGCTGGCAGCCCAGGGCGTGCGCTTCGCCAACTTCCATGCGACCGCCTCCTGCTCACCGACCCGCTCGATGCTGATGACCGGGGTGGACAATCATCTCAACGGCCTGGGCAATATGGACATCACCATGCCCTTTGAACACAAGGGCCAGCCCGGCTACGAAGGCGTGCTCAACGATCGGGTGGTCACGCTCGCCACGCTGCTCAAGGATCAGGACTACCACACCTATCACATCGGCAAGTGGCATCTGGGCATCGCACCGGAACAACGCCCCTATAACCGCGGTTTCGAACGCAGCATCGCGCTGGGCGATACCGGGGCCGACAACTGGGAACAGCGCAGCTATCTGCCCACCTACGACAAGGCGCACTGGTACGCCGACGGACAGGAGCATCAACTGCCGGATGATTTTTATTCCTCACGCTATTTCATCGACAAGGCGATCGAATTCATCGACAGCAATCAGGGTGACGGGCAGCCGTTCTTCGCCTATATCGGCTTTCAGGCGGTCCACATTCCGGTCCAGGCCCCACGCGAATTCGTCGAGAAATACCATGCCCGCTATCAGGACGGCTGGGGACCGGTGCGGCGGCAGCGCCTTGAACGCGCGGTCGAGCTGGGACTGATCCCGGCGAGCGCCACCCTGGTGGACATGGCCACCACCGCAGACTGGGACGCTCTGGATGCACAGGAACAGGCTTATCACGCCCGCCGCATGGCGGTGTATGCCGGCATGCTGGAAGCCATGGATTTTCATATCGGCCGCCTGGTCGCCCATCTGCGCGCCAGCGGTGAATACGCCAATACCGTGTTCATTTTCCTGTCCGACAATGGCCCGGAACCCTCGGATCCGCTGCAGGTACTGCCGGTCGCCGCCTGGATCAAGTTCAACTATTCCACCGCGCTGGATGATCTGGGCGCCAAGGGCAGTTACGCCGCGATCGGGCCGAGCTGGGCCAGTGCCGCCGCCAGCCCGGGCAGTTTCTACAAGTTCTACGCCGGCGAAGGCGGGGTCCGCGTGCCCTTGATCGTGAGCGCGCCCGCACGCTTTCGCCCCGGCCGGATCGAGTCCAGTTTTGCCCACATCAAGGATCTGGTGCCGACGATTCTGGACATCAGCGGCACGCCCGACCATCAGGGCCGCTATCAAGGCCGCAGCGTGGAACCGATCACCGGCAGCAGTCTGTTGCCCGTGCTGCGCGGTCAGGCCACCGTAACCCACCCCGCCGATCGCCCCATAGGCTACGAGCTGGCGGGTAATGCGGCCCTGTACAAGGGCGACTACAAGCTGCTGCGCAATCTGCCGCCCCTGGGCGACGGGCAATGGCATCTTTACAACATCGTCAATGATCCAGGCGAAGCCCGGGACCTGCGCGATGCGCAGCCGGAACGCTACGCGCAAATGCTCGCCGATTACGCCGAATATGCCCGCAGCCATGGGGTTCAGACCATGCCCCAGGGCTACGACTATATCCGCCAGGTCCTGCGCTACTCTGCCCAGGCCATTGTCAGCCGCAACCTGCCCTATCTGCTGGCAGGCGCGGTCGGCTTGATCGTACTGCTCGGCTACGCCTGGTACCGGCGCCGATCTCGATCCGCGGCGGCAAGCTAAGCGCCGGCCTGGCGCGCCACGGGCAGACTTTATTGCGTCGCGGGCCGGACCGCGCGCGGAGCAATGACCGCCACAGCCAGTCCAGACTGCCTGCGGCTAGTGCTCGAACGAAGCATGGGTCCCAATTCCCTTGAGCAGCTTCCCGAGCACGTCGGCGCCGGTGATGATGCGCGGGGTGTCGCCCCAGATCAGTACTGCGTCGTAGTCAATCGCCGCATCTTCCGCTGGTGACGAGCCGGGCAGGCTCTTCAAATAACTGATCACTTCGCCGATGGTCTTGCTCGAATCGCGGATCACCAGCGGCCTGCGGCAGAAGTTGTAAATGTCATACGGTTTATCCACATCCAGCAAGGCCGCCCTGAGCGCACCATCGGCATCAAGCAGCAATTGCGGATT
>JBFJVB010000229.1:0-3894 GCA_041624435.1 Oceanococcus sp. | reverse complement strand
TTTATCCGGTGCTGTCGAACAATGTGCTGCTGGACAATGTGGTTGCCTTGGGCGCCTCGGATGCGGGCATTTATGTTGGTCAGTCCAATGACATCATCGTGCGTAATTCCCTGGCCATCTTCAATGTGGCGGGCTACGAAATCGAGAACAGCGATCGGGCGGACATGCATGACAATCTGGCCGAGTGCAACACCGCCGGCTTCCTGATCTTCGATCTGCCGGGCCTGAACCAGTACGGCGACAAGACCCGTGCGTTCAACAATGTGTCGCGTTACAACAACACGCCAAATTTCGCTCCTGGCGGAGTGGTGAGCGATGTGCCGCAGGGGACCGGGTTCCTGATCCTGGGTTATGACGAGATGGAAATCTTCAATAACAACCTGCACGACAACCGCACCCTGGGCGTGGTCTTTGTCGGTCACAATATTCTGGGTGGCAGCCAGGACCTGCGCATGGACCTGTATCCGGAAAAAGTCCATCTGCATGACAATACGTTCAGCAACAATGGCTACAGTCCGCAGCCGCCAAAAGAGGATGCGATCATCTGTGCCGACGGCACCGGTCCTGGTTTTGATGATGTGCCGCCCTGCGTGCCGACCGGAATCAACGACAGTGCTTCCTCGCTGTTGCCGGCCCTGGTGCAGATCAAGAGCCTGCAGGCCGGCGATGCCTATGCCGGGCAGGGCGCTCACATCGTCTGGGACGGTGACCTCGATGTGCTGGATTCGAGTTGTGAGCTGGCGCCTGAATTTGAAGCCTTGCGCGACGACAAGGGCAAGCCGCAATACACGGGTGCGGATTTCCCCAGCTGTCGGTACAACGCCTACAAGTTCGACGCCGACGGTAACCGGATCAATCCGGATTGGTTTCATTGTTTCGAGAACAACAGCTTCTCGCAGCAAAACCGGCCGTACATGAATTTCAACGGCACCGATCCGACCGAAGCGCCGCTGGTGGACATGGCCGCGCATGACTGCGTCGCCCGCTTCGGCGAAACCTTCGAGCCGTTGCCTGCTGCGGTGGTGGCGGAATACGTGCCCGGCGCCGACGGCAATCCGGCGCCTACTGCCGAAGAAATTCGCCAGATCTGCGAAGGCTTCAGCGGCAGTGGCATCAATCGGGCGGCACTGCAATTCAACTGTGAAAAACTGTCCCACTTCAATCTGTTTGACGATCCCAGCGATCCGCGCAGCGGTGCGAAAGAGGGTGGGGTGCTGTTTGATCTGACCACGCCGCTGTTCTCGGATTATGCGAAGAAGTACCGCTTCGCCTTCCTGCCGCCCGGCGCGAAAGCGCAGTGGGTGGAAGGCAGCGGGGAGCAGCCCAATGTCACGCTGGACTTCCCGCCGGGCACCGTGATTGCCAAGACTTTCAGCTTCGTCGACGGCAACAACGAAAACGTGGTCGAGACCCGCTTGCTGATCCATCGCCAGGATGACGACGGGGACAGTTTCTGGGAAGGCATTCCGTATATCTGGGAAACCGATGCCAACGGCAATCGGACCGACGCCTATCTGGCACTGGCCGGCGGCGCGACCCCGGTGAGCTGGAACTTCACCGATCCGGATACCGGTCAGACCGTGAGCGGTGGCACCGACACCTATGTGATTCCGCATCCGAACCAGTGTGGCACCTGTCACACCAACGAGGATCGGCCGGTGGGTGATGCCCCGATCGGACCGAAGGTGCGCCTGTTGAATCGGGGCATGGACTATGGTGCGGGGACAAAGAACCAGCTGCAGCACTGGGTTGATGCCGGTCTGCTCAGTGGCGCGCCCGCCTTGAGCGTCAATGCGGATCACATCGCCACCAATGCGCAACGCCTGCCGAATTTCCAGATTCCCGATGATTTCGTCCACATGCCGCAGACCATCAGCAATCAGGCTCCAGGTACGGCCAAGTACGATATCGAAATGCGGGCCCGGGCCTGGATCGAGACCAACTGCGCGCACTGCCATAACCGCAAGGGCATCGCCAGCAGTACCGGGGTGTTCCTGGACGCCTTCAAGGACGTGGATCTGAACTTCGGGATCTGCAAGCAGCCGAACACCGGCGGCAGCGGTTCCGGCGGACGGCCGGTAGGGATCACCCCGGGGTCTTCGGCAGACTCCATCGTCTCCTTCCGCATCACTTCGGTGGATTCCGGCGAGCGGATGCCACCGCTGGCGCGCAGCGTGGCCCATGACGAAGCCGTGGCGCTGGTCGATCAGTGGATCAATGAGGTGATTGACGGCAGCTACAGCGGTGCGGGCTGCGAAGCTGGCGGCGGGCTGTAACTTTGGTGTCAGCGCCGCCGGGTCCCGCCGGCGGCGCTTGAAACTCCGGCGGCCCGGGGTGAGGCTCGGTGTGGTGCCCGCGTTGCGGGCGCTGATCCGGGCCGCCGCTCACCCGGTGCTGCTGCATGGCGGCCGTCCGGCAGAGAAAGTCGATTGCGCCCGGCGAGGTGACCGAGCCGCTCAAGAGTCCCGGACCTGGGCATCGCCCTGATGCCTGAAGGACTGCCAGCGCAGCTGGATCGGGATGACGTGGCGCCGCGGGATCACGCCGCGCGGCACGCCGTGCTTTCGGGTGGTCTCGGTCGCTCATTCCCAGCCCGCTCGGGGTTGGTTCAGGCCAGCTTGACCGTGACCGAGTGGGCTTGAAGTGCGGGCAGGTCAGGCTGAGCCGTGCTCCTGCTGTCGCCTGCGTACTACGCCTGTCGCTCATCGCCTTCGGCACGAGCCCCCCTGATCTTCTGCTTTCCAAGCCCGGCTGGCCCTGACCCATCGGCGCCGATTTGGAAACCGTCAATCAACCGGTCACACCGTTTTACTGAACAGGCCAGTTCAGATCAAAGACATTGGTCATGGTCAGCACCACCGGACGTTAAACTTTTCCAGGTGGTCGACAGTTGTGAGCCATGAGCGAAAGTACACATTCTTAGCTCAAACGTGGGCGAAGGGCGCTTAGCGGACGGTGAGTTTCAGCAAAGAACCGTAGGTGATACTAAGGTGACACCTACGAACGGGGTGTGCCATGTCCACAACTTCACTGAAATTGCCTGACGACTTGAAAGCGAGGGCCGCCGACTTGGCCAAGGCGCAACATCTGTCGCCGCATGCCTACATGGTAGAAGCCATCCGACGGGCCACGGAGCAAGACGCACTTCATCAACAGTTTGTTGAGGATTCCATTGAGGCCAGGCAACAAGCTCTCGAATCTGGCCAAGGCTACGCCGCAAACCAAGTTCACGATTACATTCTGAATAAGGCACGTAACGGCAAGGCAAGTCGGCCGAAGCCGCAATCATGGCGGAAGTAATATATTCGGCCGCTGCCCTTGAGGATCTGGAGCGACTCACAGAATTTCTCCTTGATGAATTCCCAGAACGAACTCCTGAAACCATTGGCTTGATCACCGGGGCTGTGACCATGCTCGAAGTTCACCCATTGATCGGCCGCCCTTTGAGTGATGGGCTACGTGAGCTTGTGATTTCTCGTGGCCGAAGCGGTTATCTTGCGATGTATAGCCTGGAAGACAACGGCGAGGTTGCCCTTGTCCTGAGGATCCGCCATCAACGCGAATCGGGGTATTTCTGAGAAGCCTGAAAGTCTCCTTCAGGCACGTTTCGCCAGTGCCACGGTAGTCCCCCCATCGTCTGGGCTAATACAACGTCAGTAATCAAGGCCTTGTTCTTTCCGCCGAACAATGCCGCCGCTCGCGGGGATTACCGCAGGTTTTCATGTTATGCACGTTTTCATGATGTCATCCGCCAGTTCCAGCATGATGTTTCTTCGCGTGAATTTCTGGACGAACTTATCTCGGACCGGAATGTCGCCCATCGCAATCAATTTTTCGCAGGATTCAACCATCGCATCTGCATCGCACGGGCTGAATACAGCAGCACCCGGAACA
>JBFJVB010000228.1:0-3994 GCA_041624435.1 Oceanococcus sp. | reverse complement strand
TGTCATACGGCTTTTCCACATCCAGCAAGGCCGCCCTGAGCGCACCATCGGCATCAAGCAACAATTGCGGATTGCCATCGAGGTCGGCCAGCACCACCCAATGGTGGCCGCTCGCATTCACCTGTCTGAGAAACGGATCGTTCACATCGCGGCTGACCTCGGGAATCAGCGGCAAATCGACCTTGGTGGGCAGACGTATGATCGAATCGGCATCGACCGGCTCGCCTTCCTCCGTCACCTTCACATCATCGATCGCCAGGAAGTTGAGCGCTCCGCGACCTTCCAGGTGATCAAGCTCCGCCTCATCCGCTTCCATATGAGCACGGATCATCGACACCAGATCCCGCTCGCGGAGATAGTCGATACCCTCCTTGCCCAGCCAGGCGTCGAGAAACAGCGCACACGGTCGGGCCAGCGGCGCCAGCACGAACTGATAAAAACGCAGTACCGGAGCCAGCAGCGAAGCCATCCTCAGCGCATTGCGCGAAAAATAGGCTTGCGGGAGGATTTCGCCAAACACCGTGATGAACACGGTTGAGAACGCGAATGCCATCAGGCCTGCCATCAATGAATCCGACAGCAGGGTCAGCAACACGTTGATGCCGACATTGCCCCACAGAATCGTGGTCAGCAGGAAATTCGAATCCTGGCGCACCGCCAGGACTTTCTCGGCATTTCGGTTGCCCTGTTTGATTTCGACCTCAAGCTGCAATCGACTCAGGGAAAAGAACGCCAGATTCAGGCCGGAAAACATGGCCGACTGGGAAATGCAGAACACGATACCCACCCACAGAAGCATGTCCAGATTGAACGCGGTGAGATTTTCCATCGACTGACCTCGGCAAGGTGTGAGCGAATTCGGGTGCCGAGCCTGTCGTGCAGGCCTCCGGCTGGGAAAGGATTGCGCAATCAGCGTAACAGGCGGCCTATCGCCATGCCCCGTCCGGACGCGCATGCCCGAGCTCACGGGTTCCGAACCAATGGGCGGCAGCAGCGCTGCGGCTGTGCCGGGAAGCATCGCTCAACTATGATCTGTGCAGACGAATCTCGGGTGCATTCGTTTCGAGCCCGCAAATTCTTGAAATCTTCGGGGCCTCCCGACAATCCAGGATCGAGCCAGACCGCCATGCGAGAAGAATTTCTGTTCCACGACACCGCCGTGCCGGCAGGCCAGAGGCGCACGATCGACATACCGATCAGCCGACTCGCCGACCACACCCTGATGAGCCTCACGGTGGAGGTGATTCACGGCAAGAAACCCGGCCCGGTCATGTTTGTCAGTGCAGCCATTCACGGCGACGAGATCATCGGTGTTGAAATCATCCGCCGCATTTCTTCACTCGGCATGATGAACCGCCTACGCGGAACCCTGATTCTGATCCCTATCGTCAATGCCTATGGCTTCATCGGCCTCTCGCGCTATCTGCCGGACCGGCGCGATCTCAACCGGACATTTCCTGGCAGCCCGAACGGATCCCTGGCATCCCAGCTCGCCCATACCTTCATGACCCAGATCGTCAGCCGCGCGCAGTACGGACTGGACCTGCACAGCGGCGCCGTTCACCGGGAGAATCTGCCGCAGATCCGGGCTGATCTGGATGATCCGGAAGTCGCCGGACTGGCCCGGGCATTTGGCGCCTCCATCATGTTGAACGCGAACTTGCGCGATGGATCCTTGCGCGCTTCGGCGCGAGACGTCGGCAGCAAGATCCTGCTTTACGAAGCCGGCGAAGCCCTGCGTTTCAATGAAGTGGCGATTCGCGTCGGGGTGAACGGCGTGCTGGGCGTGCTCCGCCATGTGGGGATGCTCAGCGGATCAAACGTCAGCCCGCGCAAACGCGAGCCGATTCGGGCGGATTCGAGTCACTGGCTGCGCGCGCCGATGGGCGGCGTCATGCGGGCCGGTAAAAAATTGGGTGAGCGGGTCAAGAAAGACGAAACGATCGCGGTCATTGCTCACCCATTGGGCTCGGAGCAGCAGCCGCTGATCGCGCGCAGTTCCGGCATCGTCATCGGGCGCACGAATCTGCCGGTGGTCAATCGCGGTGACGGTCTGTTTCATGTCGCACGGGTGGCCAGCCTGAGCGCAGCCGAAGACACCATCGAGGAATTCGAGCAGGAACTCGAAATCGACCCGCTGTTCGATGGCATGGGCATCGTCTGACGGGAATGCTGCGGCACCGCGGCCTGAGCAGATGCAAAAGCCGCCAATTCCTGTACGCTAGGAAACCCCGGCACTACAGGCTGTAATGGTCGGTGACTGGCGCGCACATCCGAACAACGATCAAGGTCCGGCACCATGAAACTCGCGATCCTTTCCTGCGGTCCCAACAGTTACAGCACCCGGCGTTTCAAGGAAGCCGCCTTGGCGCGCAACTACGAAGTCAGGGTGCTGAACACCCTGAAGCTGGCGATTGATTTGCAGCAGGGCATCCCGGATCTCTACTACCGGCAGAAACCGCTGAGCGACTACGATGCGGTGTTACCCCGCATCGGCGCCTCGATCACGTATTTCGGCACTGCCGTGGTCCGGCAATTCCAGGAAATGGATGTGTTTTGCGCCAACACGGCGCACGGCATCCTCAATTCCCGGGACAAACTGCGCAGCCTGCAGATCCTGAGCCGCCATCACATCGGCATTCCCAGAACCACCTTCGTCAGGGACAAGCAGGATGTGCTTCCGGCCATCGAACGAGTGGGCGGCGCACCGGTCATCATCAAGCTCATCGAGGGTACCCAGGGCATCGGCGTGCTGCTGGCCGAATCTGTCAAGGCGGCGGAATCCATCGTCGAACTGCTGCAAAGCCAGAAGCAGAATGTCCTGATTCAGAAATTCGTGGCCGAAAGCAAGGGCAAGGACATTCGCGCCTTCGTCGTTGGTGACCAGGTTGTGGCCGCCATGCGCCGAGTGGCGCAAGGGCAGGAGTTCCGCAGCAATGTGCATCGCGGGGGCGTCGCGGAGCCGGTCGACCTGACCGATGAATACCGCGAAACCGCCGTACGGGCCGCGCAAATCCTGGGGCTGCGCGTGGCCGGGGTGGACATGCTGGAGGGCAAGACCGGACCGCAGATCATGGAAGTCAATTCATCTCCGGGGCTGGAGGGTATCGAGCAGGCCACTCAACTCGACGTGGCCGGGGCGGTGATCGAATACATCGCGGCCCAGGTCGACTTCCCCGAGATCGATATCCGCCAGCGCCTGACCGTCAGCCGGGGTTACGGCGTGAGCGAGATCTTCATTCCGCAGGGCTCGAACTTTGAAGGATTGACCATTCTCGGCACCAAACTGGCCGAGCAGGATATCAATGTGCTGACCCTGTATCGCGGTGCCAAGGTCATCCCCAATCCGCGGAGCGACCGGGTGCTTGAAGCCGGCGACAAGCTGCTGTGCTTTGGCAAGCTGGAGTCGATGCGGCGGATGATTCCGGTCAAGACCCGCCGCCGTCGGTCTCCGGAAATCAAGTCCCTGGACACGGCCGAACTCGGCCAGGCATCGCCGCCGCCCGATGCAGGCGCGGCCGTTTGAGGAAAGGCTGAAGGATTCAGCGTTTCCCTGGGGCGCAGGGGTGGCCCATCATGTGCTTGTCCCGCATCGCGGGGCGACTTTTTCCATTGGACGGCGTCAGCAAACCGAGGCACTATAGCGAAAGGAAGCGGATCGGTCGGCCAGCCATGGGCCCGGCCTGATCCAAGACATTATTTCTCTTTGAATTTCAAAGAGTTGCCAGGGAGGGCGGGAACCGATGGGATTTTCACGTGCGCACGCGGTGGCGGATGACAACACAGCGGGCTGGAAACGCGGGTGGCCGGATCAGGCGCTGGCGCGCCGCATTCTCATGGTGCTGGCCTTCACCGCACTGAGCGCCTGCCGCCACGATGAGGGCCCGGCTCCCGGTCCGACGCTCCAGCCAAGCCCGACCGCAATACCCACGCCGCCGCCGCGGCGCAATTCAAGTCCCACCGCCTCCGCTACTCCGACCCCGGCACCTACGCC
>JBFJVB010000227.1:0-4023 GCA_041624435.1 Oceanococcus sp. | reverse complement strand
CTGCAGGGAGCAGGCCCACAACATGGCGCCCAGACCGAGTACGCAGGCGGTACGAATCGAGACCGAAGCCATTCGCTTCAGGACCATGGCTGGAGGAAGGAAACCAGCCCAATCCATGCCAGGTAAGTTGCGCGCGCTCACCCCTCCTCCACCCGCCGACAGTCCGCGCCCAGCAGCGTGACCGTCACCGGCCCGTCGGTGTCGATATCCAGATCGGCATCACAGCCAAGCTGCGCCCGCTCGACGTGGATGGTGATCGCGGCGATGTTCCGGGCCGTGATCTCCAGTCGGTTGGCCACCGGCTGCTGCGGCACCTCGCCCCAGGCGCGGGACTGACCGTAATAGCCAGGACCGGCGACCGGCTGGGTCGGTAACACCTGCGCATCGCCGACGCCAAAACCGTGGGAAAACACGTCGATCTGGCCCATCGGTGCCGCCCCGGAGACCTCGCGCAACGCCAGCCCGGAGACCCAGTAGGCCTTGTCGGCATTCAAACCGAAGCCAAGTTCATTGGCCTTGAGGCTGTAGACGTAAGTGACCCGCGGCGGATTGGTGAGCACGCGGGCATCGCCCAGGAAATCCGCGGCGTTGGTGGGTTCCAGCAGGCCCGGCACCACGGCACCGCCCACGTGCTCGCCAAACCAGTCCCGCCATTCGTAGCGGTAGCCGAGTGCATCGACCGTGTCGCGCAGGCTGTCCTGAGCGGTGAAGACACAGATCGGATCAACATTGCCATCCTGCGCCAGGATCGGCACATGCCGCCAGGACGGTGTCAGCGGGTGGATCACGGAGGCCTCACCCCCAGCCGGCTCAACGCCGTAGCCAGGTCCGGGCCAGCCGGTCTCGGCCGAGGTACAACCGATGTACGGTGCGGCGCGGGCAATCAGATCCGGCCACAGGCTGATCATGCGATAGGTGCCGTGGCCACCCATGGAGCCGCCGGTGATCGCCACCCAGCTGGGATCCAGCGGGAAGCGTGTCGCCAGATCGGCCCAGATCTCGAACAGTTCGGCCTGCCCTTCACTCCAGTACCACATGCACACCGACCGGCCATTCGGGTGGACGACCAGCGAGCCCTCGGCCCGCTCGCCGAAGGCGCTGACCAGACCCGGTCCGCCGGCCTTGTAGTTGTTGCCGCAGCCATGCAGGCTGAATGTCAGACCATAGCCGCCTGGCGGTGGTGGCTTGTTCGGCACATACAAAGTGTACGGCTGCAGTTGACCGGCGAATTCGGGTATCCGCTCGCAGGGCTGTTCGCAGGTCGGGAAATCCGGCCCCCGTCCCTGCTGCTGGGTGAAATGACTGGCATAAATCCGGCTGATGTAGCCGCTGCGGGGCACACCGCCGGCCTGGTCGGGCATATCATCATTGCTGCCGGCTGCCAGCTTGCGAAAATCGATGCGGGCATGCAGGCCACTCAGATCACCCGTTGCCAGGGCGTTGGCCTGCTCGCGCTCGTTCCAGGGGCCGCTCTCGGCGTATCGAAACGCGACATTGAAAAAGGCTGGCGGGTTGGCCAGCCCCCCGGCGCCTCCGGGGCTCTGCTCGTCCGCGGCATCCCGCGGAATCAGATACTGCCCGGCGGCCGGATCCCAAAGCCCGCTCGCAGCCATGACCCGGACATCGGCCTGCCCGCGCGGATCGAACACGGAAAAGGGCACACGAACCTCGATCTGACGCCGCTCGAGATGGACCTCGGCGCGGGCCCCGGCTGCATTGATCGACTCACCGGTCGCCGCGTCGACCAGCTCGACCTGATCACCGTGCACGATGACGAAAACCTCGGCTGGGCTTCGCGCATTCGCACCGTGGGGCATGGCCTGCGCCACCGCCGAGTCGCCCAGCCCCAGCGTCGTCGCCGTGCGCTCGGCATCGAGCAGCGAGTTGTAGGTGATGCGCACCGCCAGTTCCTGCTCGAGCAGCCGGTAGCGCAGTTCGACCAGATCGGCGGCATTGCCCACGAAGACCGGATCAGCGGGATAGCTGTAGTTCCCTTCATTGCCGCCGGTCACAACCCCGGCCGCCACGCCTTCCACCGCATCGTTCAGGATGCCCGACGGCACCGCCTGAGCGACCGGTCGCGAGTCGATCCCATCGGAATTGGCGCCCCAGTCGTCGTACAGAAAATCCTGATACAGAAACTCGCCCTGCCGGTACGCACTGGCGCCCGAACTCAGGATCGGCTGCGCCTGCCAGATGCCCGCATTCTGCAACTGCGGCGCGATTGCGGGAGGCCAGTACAGCAGGTCGGGACCAGGCCGAGGTTCACCGGAGGGCAGCGAACTCGACGCCGCACGTGGCACCGCGGTCGGGTCAGCTGCCGAAGGCGACCCGACCGGCGCCTGCGCCAATCTGCCGCCCTCGCAAGCCACCAGGGCGCCGGCGTAGAGCAGGAGAACTGCCCGAAATAGATTGGTCTGGGTCATGCGCACAAAAATTCCTGGACGAGGCTGACGAAAGCAAAGAGGACGGCGTGGGCGCATTTGTATGTCCCGCGCTGCCGTGACATCGAGTCCGAATCAGCCGGATGGTTAAACTACATCGATAAAAACCCGTTTGTTTGGCAATGCCATCAATCCGGGAAGGGCCACACGCCATTGGTAAAGCGCAGCGCGATAAACCCGTTGTCCTGGCAACTGGTCCAAAGCTCCCCGCGCTCGGGCACGAAGTGCACCGGGTTCGAGCACCAGTCGGCGTTCTTGGCACCCAGGTGAGAGGAGCCCGCGAGTTCGTGCTGCTGATCGATACGACCGGGCGGGATGTAGTAGGCGATCTCGCGCGGTGCGTAGGGATCGCGGATGTCGAAGACCCGGATGCCGGAGTTCTGGTAGCCACAGGCCACCGCGGTGGGATTGTCGATGCGGTCCACCGCGCAGTAGTGGCTGTCGTAGGAGAAGATGGCCTGGCCGCTGACGTCCGCGAGGGTCTCGGCGCAGTTCGCGGCGTCGTTGGTTTCCAGCATCAGCTTGGCGGTCAGCTTTGGATTGGCCTCGTCGCTGATGTCGATGATGCGCGCCATGCCGAAGGGGGCCTCGTCGTTGATGCACTGGATCGGCGGCCCCAGCACGAGGCCGGCGAGGAAGGCCTCCTGCGGCGGATCCGACGGCAGCCCGTTCAGCAGCCCGACGAAGGCCAGCGCGCCACCGCCCAGTTCGTCGACGAAGATCACGTGCGGCCGGCCATCGTAGTTGACGTGAATCGCGTGCTGCGCGGCCAGGCCGTCGTTCCAGCCCAGCTCGCCGAGGATGGCGATCTCGGGATCCGGAACCCGGGCCTGCACCTGGCTGGTATCGACGATGGTCAGACCGTTACTGCCGTCCCCGACGATGCCGGTCAGGTAGGCGCGGTTGCCGTCAGGGCTGGTGGTCACGCCGTGCGAGGGGCGCGGCACGGCCTCGGTGATCAGCGCCGGGTTGGTGGGATCGCTGACGTCGACCACCTGCACGGTGATGCCCATCGTGCTCGAGGTGTTGGCGATGTAGTAGGTGTGGCCGTCGGCGGAGAAATCGCCCTCGTGCCCTTCCCCGCCCATGTCGACACTGGCCAGCAGCTTCGGCTGGCGACAGTCGCCGGAGATGTCGTACAGATCGAAGGCCGGACCGGCATTCTGCCCCGCGCCCAGCAACGCGCGGCGCTCGTTGACCTTCATCGACTCGTGCGGATCGGCGATGCCGGGGGAATCCAGGTAGGCGGTGGCAACGGGATTCGCCGAATCGCTCATGTCCAGCGCGACCGCGCCCGGATTCTGCAGAGGCGTCAGACTGGTGGTGGTGCTGTTGCTGCCAACCTGGCTGTAGTAGGCGCAGTCATCGAAGATGGTCACGCTCCAGCCGCTGCCCTCGCCCTGGTGCTGCCCAACCAGTTCCAGGTTGCAGTTGTAGGGTTGCAGCGACCGGCCGGACAGGCGGTCCACCAGCGACACCTGGCCCTGGAAGCCGGTCTCCTGGGCATCGTTCACGCCGCACTGGGCGCGTGGCACCGGTTGGGTCCAGGGCTCGGCGGCCTGGCGCGAAGCCAGCGTCG
>JBFJVB010000226.1:0-4037 GCA_041624435.1 Oceanococcus sp. | reverse complement strand
TTGTAGGAGCGGCTTCAGCCGCGAATGGGCGCTGGGTTTCGATTCAACGCGGATTCGCGAGCCTGCGCTCGCTCCTACAGCGGGTGGTGGCGTTGGTGGTGGCGCGGTGTGTCCTACCCCCCTTTGTAGGAGCGGCTTCAGCCGCGAATGGGCGCTGGGTTTCGATTCGGCGCTGATTCGCGAGCCTGCGCTCGCTCCTACAGCGGGTGGTGGCGTTGGTGGTGGGGTGGCGTGTCCTACCTTCCTTGTAGGAGCGGCTTCAGCCGCGAATGGGCGCTGGGTTTCGATTCAACGCGGATTCGCGAGCCTGCGCTCGCTCCTACCGAGGGTGGTGGCGTTGGCGGTGGGGTGGCGTGTCCTACCTTCCTTGTAGGAGCGGCTTTAGCCGCGAATGGGCCTTGTTCCTCCTGCGCATGTCCGGATCTTGCGAGAAAATCCGTAAACCCGGGTATGAAGGAAAATACCCGATACCACGGCTCCCAGCTGCGTAAAGGCCGTGTTTCGCTGGCGCAGCAGGCTTATCTGGTCACCGCCTGCACGGTCGAGCGAAAAACCACTTTCAAGGATTTTCACTGTGCCCAGGCAGCCGCAGCCAGCTTTTCAGCTCGCAACGTCCGACATGACGCGCAGCTGCTGAGCTGGGTGCTGATGCCGGACCATGCACACTGGGTGGTGCAACTGGGGCCCGATGCGCCGCTGGGCAGGGTGGTGCAAAGTATCAAATCCCGCAGTGCACGCGAGGTCAATCGCAGGCTGCGGCGCAAGGGGGCGGTCTGGCAGCCCGGCTTCCACGATCGATTGATTCGAACCGATCAGGATCTGCTTGGCGTGTGTCGATATGTTGTGGCCAATCCGCTGCGGGCGGGTTTGGTGCAGGTGATTGGTGACTATCCGTTCTGGGATGCGATCTGGTTGTAGGAGCGGATTCGCGAGCTTGCGCTCGCTCCTACCGAGGGTGGTGGCGTTGGTGGTGGCGCGGCGGGGTGTCCTACCCCCCTTTGTAGGAGCGGCTTCAGCCGCGAATGGGCCTTGGTTTTCGGTTCAGCGCCGATTCGCGAGCCTGCGCTCGCTCCTACAGAGTCAGGAGCCTGCGCCGGTCAATCCGGCTCCCAGGTTTTCAGCATTTTCATCACCTCCTGGAATTTGCGCGGTCCGAGCATCGCGCCGGTGGTCATCAGGCCACCGACCAGGGCGCCGCCGACGCCGGCGGTGACGACGTCCTGACCCGTCAGGTACAGATTCTTGAGCGGTGATACCGGGTGCAGCCAGCTTTGCTTGAAGCGCTCCGGATCATGGTCCAGGCCGTAGATTTCGCCCTGATCGTTGAGTTGAAACCACTGGGTCGAAAGCGGGGTGGAGAGCTCGTAGTAATCCAGGGCGGCTTCCAGCTGCGGCATGTGCTTGAAGAGTTCATCCAGCAGGCGGCGCGAGAACGATTCCTTGAACGTGTCGTAATCCTCGCCGCGCTGGTTCCAGGTCTTGTCGCTCCATTTTTCGAACCAGGAATACGGCCCCAGGGTAAGCACCTCCACGGTGCTTTTCCCCGGATAGTTCTTCGGCCAGTCCGGGTCCTTGGCGGAAGGGAAGGAGATGTACAGCAGGGGAAAGTCCTGGCTGGGGTCTTCCATGAAACGGGCGATATTGCCTTCATGATCCGGGGTCGGGTAGACCCACAGATTGGTTTTCGGAATATTGAGTTCCTCGGCCGTGCCTTTCAGGCCGATATACAGGCATAGGTGGGCGCTGGAGGGCTTGACCGTCTGCATCTTGCGCGGCACTTCCAGTTTTTTCTGGACTTCGGCAGGCAGCAGTTTTTCATAGGTGATGCGAGCGCCGGCGGCGCTGATGACCTTGTCGGCAAGGATCACGTCGCCGGTATCCATCACCACGCCTGCGGCCTTGCCCTTGTCCAGGTGAATCGCATCGACCTTGGCATAAGTAAACACTTCGCCGCCGGCGGCGCGGATGGTCGGAATGATGGATTCGGCGATCTTCCAGGAGCCCCCTACGGGATAGCTGCCGCCGCCGAAGTAATGTTTCACTACCGAGGCGTGCATGAAGAAGGTGGCATCGGCCGGCACCATGCCGTAATCGCCCCATTGGCCGGTCAGGACCGCGATCAATTCCTGATTGTCGGTCAGTGCTTCCAGCACATCGCGGGTTTTCATCAGGGTTTCCTTGGGAATCTGCATCCCGCGGGTGATGTTGTAGGCCTTGGCCAGCAGCGGCGGCATGGCCTGGCCAGCGAACAGTTTGCGCGCCGCGCGGGCGACATTGTCGATCAGCGCGATGTACTGATCGATGGCCTCGGCTTCATCCGGGAAGTAGCCTTTCATCGCCGCGGCAAAATTTTCGCGGCCGGCCGGGAAGTCGTAGCTGCGCCCGTCGATGATGATCCGGTCGTAGATCTCGTCCATCGGCGCCCATTTCAGGCGGCCATCGCTGATCAGGTCGAAAATGCGCCGCAGCGGCGCATGCGGCTTGTGGACTTCACCGACATAGTGAACGCCCACATCCCATTCATAACCTTCGCGGATGTAGGAATGGGTGAAACCGCCGGCGGTGTAATGCTGTTCGAACACGGCCACCTTGTAGCCGAGCTTGGACAGCAGGGCAGCGTTGCACAGGCCGCCAATGCCGGAGCCGATCACGATCACATCGTATTTTTCGGCCGCCCGGCCGGTGCGGTAGCGTTTTCCGGTGCGTTTCATATCAAATGTCTCCTCATACTCGGGTAAATGGGTTTGGCGGTTCACGCCTTCACGCAGCAAGCGGGCCAGGGCCTGGGTGGCAGGGCCAGCATAGTCGCGGTCGGCATAGACCAATTGCAAATGGGTGTGACGCATTGCGCCTTCGCGCAGGGGCAGGGGTTTGAGGCGGCGCTCGCTCAGATGTTGCTCGATCGCGTGTTCCGGGAACCAGGCAAAGCCCAGCCCCATGCAGGCCGCCCGAATGGAGCTGCTCATATGGGTCAGCGTCCAGCGCTGTTCGGCCGCCAGCCAGCCGGCATCGCGCTGGTGGCGGTGGCCGGAATCGCGCACCACCAGTTGCCGGTGCTGGAGCAGATCGCGGTAAGTGAGTTCGCGGCCCAGCTGGTGCAACGGATGATCGGGGTGGGCCACCGCAATGAAGCGCAAGGGCAACAAGGGCTCGCCAAGAAATCCCACCGGCACGATCGGGGTGATGGCCAGATCCACATCGCCTTGCAGCAGGGCATCTTCATTGCCGCTGAGCACGGTTTCGTGCAGCTGGATGCGGCAGTTGGGCGCCTGGGCCGAAAACGCATCCAGGGCATGGAACAGACAATCCACCGGGAACAGGTGATCCACCGCAATGCGCACCTCGGCTTCCCAGCCTTCGGCCAGGCGCTGTGCCGCGGCTTCGAGTTCGCCGGCTTCGCCAACCAGTTGCCGGGCGCGGCGCACCAGCACCGTACCCGTGCTGGTCAGCGCGGCTTTGCGGCCCTTGACCTGCAGCACCTTGAGGCCGAGCAGGTCTTCCATCTTGTGAATCGCGTAACTCACGCTGGACTGAGTTTTATGCAGCGCGTCGGCCGCCTGCGCATAGCCGCCATGGTCAACGACCGCGAGCAGAGCGCGCCATTGTTCCAGAGTAATCCGCGGGGCCTTGTCCATCCTATCTAATAATTCGAAAAGATAACGCGAAATATTCCGCTTTTTTATCGAATCAATCAATAGTTAAATGGCAACACCACGTCCACCAAGGAGTCGCCATGTCTGATTCGCCGAGTCTGCCCACCACCATCAACCCCCTGCTGGCCCACCGCCGCAGTCCCTACGCGCTGGATCCGGAGCGGCCGGTTTCGGCAGAGGATTTGCGTGCCTTGTTCGAGGCCGCGCGCTGGACGGCCTCCTCCTATAATGCCCAACCCTGGCGCTACATTGTCGGAGTCAAAGGGCGCAGTCAGGCGCTCTGGGATCAGGTCTTCAGCGTTCTCGTCGAGGGCAACCAGCCCTGGGCCCGCAATGCGCCGGTGCTGGCACTGGGTCTGGTGCAGCATGCGTTCGAGCACAATG
>JBFJVB010000225.1:0-4067 GCA_041624435.1 Oceanococcus sp. | reverse complement strand
TGCGGTGGATGCGGGCTGCGATGCGGTGGACGGGGCACTGGATGCGATGTCTGGCCTCACCTCCCAGCCCAATCTGGCCAGCATCGCCACCGCCCTGGAAGGATCCGCACGAGATCCCGGGGTCGATCTGGACGCCTTGCAACAGCTGTCCGAATACTGGGAAGACGCCCGCCGCTACTATTCGCCCTTCGAAGCGGATATCCGCTCGGGCACCGCCGATGTGTATCGCCATGAAATGCCGGGCGGGCAGTACACCAATTTGCGCGAACAGGCCCGGGCGATGGGCCTGGGACCACGCTGGTCGGAGGTTTCCCAGGCCTATGCCGCGGTCAACCGGCTGTTCGGTGATATCGTCAAGGTCACGCCGTCGTCCAAGGTGGTCGGCGACATGGCCTTGTATATGGTGGCCAAGAACCTCAGCGCGGCGCAGGTGGCCGACCCGGATCATGACATCGACTTTCCCCAGTCCGTGGTCTCCATGATGCACGGCGAACTCGGCACCCCACCGGGCGGCTGGCCGATCGAACTGCAAGCCAAAGTGCTCAAGGGCACCCAGCCCATCGTCGGAAGGCCCGGCGCGCACATCCCCGATACCGATCTCGAACTGGCCCGGGCCGAAGCGGAAAAGGCCTGCGAAACACCGCTGTCGGATCAGGCGCTGGCCAGCTATCTGATGTATCCGAAGGTCTTCCTCGACTTCATGGATCACCGCAAACGCTACGGCGATGTCAGCGTGCTGCCGACTCCGGCCTTCTTCTACGGCCTGCAGGATCATGAAGAGGTCAGTGTGGACATCGCGCGCGGCAAGACTCTGGTGATCAAGCTGCAAGGCAGCACCAGCAATCCGGCGGAAGGCACCACCAAACTGTTCTATGAACTCAATGGCCAGGCCCGCAACATTCGCGTGGATCTGGACTCGGCCGCAAGCAACGCCAAGCCAAAAGCAGATCCGGCGGATGCGCAGCAACTCGGCGCGCCGATGGCCGGCATGGTGGTTCGGGTCGCGGTCAAGCCGGGCGACGTGGTTCGCAAGGGCGATCCCCTGATCACCCTGGAAGCCATGAAGATGGAGACCGCACTGGCGGCGCATCAGGCCGGCACCATCGCCGAGATTCTGGTGGCCGCCGGAGCCAGCGTCAAAGCGGGCGACTTGCTGGTGCGGTTCGCGGATTAAACCGCGCCAGCGCGGCACGGGCGGGCACACGCACTGATCACGGTTTCTTGACACTCTGATGGTTTCAATGGGGCCATCACTCGCCCGTGGAGTTCCCCATCAGAGCGCCAAAGCCATCCCCAGTCCTGGCATCCGCCCTGGCTCCGGCCAAGGAACGTGCGCCTGTTGCCGACGCCCAGACCAGGGAGCCGGCGCCTGACTCCATCACCCAGATTCGCCACACCCTGATCGAGCGGATCTGGCTCGGCCTGCTGTTTATTGCTCTGGTTGGTGTACCCGCGTCGGTTGCGCGCGCGTTCGAAACCGGCTGGCTCAATCTGTACAGCAGCCATATTGCCATCGGCGCCTGCGTCGTGGCCAGCTTCATGGCCCGCAAGCATCTGTCCTATCGACTGCGCCTGAGCATCCTGTTGCTGCTGTTCTGGGCGGTCGGCCTGGCGGGCCTGATCACCTTGGGTCTGCTCGGCGCGGGCACCTGGTGGCTGATCGTGAGTTGTCTGCTGATCAGCGTGCTGGTATCGATGCGCGCCGGAGTGATCGCTGCCGCTGCGGTGGTCACGATTCTCGTCCTGGTTGGCGCGGGCTTCATCACCGGCTGGCTGTCGCCGTCGGTTGATGCCAATGTCTATATCAAGAGCCCGGCGGCCTGGGCCACCCTGCTGGTGGGCATGGCGATGATGCCCACCGTGGTGTTTCAGGCCATCGCCTCGTATCAGCGGGCCACGCTGGACCTGCTCGGCCAGGTGGAGGCACAGCGCAAGCAGATCGAGTTCATGGCCACCCACGACCATCTGACCCAGTTACCCGCTGCGCCACTGATCATGGATCGTCTGGAGCAGGCACTACGGCTGATTCCCCGGACCCGAAAAAAAGTTGCATTGCTGTTCATCGATCTGGATGGCTTCAAGACCATCAATGACGTGCATGGCCATGCGGCCGGCGATCTCGTACTCAAAGAGGTCGCCGCCCGGATGAGAATCATCCTGCGCGCGGACGACACCCTGGGCCGCCTGGGCGGCGATGAATTCGTAGCGGTCTTGCAGGGCGTCAATGATGCCGAGTCCGCGCTGGGCGTCGCCAGCAAGATGATCAGCAGCATTGGCCTGCCGATCACGGCCGATGACCTGCAACTGGGCGTCGGCGCCAGCATCGGCGTGGCGTTGGCTCCCGATCAAGGACAGGACGCCGCGCTGCTGATCGCCTCGGCCGATCAGGCGATGTACCAGGCCAAACGCGCCGGTAAAAACCGGGTCCACATGGCCTGAGCGGCGACGGCCGCTGATCAGTCCCGCTCGGCTTCCTCGCGGCCCAGCTGCCGCGCCTCGGCCTCACGCCGGGCTTCTTCAATCTGTTCCAGCACCGCGTCCACATCCGCGGCGGCATCCGGATGCTCGAAATGTCCGGTCAGCACCGCATCGGGCCGCAGATCACCGGCTTCGTAAAGTTTCCAGATCTCGTGGGCGTAATCGGTCTGGAGCAACTCGGGCGCCGCCCGGCCGAAACTGGCGCGCATATTGTTCACGTCACGCTCCAGCATGCGGAACGCATTGTTGTTGCCGGCGGCATTGACCGCCTGGGGCAGATCGATGATTACGGGGCCGTCTGCATCCACCAGCACGTTGAATTCAGACAGATCGCCGTGAATCAGCCCGGCGCACAGCATGATGACGATCTGGCTCATCATGAAACCATGCCACTGGCGCGCCTCCTCGGCGCTCATTTCGACCTCATTCAAACGCGGTGCGGGGTTGCCGCTGGCGTCCAGTACCAATTCCATCAACAGAACCCCGTCGAACACGCCATACGGCGCAGGCACGCGCACTCCGGCGTGCGCCAGGCTGTAGAGCGCCGTCACCTCGGCGTTTTTCCACTCGGATTCCTGAACCTTGCGACCATGACGGCCGCGCTTGCCCATCGCCCGGGCATCGCGACTGCCACGTGACTTGCGCCCTTCCTGATAGGTCGCCTGCTTGGAAAAACTGCGATGCTGGGCATCTTTATAGACTTTGGCGCAGCGCAGCGTTTCGCCACATGCCACGACATAGACAGCCGCCTCCTTGCCGCTCTGCAGCTGACGCGCAACGCGGTCGATCACCCCGTCGTCCAGCAGGGGCTGCAAACCTTTGGGCGTCTTCATGAACAGAACAAGACCGGATTGCTTCTATCGGGATAAAGCCTTACGCCAACGACTTCGCTCACTCGGGTTTTTCTTCCTCGCCCGTCGGAGCGTCGGTTTTCCCGCTACGCGCCAGCTTTTTCTGGCGTTTCTCTTCGTCTTTCTTGGCCTTTTTCAGCTCTCTTTGGCGTTTTTCGAACTGGTAATTGGGTTTTGCCATCGTGGACTGCTTCTCAGATTAGGCGCGCTAGTGTAGAGGGAATTGGACCTGGGCGCAGCGCGCCGGGGCTTGAAGCCCGCAGATCCATGCCTGAACCGCGACGGAATAAAAATTGCTTGAGCGGAAAAGAGCAAGGCCTGCGCTGGATCGCCTTGTTGTCTGGAGAAGGAATGAACCACGCTGATTTGACTTCCACGCCCCCCCAGCACTACCTGGAGCGTGAGCTGTATGAAAGAGTCCGGACCGACCCGGCCATCTTCGATTTCCTGCAGAAAAGCACTCTCGACGGACTCTGGTACTGGGACATCGAGAAACCCGAAAACGAGTGGATGAGCCCGAATTTCTGGACTCTTTTTGGTTATGACCCGGCGAGCAAGCCGCATCTCGCCTCGGCCTGGCAAGACATGATCTTTGCGGCGGATCTGCAACTGGCTCTGGACAATTTCCAGCGCCATTGTGCGGACCCCGAACAGCCTTATGATCAGGTGGTGCGCTACCGCCACCGCGATGGCTCCACCATCTGGGTGCGCTGCCGCGGCATCGCCATTCGTGACGCC
>JBFJVB010000224.1:0-4083 GCA_041624435.1 Oceanococcus sp. | reverse complement strand
TAAACGACCGCGGCAGTTGGCGCGGAAAATTCATCATGCCGGCGCGATGTTTCTCGGCCCCCATTCAGCGCCCCCGTTGGGTGACTACCTTGCCGGGCCCAATCATGTCTTGCCGACGGCCCGCACCGCGCGTTTCGCTTCCCCTCTGGGGGTCTACGATTTCCAGAAGCGCTCCAGTGTGCTGGAGATATCGCCCGCAGGCGCCCGCAAGCTCGGTCCCGTGGCGGCGACTCTGGCCCGCGGAGAAGGCCTGGAAGCCCATGCCTGTTCGGCTGAAGCGCGGGTCGGCAAAGACTCTGACCATGCTTGATCGGGATATTCTGGCGCCCAATCTGGCTCAGCTGAAAGCCTATTTGGCGCCACCACCGAGCCAGGCGATTAAGCTGGACGCCATGGAAAATCCCTATGCCCTGCCGGATTCACTCAAGACCGCCTGGCTGGAGCGGCTGGCTCAGGTCACGTTCAATCGTTATCCGGACGCCAATGCGGTCGATTTGAAGCAGGCCTTGCGCCAGCGCTTCGCCACCGCGCCCGGGTGGGAACTGCTGCTCGGCAATGGTTCGGATGAAATCATCCAGCTGCTGTGTCTGGCCGTGGCCCGGCCCGGCGCCGTGGTGATGGCGCCCGAACCCAGCTTTGTGATGTATCGGCATCTTGCCCTGGCCTGTAATCTGCAGTTTGCAGCGGTACCCCTGGGCGAGGATTTCTCCCTGGATCCCGCGGCGTTCGTGGCGGCCATCGAGCGGCATCAGCCGGCGCTGGTGTTCCTGGCGCAGCCGAATAATCCCACCGGCAACGTGTTTGCGGAAAGCGCGGTGCGGGCCATCTGTGAGGCGGCGCCGGGGCTGGTGGTCATCGATGAGGCGTACATTGCATTTGCCGGTGGCGACTGCGCGGCGCTGGCGGCCGAGTACGGCCATGTGCTGCTGATGCGCACCCTGTCCAAATGGGGTCTGGCCGGCCTGCGTCTGGGCTTTCTGCAAGGGCCGGCGGCCTGGCTGGCGGAACTGGAAAAACTGCGCCTACCCTACAATATCAATGTGCTCACCCAGACTACGGTGCTGTTTGCACTGGAACATGCGCAGGTCTTCGATCAGCAGGTCGAGTTGTTGTGCGCGGAGCGGGAGCGGGTTGCCGGAGTTCTCGCCACGCTGCCGGCGACCCGGGTGTATCCCAGCGCCGCCAATTTCCTGTTGTGTCGGCAGAGTGCGGCGCAGGCGAGCACGGTTCTGGCGGCACTGCGCGAGGCCGGAGTTCTGATCAAGAATCTGCACGGCTCCCACCCGGCGCTCGAAGGCTGTTTGCGGCCGAGTATCGGCACGCCGCAGGAGAATGATCAGATGTTGAAAATTTGGCGGCAAGCGCTCGATGTGGGGTAAGCCCGCGTGGTCGCAATGTTATACTGCGTGTTCGGGGAGCCGCAGACGCGGATCGCTAAAATTAAACAAACCTCTAGCGGGAGCTTCCGGGGGGAAGGTCCTGGCCGGGGAGTAGTGGCTATCAGGGTGTTCGTCAGAGCGCTCACGAATAAAACCTATGTAGGAGTAAGGCGATGAGTTCTACTGGCGTGGATGTCGGCAAACGCCGCTTCCTGACGCTCACGGGTGTCGCGGCCGGCGGTGTCGGCGCGGCAGCCGCCGCGTGGCCCTTTCTGGCCTCGATGGCGCCGAGCGAAAGGGCCAAAGCCCTGGGGGCACCGGTCACGGTGGATATTTCCAAGTTGGAAAAGGGGCAGTTGCTGATTGCCACCTGGCGCGGCAGCCCGGTCTGGATCGTTCGCCGCTCGGAACAGATGCTGGATAGCCTGGGCGCAGTGGTCGCTGAATTGCGCGATCCGGAATCCGCCGAGGATCAGCAGCCCGAGTACGCCAAGAACACCACCCGATCGGTCAAGCGCGAAGTGCTGGTGATGATCGGGCGCTGCACCCATCTGGGGTGCTCGCCAACATTCCGCCCGGATTATCCCTCAGAAGATCTGGGCAAAGATTGGAAGGGCGGCTTTTTCTGCCCCTGCCATGGTTCCAAGTTCGACCTGGCCGGCCGGGTGTACAAAGGTGTGCCCGCGCCGCTGAACATGCCGGTGCCGCCACACCGGTATGTCGGTGATTCCACCATCGTTATTGGCGAAGATCCGGAGGTCGCATAATGGGTATCGTTGCTAATCCCCACAAGACCACCGGTTTTCTGGGCTGGATCGATGATCGTTTTCCACTGACCAAGTTGTGGAAAGATCACGTCGCTGAATATTACGCGCCGAAAAATTTCAATTTCTGGTACTACTTTGGTTCTCTGGCCATGCTGGTGCTGGTCAATCAGCTGTTGACCGGCATTTTCCTGACCATGCACTTCAAGCCGGATGCGGCTCTGGCATTTGGTTCGGTCGAATACATCATGCGCGATGTGCCCTGGGGCAATCTGATCCGCTATCTGCATTCGACTGGCGCCTCGGCCTTTTTCATCGTGGTCTATCTGCATATGTACCGCGGGCTGCTGTACGGTTCCTACCGCAAGCCGCGGGAGCTGATCTGGATCTTTGGTTGCCTGATCTACCTGGCGCTGATGGCCGAAGCATTTTGCGGCTACGTCTTGCCCTGGGGGCAGATGTCCTACTGGGGGGCTCAGGTGATCATCTCGCTGTTTGGGGCGATTCCGGTATTCGGGCCGGACCTGGTGATCTGGATCCAGGGTGACTATGTGCCCGGCGATGCGACTTTGAATCGGCTGTTCTCGCTGCACGTGATTGCCATTCCGCTGGTGCTGGTGGGTCTGGTCGTGGCGCACCTGATGGCCTTGCATGAAGTCGGATCGAATAATCCGGACGGCATCGAGATCAAGAAGAACAAAGATGAAAATGGCGTGCCGCTCGACGGTATCCCGTTCCATCCGTATTACACGGTCAAGGATCTGTTCGGGGTCGCGGTGTTTCTGGCGATTTTCCTGACCATCGTGTTCTTCATGCCGGAAGTCGGTGGCCTGTTCCTGGAGAAACCCAACTTCACCGAGGCCAATCCTTCGGTGACTCCGGAGCATATTGCGCCGGTGTGGTACTTCACGCCGTTCTACGCGATGTTGCGGGCCGTACCGAGCAAACTGGGCGGCGTGATCACCATGTTTGGCGCCGTGGCCATTCTGTTCCTGCTGCCCTGGCTGGACCGTAGTCCCGTCAAGTCCATTCGCTACAAAGGGCCGATTTTCAAGTTTGCCGTTCTGGCCTTTTCGGTCAGCTTCGTGGTGCTGGGGTGGCTGGGGCTGGAGGCCCCCTCGGAAGGCAAGACCCTGGCGGCACGAGTCTTTACCGTGATTTACTTCCTGTTCTTCTTCCTGATGCCGTTCTACACCAAGATGGAGAAGACCAAACCCGAACCAGCGAGGGTCACGTCATGAAGCGCCTTGTATCCGCAATGAGCCTGCTGCTGGTCAGCGCCGCCGCGGTCGCGGCCGGAGGTGGCGGCCCGGTGTTTCATTTCGAGCCAGATGTCGGCAACAAGGCGTCGGTTCAGCGTGGGGCAAAATTCTTCATGAATTACTGCTCGGGCTGTCATTCCCTGGCCTATCAGCGCTATAACCGGCTGGCGGCGGACAATGAAATCCCTGATGATCTGCTCAGTTCGCTGATGTTTACCACCGACAAGCCGGGCGAGCACATCATTTCAGCGATGCCCAAGGACCAGGCCGCGCAATGGTTTGGTCAGGCTCCGCCGGATTTGAGCCTGACGGCTCGAGCGCGTGGCGCGGACTGGATCTACAGCTTTCTGAAGAGTTTCTATCTGGCCCCGGAGCGGACGACCGGAGTGGACAATCTGCAGTTGCCGGGTGCGTCGATGCCGCATGTGCTGGGTGGCTTGCAGGGCTATCAGGCCTTGCCGCAGGACGACCACGCCACCGAGTCTGCCGGTGGTCATGGTCCGGCCGAGCCTCAGTTCGACCTGGCCGTGCCAGGCACGCTGGAGCCGAAAGCCTACGATGCGCTGGTTGCTGATATCGTCAACTTCCTCAGTTATGTCGGCGAGCCGGGCAAGGAAAGCATGCGCGCGACCGGTGGGTGGGTGCTGCTGTATCTGCTGTTCTTGATCCCCTTGACCT
>JBFJVB010000223.1:0-4162 GCA_041624435.1 Oceanococcus sp. | reverse complement strand
TTGCTGGGCGCGCTGATCTTTCGCATCGTCCACGACCGCTACGGGCGCGCGGCCAAACTGACCGGTGCGCTGCTATTGCTGGGCACGTCCACGGTCAGCATTGCCTTTTTGCCTGGGTATGAGCAGATCGGCGCCACCGCCATCGTGTTGCTGGCGCTGCTGCGCGTAGCCCAGGGTATCGCGGTGGGTGGTGCCTGGGATGGCCTGCCGTCCCTGCTGGCGGTCACTGCACCCGAGGACCGGAGCGGCTGGTACGCGATGATCGCGCAGATTGGCGCCCCGATTGGATTTGTCGTGGCCACCGGCTTGTTCGCCTATTTGTTCACCAGCGTCGGCGCCGAGGACTTCGTGGCCTGGGGTTGGCGCTTTGCCTTCTTCACCGCGTTCGCGATCAATGTGGTCACCCTGTTTGCGCGCTTGCGCATGGCGGTCACCCCGGATTTCGAAGAGCTGTTCACCGCCAGCGAACTGACGCCCTCACCGGTGCCGGAGTTGCTGCGCGAAAAAGCCGGCGACATCCTGCTGGGGGCCATGGTGCCGCTGGCCACTTACGCGCTGTTTCACCTGGTAACGATTTTTCCCTTGTCCTGGTGGCTGCTGTTTCCGGAGCAGTACGCGCTGGGTCAGCTGTTCGCCCTGCAGATCCTCGGCGCCGCACTGTGCGTGGTCACCATGCTGATTTCCGGCAAGGTGGCCGATCGCATCGGCCGCGTCCGTACCCTGTACTGGGGCGGGGGCGCGATCGCCTTGTTCTGCCTGCCCGCGCCGTTTCTGGGCGACACGGTATTCGGGGCCCTGGCCTTCATCCCCTCGGGCTTCGCCCTGCTGGGCTTTTCCCTGGCGCAGGCAGCCGGCGCGGTCAACGCCAATTTTGAAAGCCGCTACCGTTACAGCGGCGCCTTGATCACCAACGAGCTGAGCTGGTTGTTGGGCGCCGCTTTTGCACCGCTGGTGGCCCTGATGCTGGCGCATCAGCTCGGCAATGGGGGCGTGGCGATTTACCTGCTGTCCGGCGCGATCGCCACCTTGATCGCCCTGCATTTCAATCTGGCGCGGATGCAGGTCAACGAACAGGATCAGGTGCACCTGTAGTTGCGTCTTCCGGCTGTGGCGTCGGCTCGAGGGACTACAGCACCCATTTGAGCTGCAACTGGGGGACCGACTCGTTGGTCCCGGCCAGGCCGAACTTGTTGTGCCAGTACTGCCACTCCAGGCCCAGCCAAAGCTTGTCGGCTTGCCTGCCCGCGGCCTGCCCCGCGTCGAGCAGAAGGCGAGGCGCGGTGAGCAAGTTGCTTGAGGTCTTGCCTTCCTGGCCCGCAAAATCGGCGAACCCCTCGAATACGAGGCTTTGGTCGAACCAGGTGAAAATACTGTTCCAGACCAGCGTCAGCTGGTAAGTGGAACCGGTCAGATCCGGATTGTCACGCCACGATAGCGTGGGTTTGAAGAACCGGAAACCAGGCACATCCAGGTCGGCCGAAATGCCGAGCAAAGTCCGCATCGACTGATTCTTGGGCTGTTCCAGATTGAGCGCAAGGTAGACATCCGCTACCGCCCCCGTGCTGCACTGCAGGGCAAGGAGTTTGGTGCAGGAACCGCGCAGGGTCGGTTCGATGTAGTAGGTGGAGGCGCCCGATTCAGGAAAAACGTAGTCCGCAAATACAAAGAAGTCGCCCCATGCGCCCCCATTGGCGTATTCGGCCGTGATGATGCGTCTGCGGCGCTCGCCCAGTTCGTAGCGTTCGCCTTGCAAGGCCTGGAGATTGGCGCCGTGCCAATGGACCAGCTTGCCTGCAACCGCGTGACCGGATGCCAACAAGCCCGTCAGCATGGCCAGCACGGCGATTGCCCTGATGGCCGAAGTGGATAGGCCAGTGCTGTTCGAAAAACAAATCTGGTGCATGCGGCTGCATCCTACACAGAAGGCGCGCGGCCTGGGCCGCCGGGAGGCTTTCGCCAGTGACGCACCGCCTCGGTCACCGCCTGCCGCCAGGGCAGCAGGCGCTGCGGTCCGATGTGTGATTGCAGCTTGCCGGTGGGGAACTCGCCGCCGAAGCGGTTGTAACCGTAGAGGAAGCCCCAGCTTGACAGCCCGCCCTGCGCCAGGCCTTGCAGCCAACGCGGTCGGCCGGGCGAGTACGCCACGCCCAGTTCCTGGGCATAGGCCCGGGTGAGCGCCTGCCACGGTAAGTGATGATCCGCCAGGTTCAGGGCGCAGCCAGCGGGGCCGCTGGCCACGACCGCAGCCAGCAGCGGGCCGATATTCGGGACCGTGATCAGCGAAACCGGGCGCTGGCCGTCGCCGGCAAGGAAAAAGCGCCCCTCGCACAGGGTACTGGCGATGATGGGCGTGGCGAACACATCCCCTGCGCCGATCACCATCGGCAGGCGCAGGATGGTGTAGGGTACCGCGCCGTTTTCGACGGCGAGTTCGGCGGCGGCCTTGGAGCGGGCGTAGGCCAGGCCCAGCCAGCGACGTCGCGGGGTTTGCTCTTCGACACGGTTCAGGCCAATGGCGGCGCCGCCGTAGACGCTGACCGAACTGATCTGCACGAAATGGCGCACGCCGGTGGTCTGTGCCCAGCGCAGCAGGTGGCGGGTGCCGCCGGTGTTGACCGCGAACATGCGCGCAGTCGGTACGGCAGGATTCACATTGCCTGCGCAGTGCACCACGGTGTCGAAGCCTTCGGGAAGGCCGGCGCACGCATCGGCACGGCTCAGGTCCAGACGCGACTCGTCGCGCCCGGCCGCGCGGCCGAAAACCTGACCGTGCACGGCATGGCCGGCTGTCCGCAAGCCGCTGACGATGGTGCGGCCGACGCAGCCGTCGGCGCCCGTCACCAGGATGCGCTGCGAGCTCACGGTCGTCCCTGCCCGATGGCGGCGCGCAGGCTCGGTGCGGTCCGGCCGTGCAGCACGGTCGAAGGCCTACCAGCCACGTTTGGCCAGTTCCATCTTGACAAGCAGCCGCAGGTAATTCCCTAGCGCCTTGATTTGATCCCAGGTGGAGGTCTCGGTGCGCGCGCGCTGGCGGATGTAGTGGCGCAGCGCCTCGAGTTCGGCCTCGCCAAACTCGGCAAATTCGGGCATGCCGCCGGACACCAGAGCGCCGTCGCGCACGATGGCGGCGAAGGCCGGGGCCGACAGCGGCACCCCGGAGGCGCGCAGGTCGGGCGCGTAACCGCCAGCCACCGCGCCGGTGCCGTGACAGATCACGCACAGCCGGGCCCACAGCTTGCGGCCCACATCGGCCTTGGCGGCATCGACGACAAATTCCGGATCATCGATGACTTCCGGCCGGCTCGGCGGGGGTGAATCCGCCAGTTTGGCCTGTCCGTCCAATGCATACACCACCAGCCGTCGCGGGTACTGGCGGCCGACCCAGCCGTGCTGCGCGGACATCGAGCCCATCAGCATCTGGCTGCCGCCCCAGCCGGCCAGCACGGCCAGGTGCTGGTGACCGTCGACACTGAAACTCATCGGTGGCGACTGGGTGCCCACCCCCATGTGATGGGTCCACAGTTCGGCGCCGGTTTGCGCGTCCATGGCGACGAAACGGCCGTCGGCGCGGCCCTGAAACACCAGCCCGCCTCGGGTCGTGATCACCCCCCCATTGGCCAGACCGGGCGTGGGAATCTCCCAGACGCGGGACTGGCTCAGCGGATCCCAGGCCACCAGTGCGCTGTACCCGGCATTGGCGGGCACGTCATCGAAATAGCCGCGAATCCCCATCGGGTCCTCGACGGTCATCTGCCAGTGCTTGGGGTCGCGACCCTCGTCGTTGTAATAACCGGGTACTTCCCGGGTGGGGATATAGGTCAGCCCGGTATCCGGGCTGAAGGCCATCGGATGCCAGTTGTGCACCCCATTGGGTCCCGGCCAGATCAGCGCTTCGCCATTTTCGTAGCGCGACCCCGCCACCTCGACGGGACGTCCGGTTGCCAGGTCCACGCGTTCCGCCCAGGTGACCTTGCCGAGTTTTTCGGCCGAGATCAGCCGGCCGTCCTGGCGGTCGATGACGTAGAAAAAGCCGTTCTTCGGGGCGTGCAACAGGACCTGGCGCTGCGCGCCTTCGATCTCCAGATCGGCCAGCACCATGTCCATGGTGGAATTGAAGTCCCAGCTCTCGCCCGGGGTGGTCTGGTAGTGCCAGACGTATTCG
>JBFJVB010000222.1:0-4190 GCA_041624435.1 Oceanococcus sp. | reverse complement strand
GCACGATCTGCCGCAGCACATTGATGAGTTGACGCTGTTTCGCCTCTGGCGCCATGGGCACAGGCGGGGCATCCGGCTCGGCGATACCAAAAAACTCGAACTGCAGCGGCAGCAAGTCCTTGAACTTCTCATCAAGCAGCACGAGCCGACCCGCGATCTTTTCCCTGGCCGTACGGTCGTCGTCTTCCTCGGTGATGCCGAAGTAGGCCTTGAAGATCTGCATCATCGGCAGGAAGGGAATGTTTTTGGCGTGCGACTGGGCGTGGCCTTCCAGCACCGTCATGCCCTGGGCACGACAGGTTTCCAGGAATTCGTAGCACAAGCGGCTCTTGCCGGTGCCGGCTTCAGCCACGACACCTACGACCTGTCCGTTTCCAGCTCGCGCCTGGCCGAGGGCTGCCTGCAGTGTCGCCATGTCCGCTTCACGACCGATGAACTGGGTCAAGCCCTGCCTGCGGGACACGTCGAAACGCGTGGTTTCAGTTTGTGAACTGCCGAGCTGAAAGACTTCCAGTGCGTGCTTCAGCCCTTTGATGGTTTTTTCGCCTTGGGAGGCGAGATCAAAGTAGCCGCCCACCAGGCGCTCCGTATATGCCGACAGCAAGATGCTGTTTGAGGGTGCAAGTGCTTCAAGACGAGCCGCAATGCCAACCACCTGCCCCTGCGCCGTGTAGTCCATGCGCAAGTCGTCGCCGATCCTGCCGACGACGACTTCCCCGGAGTTGATGCCGATGCGGGCGGCGAACTGCTCGCCGTATTCGGCTTCGACTTTGGAGCGCAGTTCGGAAAGTTTTCCCTGCATCGCCAAGGCCGCCATGCAGGCACTACGCGCATGGTCTTCCGCCGCAATGGGCGCGCCAAACAGCGCCATGCTCCCGTCGCCGGTGTACTGATTCACCGTGCCTTCGAATGCGTGGACTGCGGAAGTTAAAACTTCAAAGAATTGGTTGAGGGTTTGATGCCAGGCTTCCGGCCCCAGCGCCTCGGCCAGGTCCATCGAGCCGGCCACATCGCAGAACAGCACGGTGACCTGCTTTTTCTCGCCCTCCATCGCCGCGCGCGAGGCGAGGATCTTGTCGGCCAGATGTTTGGGGGTGTAGCTGAGGGATTCGGCATTGCCCGCGTTGTGTAGGAGCGGCTTCAGCCGCGCAGGGGTTTTGCTGCCTTCACCTGCGGCTGATTCGCGACTGACATCGCTCCTACCGGAGGATGGCGAGTCTTGGTCGGCGCACCAGACCAGCGCCTTGCCTTCAATTCGGGCGACCTGCTGAATCTCGACCAGTTCCTCGACAATCTCATCCAGATCATCGGCGTCAACACCGAGCTCACGGCCCAGTCCACGCACCGAAACCCGGCGATGGGACTGCAGCGCGGCGCGGGCTTGCGCCACTCGGGCGAGAAAGCTCATCTCAGGCAGCACCGGCTGCAGGTGGACCACAATCCCTTCGGAACTGGGACCGCTCCGGACTCACGCCGGCTGCTCCCGCAGGCCGAATCCCGTCTTCGGAAAATGCACATGTACCGAGCCCACACGAGGATGCTCGCGGCGCAGCACCCAGGCCCGCAGGCTTTCGCCCACCAGCAGGCCGGCGATCGGATCGCGGGCGTAGTCCCGCGGCGCAATGCTGACCGGCCGGGGATCGGCGACTGCAAGCTCGCCCAGTTCGGCCGGTTCGGCGCCATGCGCCACTTCCAGACCCTGCGCGGCGGACATCGGCTCGGCGACGCCGTGACCAAAGGCCTGCATGCGGGCGTACCAGGCATCCACGCGGGGCGTGTCCGGCGGCAGGGGCGCGCCGATCTTGTGGGCGAACCACAGCCCGAAGGCGGCCGAAAAATCCGCCGCGCAAGGCGTGTCGCCGAACAGGAATTCCGCGCTCAGGCGCTGCTCCATGTCAGCCAGTTGTCCGGCGATGACATCGCAGGCCTTGCGGCCGGCGGGGGCCGGGACCTTGGCCCGGCGGGCGATGCCGATGCGGTCGGCAATGAAGCGCAGGGTATGGCGCGGCCCGATCTCTTGGAGCAGCCACCGCAGCAGTCCGCCGGTGGCGGCGCCGAACACCGCCAGAAACACCCGGGTGTCGGCATGCCGGGCAAAGGCCTGAGTCGCCTCATCGGCCTGGTTGATGTCCAGCTCCGGCCTGTTCGCGAGGCGGGCCAGCCTGGCGGCAATGGAGCGGGTATCGCAGTAGACGTCGGCGCCGATCTGCGCCACCGGAACCCGGCGGTAGCCGCCGGTGAGAATGGCCAGCTCCGGCCGCGGCGGCATCGCCGGCACCGTCACCGAACGCCAGGACAGACCCGCGTAACCCAGCATCAGCCGGATCTTCTCCGAGTAGGGCGACTGGGCGTAGTGATAAAGAATCAGTTCGGACAAGCGTGGACTCCGGGAGTAATGACGGGCTCAGGCGGCGTGTGCCGGGTGAATACGGCCGGGCCTCCTGGCAGGAGCGGCTTCAGCCGCGAAAGGGTTTGGCGGCCTTCACCTTGGCCTGATTCGCGACTGACATCGCTCCTACGCCAGGGGGGCGGGTCTGCGTGTTCGCAGCAGGACGGGGCCTGGCCTTCGCGCCGCGCGACCTGCTGGATTTCGACCAGGCGCTTAGGCGTGTCACTGCCGATTACGGCGCCGCCGGCCTGTTGTAGGAGCGGCTTCAGCCGCGAAAGGGTTTGGCGGCCTTCACCTGCGGCTGATTCGCGACTGACGTCGCTCCTGCCGGAGGATGGCGAGTTTTCCGGGAGCGCAGGGGTGGCTTTGATGTCGTCGACGAAACTCACCCTGCTGCCGCCTCAGACCGTCGGCGGGCGATGCCGCTTGAACATCTCGGCAGCCCAGATCATCGCCGGGTGCGGCGCATACTCGTCGATCAGTGCGGTCAGAGCCGGCGGCATCGGCTCGGGCCGGCGCATGTCGGCATACTCCAGCCGCAGCAACGGTGACAGCAGGCTGGCCGCGGCCAGATCAGCCACGCTGAATGCAGAACCGGCCAGATAGCCGGTGGCGCTCACACCGGCGGCAATCTCGTCGAGCATTTTTTCAACGGCAATCCGCGCCCGGGCGAGGTTATCCGGGCTCACGCGATTGAGCTTGACGATCACTCGCCGCCCACGCTTGAGCATATGCCCGTAGCCATACCGCAGAACCGGGTTCAGGTCGCGCCCGAACATGCGCGCGGTGTAGCCGGGATTTTCGATCAGCACGCCCCAGACAATGCTGCGCGTGTCCGGGCCCAGCTGCGTGTCGACCCGCTCCTGCCAGGCCAGGGCCTGCGCTCGGGCCGCCGCATCGGCGGGATACAGGGCGGGCTCGGGGAAGCGGGTTTCCAACTCGTTGATCAGGGCCGCCGAACCGCAGACAATTTTCCCGTCAACGACCAGCACCGGAGTCTTGGTCTGACCGGACAGCTGGCGCATCCGCTTGGCGTGCACGCCCGGAATCACGCCCACGCGCTGGTGCGGCAGGTTTTTGTAGGCCAGCGCCCAGCGCGCTTTTTCGTTGAAATGCGAAAACAGGAAATGATGCAGGACGATGTCGCTCATGCCCTGCCCCAATGAAAACCATCGGTCCACTTCCGCTCCGCCGCTCCACGCGCTCGGCTGTTTGACGGGTTCACCCGACCGCCTGCGATTCCGTCAACGCGCTAAGCCGCCTTCCAGGTTTTGCGTTTCTCCTTGGCCAGGGCCACAACCTTGGCGATGTGCTCATCGCTGTAAACCCCATCCACCCCGGAGATGGCCGCCAGCTTCATGCCGTGCTTGATGCCGAGCTTGTAGATCTCCTTGACCTTGCGCCATTCGGTGTCGCGACCCACGGTAAAGACTTCAAAGCGCCCTTCCAGCGCCAGCACGATGGTTTCGGCCAGGCAGGCATAAACGATGTTCGGCGGCAGGCTGATGTCCTTCAAACCCTTGACCTGGGACGGCAGATCGATCTCGCCGGATTCGATCACCAGCACGTCCGGGCGTTTGGCACACTCTTCTGGTGGCAGGTCCAGCGGCCGGGCGACGTCGGTGATCACGCAGCCGGGCTTGACCTTGGTGATGTCGAGAATTTTCTTGCCGGCCCCCGAGGTCGAGGTCACGATCATGTCCATGTCGGCCAGGTGGTCTTCGTAGTCGGCGGCGGCCACGACTTTGGCGTCGGGCGTTTCCTTGAGGATCGAGGCTTTGAGCGTCTCGAGTTTCTTCTG
>JBFJVB010000221.1:0-4294 GCA_041624435.1 Oceanococcus sp. | reverse complement strand
CACGATGACGCCCTTCATCGAGGCGCCGGACCAGCGGCTGAGCCTGCCGGCGAACTGGGAACCGGCCGCCAGCACCCGGGAAATGTCGCGCTTGCGTGCCAGCCTGATGTCGCGACCAATCGGCCATCGGCGTGAGCAGCTGTTTGCCGGGCTGGCGCTCAGCCCGGGCGCCAGCTGGGATGTGGATATCCAGCTGCGCAGGCAAACTCGCCAGGGGCGGCGCTGGCTCGCCGGCAGTTTCATCAACAGCGCAGCGCTGCTGCCAGGCAGCCTGGATCAGGTTACCGACGAGCTGGAGGCCAGAATCGGTCGGGGCGGACGCTCCTGGCGCTCCGAATTGAGCTATTACGGATCAAGCTTTCGCAACGGTAACAACGCCCAGGTCTGGGACAACCCCTTCACCCCGATTGTGGACGGCGCCCGGCGAGGCCGGCTCGCCCTGGCCCCTGACAATCAATACCACACTCTGTCACTCACCCTGGGTCTGCATCCCGGTCGGCGGCTACGGGTCAATGGCACCGTGTCAATCGGACGCAATGAACAGGATCAAAACTTTGTCGCCGCGAGCGAAAATCCGAGCCTGCGGGTCGATCTGCCCCGCAGTTCGCTACGCGGCCGCGTTGACTCCAGCGCTTTTCGCTGCGGCCTGCTTTACGCGCCCCTGCCCAGACTGAGCTTGAAGGCGGATTATCTTTTTGATGAGCGCGACAACCGCACCCCGGTGGCAAGCTGGACGCCGGTTCTGGCCGATGTCACCACCCTGTCTCCGCGCCAGAATCTGCCTTACAGCTTCACCCGGCATCGGGCCCGGGCCAGCGTTCGCTTGCGCCTGACGCGTGGCGCCAATCTGAGCCTGGGGGTGGAAAATGACTTTCGCCGCCGCAGCCATCAACTGGTTCGCGAATCCCAGGATCAAGGCGGCTGGGTCGGGTTGAAACTGCGTGCCGGTCGGCGCGCCAATTTCGATTTGCGGCTGGCCAGCACCGAGCGACAGGCATCGGGGCGCGCATCGGTTCCGGGACTCACACCGCCCGAGAACGAGTTGCTGCACCAGACTCATCTGGCCGAGCGGACCCGCGACGAGGCCAGCGCGCGCCTGCGCCTGAGACTGGACTCCCGGGCCTTGTTCAGCCTGCACCTGAATCTGGCGCGCGATGATTACCCGGCCGGACGTGTCGGACTGAATTCGGTCGAGTCAAGCAACGCGGGCGTCAGCTTGTCGGTATCGCCGCAATCGCGCTGGACCGGCAATCTGTTCTTGAGCCTGCTCACCCAGGCGACGCAACAGAGCAACAGCGCGCGCTTTGCGACGCCGGACTGGCAGGGCATCAGCGATGATCGCCTGGTCGCCTTTGGACTGGGTCTGGCGGGCCGGGAACTCGGTGGCTGGATCGACCTGGATATTGACTACGGCAACACGCTGGCGGCCGGGGATACGCGGGTGGAAACCGGTTCGTCAAACTTGCCTCAGTTTCCGGAACTGCAATCGGACTTGCAGCTATTCAAGCTGCAACTGGGCCTGCGCCTGCACCCGGCGCTGAGTTTGCGCCTGGCGTACTGGTCGGAAATCTGGGACATCAGCGACTGGACCATTGACGCTGTCGGCGTCGACACCCTGAGCAATGTCCTGGCGCATGGCCAGCGGTCTGGTGAGGGCCGCGCGAGCCTGTTTTCGGCGGCGCTGCGGTACGCGTTCTAAGGCGTCATCGTGGTCGTTTATCATCCCGCAGAGGCCGGATTTTCGCCGCTTCCAACACCTCCTGGCAACCCGCCGGGGCAGATGAGGATGCCTGCCACGCCCGAAACCTGAGCCGCCTCAGCGGCGCCATTAGCGTGTGCGATCAGGACTGGGCATTCAAACAAACCCGCTGCAGCTGGGCGCCCCCACCGGACCAGGTCTGACTATCTTTTATTCCAGGATCAGCTGCGGCCTCAGTTCGACCTGGCTGTGTTCACGACTGGCGAAAGCCACGGCGTCTCCGGCATTGTCTTCCTCCCCGAGCACGATCCAGCCAAAGTTGCTCTGCGGGTCGCTGATCCAGGCCGCGATGTCCTGCTCCAGCCCCTGGTTGATGGACATGAAGCTCACCTCCTCGTTGCCGCTGAGCATCGCCTGCGCGCTGGCGGTGGCTGCATAAACGCCGCCTGCGCTACCCCAGAACAGGCTATCGAAACTCCGGTGCAGCCAGGTGGCATCGCCGGCCTGGGCCGCCGCCCCCTTGCCGGCCGCCACTTCGCCGGCATCCGAACCGCCTTCACTCCAGGATTCCAGGACTCGATGAACCGTGAAGCGCTTGCTGGTCTGCGCATCGCGGACCTTGGTGCTGTGCAGGATCAGGCGCGCCGCCTCGGGGGCCGACGTCGGCAAGGCGGCGCTGTCAAAGCGAATCAAGAGCCGGCGAAGACCGTCGCGCAAGGTTCTGCCGGCGAACAGAGCGCCCCCCTTGCCGCTGGCGACATCGCCTTGCGCAGCTTCGAACAGGCTGGCATCGGCGCTCGCGCTGATGCCCTGAACCATCGGCGTCGCTGCGGGCAGTGGGGCAGGAGTGGCGGCCGGGCTGCTGCCGCCGCCCCCGCAGCCGCTCAGGCACAACACGCAGAGCGGGTAAACGCTGAATTTGAGCACAGCATGCATATTCGCTTGACCACTGCAGGAATCCCGCCATTATCGCAGACCTCCCCGCAGAGGCGATGCTGACTTTCGAACCGGTCCAAATCTGGCTGGTTTCTGGCTCGGGCCTCGATGGCACACAGGCACGCTGGGGCGCAAGGAAGCGGCCTGCGACAGCTCGCCGAGATGCACCTGCCATCAGGAGCTCGGCCGGCAGACTCACCGCCGGATGAGCTTGAACAGCGCCCCGGTGTAATCGACGATATAGATCTCGCCGGCCGCATCGCGCCCGAAGCTTGAAATCGGCAGATTGAGTTCGGCCAGCACGATCAGGCCCTCGCTGGATTGCGGATTGAGCGCAAACATTCGCCCGCTGACGAAATCACCAAAGATGTAGTGGCCGGTCAATTCCGGAATCCGCTCGCCTCGATAGACGTAACCCCCTGTGACGGAACGACCGAGCTCGCGTCCGTATTCCGTCAGCGGCATTTCCAGACCCGCGCTGCTGCATCCCTGGGCGGGAGAAAAGCAGGCGCTGCCCTCCATGATGTTCCAGCCGTAGTTGCCGCCAGCGCGAATCAGATTGACCTCTTCCAGGCGGTCCTGGCCGACATCGGCGGCCCACAGCTGGGGAATTTCGCCGGGCGGGGAATCAAAACTGATCTTGAACGGATTGCGCAGACCGAAGGCGTAGATTTCCTGGCGAATTCCTGCGGTATTGCCAAAGAAAGGGTTGTCCTGGGGAATCCGGTAATTTCGGCCGGCATCGCTACGGTTGATATCCAGACGCAGGATGCTGCCCAGCAGGGTTTGAAGGTTCTGGCCATGGCCATTCGGATCGCCGCCGCTGCCCCCGTCACCCAGCGGTACATAAAGCAATCCATCCACGGGACCGAAGGCGAGCGAGCCTGCATTGTGGTTGGAAAATGGCTGGTCTATGCGCAGGATCTCAAGCTCGGATGCAACGTCGGCGCGGCTACCGTCACTCTCGAATCGCGCGATGACGCTCTGACGCGGGTTGTCTTGTGTGTAGTGGACGAAAAACTGGCCATTCGTGGCAAATTCCGGGTGCAGGGCCAGCCCCAGCAAGCCCATTTCGCCGCCTTCGGCAACCCGGCTGCGAATATCCAGGAATTCAACGGCATCTGCGCCGTCACCGTTCGGGTCAAAGCGCTGAATCGTACCTGCCTGCTCGACGATATAGGCCATACCGTCCGGCCCGAACTGCAGATCCAGCGCCTGGCTCAGATTCAGCCGGGTGGCGGTGGCCTGCACGGTCACGAGATCTTCCAGGCGAAGCGGTGATGGCTCCGGCGAGGGCGAGGCGTCGGGCCCCGGACTCACCGCCGGGCTTGGCCCAGGCGTGCTCGACGCTGCCGGCGCCGCGCCTCCGGAGCCACCGCAGGCGCTCATCAGCAAGGCCAGGAGCACAAGCGCAGCGGATGTTCTGGTCATTCTCTAGCTCTCGCATCGCAGCGTGGACCGGCAATCTAACCGATTTTCTGCAGGCCCGCGAAATGCCCGCTGCGGGCGCCTAATGACTGCCATTTGACGCGACCTGATCCAGGCGCATGGCGAGGCAGACTCGGCATGATGCTTACCCGCCTGCTTTTGAAAAACGCCCTGCGGGCCGCCATCGTGGCCAGTTCTGTGCCAGACCCCGACAATTGCCGCCACGGGCGT
>JBFJVB010000220.1:0-4299 GCA_041624435.1 Oceanococcus sp. | reverse complement strand
TGGCTGATCCGGAGCGGGCCAGGGTGATCACCGTGAAAATGCTGGTGAACCACAGCAGCGGCATTGACAGCGAAATGATGGAGCAGTGGGAGTTCGACAAGGACCGCATTGTCGACGGCTACGAATTTGTTCGTTCGGCGCCGTCACTGTTTCCGCCCGGTTCGGATCTGGCGTACTCCAATGGTGCCACGCTGGTGGCCGGACATCTGATTCAAACGGTGCGAGGGCGTGGTTGGTATGAGCTCATCCGTGAGCGCATCTTCGAGCCCCTGGAGATGGAGTATGCGGTGACCCAGCCCGTCGAAGCTTTGCGCCATCGGGTCGCATTGGGTCATCTGCATGATGAGAACGGAAAGGTCCAGCCGGCATCGCGTGCCCATCTGCCTCTGGCCATGGCGCCGGCCGGCAGCACCTTGACCATGTCCGCGACGGATCAATTGCTGTTTGCAGCCATGCATTTGCGTGATGGACTGGGCCTGAACGGCCAGCGCATCATCAGCGAAGCGGCTGCCAGGCAGATGCGCGAGGTGACTGCGCAGAGCAGTGTGGGTGGTTTTACCCAGCGTTTTGGGCTGGCCTGGGGTATTGGTGAGGATGGTGTCGTGCGGCATGCGGGCGGGACGATTGGCGGCTGCGCACAGCTGATCCTGCATGTGCCCAGTGGTACGGCGATCTCCCTGCTCACCAATGCCGACACAGGCATGAATGCCATTTCCGAAGTGGCCCAGGCCTTTTTGACCGAACAGTTCGGGATCGACCCGATGGCGCACTACAAACCCCAGAACGATCAGCCCGACTGGAAGGCCAATGGCGGCTGTGCCGGCGTCTATGCCTCACGCAATGCGTGGTATCAGCTGGATGTGCGTGATGGCGAGGTCTGGATGGCGGCGGGTGCGTGCAAGGACGCAAAGCCTGATGTCGAAAATCCCGTGTTCAGGGATCTGAAGTTGGTGCCGCTGGGTGATCATGCCTTTCGCGCGGTGCCGGCGGACGGCCAGGGCCTCGGCGATTTCGGGATTTTCATGACGATGCCGGTCGGTCTCGCCGGCGCCAACGATGACGGGATATTTCAGCGTTTTCGTTGTGGTGGCCGTGTCTACGCCCGGGTGGACTGAGCAGGTGAATGCAGCGCCGAACATGCTGATCGGTCAGCGCGTGAGCATGCGCGATGGCTGCGAGCTGGCCACTGACGTGTACTTTCCAAAGGCCGGGCACCACGGTGGGCCGTATCCCGCTATTTTGCGCCGCACGCCCTATGGGCGGGCGCAATATTTTGAACTCCTGATCAAGCCGCTCCTGGAGGCAGGCTATGTGGTTGCGGTGCAGGATGTTCGCGGCCGTTACGATTCGGACGGTGACTGGTACCCCTATTTCAACGAGGGGGAAGACGGTTATGACAGCATTCAATGGCTGGCCAATCAGTTGTGGTGTGATGGGCAGGTCGGAATGCTGGGGGGGTCTTACTGCGGTTGGGTGCAGTGGGCGGCGGCCAGAGAGCAACCGCCTGCATTAAAAGCCATGGTCAGTATGGCCTGCTGCGCTGACTTCACCGGTGAATGGCCCTGGATCAATGGTGTGTTGTTCCCCGGGGCGATTGGCTGGAGCTATGAGATGGCCGGGCGGGTGAACCAGAACTACCCGGCGTATCCGCTGGAGGCGGATGGCGGTCTGAGCTGTGCCACCCTCTGGCCGCGCGCGGATGAGGTCAGTGAACCGCTGTCTGATTTCGGGCAGCGTTACGGACGCCAGTGGGCGCCCGGTGACGACTGGCTGGCGCATCCGGTGCCAGATGAGTACTGGAAGCCGGTCACGTTGGCGCCCGAGGATTTCGCGGCCATCAATGTGCCTGTTCTGCATATTTCCGGCTGGTGGGATGGCTGTCAGCGCGGCTGCCATAAACTCTACGAGCAGATGCGCCGATACTCCCCGGCGTCCGCCAGGCAGCGCTTGCTGGTTGGCCCCTGGGATCATGCGGTGATTGCGCCCCGTCAGCAGTACGACGGTTTTGATTTCACCCAGGCCGCTGTGCGCGACACCATGGCCGAACACATCGCCTGGTTCGACCGGTTTTTAAAAGCGGATTCTGCCGTGCCGGCGAAGGCGGCGGTTGAGGTTTTCATCACTGGCCGCAATGCCTGGGACCAGCGTCAGGATTTCCCTCCTCAGGAGCAGCGTGCCCAGCACTGGTACCTGAGTGCTGACCGCCAATTGAGCCCGGAACCGCCCCGTGAGCCACAACCGGCCGATGCATATGTCTATGATCCCGCCGACCCCGTCTGGACGCTGAATCCCGACACGCTAGACAGTTATGCACGTCTGGATCGAACCCTGATCAATCAGCGCACAGATGTTCTGGTGTATCGAAGCGCACCGCTGTTTTCGGCTCTGCTGATGGAGGGACGACCATGGATGGAATTGGTCGCATCGTCCGACTGCCCGGACACCGACTGGGTGGTCCAACTGCTCGATATTCAGCCGGATGGTCGCGAATTTCTGGTCGGTCAGGGCATTCTGCGCGCACGCTTTCGCGAAGGTCTTGGTCAAGAGATTTTCATGCAGCCGGGCCAGCGCCATCATTTTCACATTGATTTGAATCCGCGGGCCCATGAGTTTCGGCCGGAGCACCGGATCGGTGTGGCCATTACCAGTTCGGCTGCGCCCCTGTGGGCACCGAACCCGAATCTGGATGGCGATATATCGACGCAGACGGGATCGCGGGTTGCGCATCATCAGATTCACCATTCACCCGATGCATTGAGTTGGGTGGAACTGCCGGTTATTTCGAAATGACACAAGACTTACAAGCCCTGTTTGCCGATTACTGGGATTTCGTTCTGGATGAAACCCCCGAGCTGGCCCATAGCGTCGGTGATGAGCGGGGCCGGGCGCGCTTCTTTCGCGAGTCGATGGATGATTTTGATCGGCGATCTCAGCGGCGCGCCGGTTTCGTCGCCAGACTGAAGGTGGTCGATCGTGACGCTCTGGAGGAAGCGGAGCGGAACAGCCTGGAATTGCTGCGTCGGGAGCTGGCAGATGCCGATACCGATCATGCCTGTCAGGCCCATTTGCGACCCCGGCTGTTTCCATTCGGCCCGGAGACATTTGTCAGCTATGCGATCAGCGGAACGAGTCTGAACACCTGGCAGGATGCCGAGGACTATCTGCAGCGACTGCGCAGTCTGCCCGCGCACTTCGAGGATTGCGAAGAGCGGCTGCGCCAGGGGCTGGCCGAGGGCTACCGCTTGCCGCAGATGCTGCTGCCGCGGGTGCGGGAGAATGTTCGTGCGCAGCTGGAGTCCCCGACGGATCAAAGTATCTGGCTCAAGCCCTGGCGCGCCAGCGCGTTGGCCAGTCAGCAGGATCACAAGGGTCTTGAGGCCGGGCTTCAGGACGTTGTGGATCAGCAGGTGAAGCCGGCTCTGGCGCGCTGGCATGAATTTCTGGCCGGTGATTGTGCCGCATCGGGAACCTGCAGCCAGGTCGGCCTGAGTGCCCAGCCGGGAGGAGAGGACTATTACCGCCATCTGGTGCGCCACCACACCACCAGTGAGCTGTCCGCCGAAGATATCCACCAACTGGGGCTGGAAGAGGTGGAGCGCGTGGTGGCCCTGCAGGCGGAGGTCGCCACCGAGGCAGGATTCGCCGGTCGGGTGCAGCAGTATCGGCGCTTTCTGAACGAAGATTCCAGCCAGATCGCGCCCAGTGCGGCGGCCTTGTTGACCCGCATTCAGGCGCTATGCAAGCAGATTGACGGCCGCATCCCGGAGTTTTTTCCGCATCTGCCCCGCATGAGTTACGGGGTGGAGCAGATTCCCGAGGCCCTGGCCGCGAATATGCCCGGCGCCTACGCGCAGCCAAATCCGCCGTCCGGCAAAATGGCCGGAATCTACTGGCTGACCACGTTGCCGGAACGTTGCCCCGCCCATACCCAGGTGCCACTGACGCTGCATGAGGCCTGGCCTGGGCACTTGATGCACATTGCCCTGTTGCAGGAAATGCCGGGGGTGCCGGCATTTCAGCGCTACAACCTGGCGGGCTACATGGCCTATGCCGAAGGCTGGGCCCTGTACTGCGAAAAGCTCGGTTACGATATGGGCTTGTATGACACCCCGGAGAGCCGCTTTGGTCAGCTGGAAATGGAGCTGTTCCGCGCGATTCGCCTGGTGATCGACCCGGGTATTCACCTGCTGGGCTGGAGTCGTGAGCAAGCCCTGAATTTCTGGCGCCGATATCAGTCCCATGGCGATTGCGAGTCCGAAGTCGATCGTTACATCGGCATGCCGGGACAGGCGCTGGCGT
>JBFJVB010000219.1:0-4315 GCA_041624435.1 Oceanococcus sp. | reverse complement strand
GTTGATCAGCCAGGCCCGGATCAAAGGCATGGGAATGATCTGGTGATGCGCGGTCCACAGCATCGGGATCGGCACCTGGTCGATCAGATGCAGCGCCCCGGCCAGGTCGCCGCGCCGGTAGTAACCATCGAAAGCCGCCTCGAACAGGCGGGTGGAGCGCAGGGTCAGGCGCAGTGACACGTCGATCGCGGTCTGCAGGTAGCCTTCCTCCCCGGTGGCCCACCAGGCGAAGCTGGCGGCCAGGGCCGACATTTCCGGATGCTCGGGGAAACGGCTCTGAGCCTCGTTCAACAAGGCGTAGGCCTCCACCGGCTGCTGGCCGAATCCCATGCGGTCTGCCCAGGTGATCAGGCTGGGATAATCCAGCGGGTCCAGCGCCAGTCGGCGGGCGAACAGTTCGTAGCTTTCGCGCTGGTGGCCACCGTGCCAGGCCACCTGCGGCAGCAGGGTCTGATAATCCGAGCGATTGCGCAGGGCCTCCCGGTGCGGCGCCAGGCTGTCAAAAGCCAGGTCCGACCTCAACTCGAGACCGTACTGGATGGTCGCACGCGCCAGCGCGGCCTGAGCGGCCGAGGCGCCCAGGCTGTCGAGTCGGGCCAGGGCCTGATCCAGGCGGGAACGGGCTTCGCTGTAATCCATGCGGGAATAGAAATGGGCCACACTGAACAGCCGGATCGCCAGCAGATACACCTCCGTGGACTGCGGGTTCTGCGCCAGGACCCGGTCCATCGCATCCAGGGCTTCGTCATAGGCCAGCGGGCTGCCCAGGAAATAATTGTCGGCTTCGGCGATGGCCAGCACGCTGAGGTAGTCGGCGTAGGCCTGGGCGCCGAGGCCCAGAGCGGCCGGTCTTGCCTGCTGCATCTTTCCGCCCAGCGCCTCCAGCAGCCCTCGGCTGGCACGGTCCTGCAGGCCGAAAAGTTCGTCGATACGGCCTTCGAAACGACGCCCCCAGCGGGACACACCGGTCTGCAGATCCATGATCTGCAGGTTGAGGCGCAGGGCCTCGCCCGACTGCTGGATCGAGCCGCGAATCAAGGTGTCCAGTCCCAGCCTGGCGTGGATCTGCTGGTAGTCTTCCAGCTGCGGATTGTCCGTTTCCAGGCGATCCAGGGCAATCAGATCCCATTGGGATACCTGAGACAGGTCGGTCACGATGGCATCGTAAATGCCGGACAGCGGTCTGGCCTGCGCCGGATCACTGATGCTCTGGGTAAAGCGCAGCGCGGCGATGCGTGGTGCGCCCGCCGCCGCGCCCGGGACATCGGCAGGCGCGTGCATGAACCCGGCAATCAGCACGCCCGCCACCGCGAGCATCGCCGCAAGACCCGCCAGCGCGGTCCGTCTGCGTCGCTCGGCATGGGGCCTGGCACCAGCAGCCTCGGCCTTGCCGCCGGACCGGATGCTCATTTCATCCAGGGCAAAGACTTCGATGTTCTCGGCCACGTTCTTGAGCTGTTTTCTGCCGAGCGAACGAAACGGCAGATTCAGCCGCGGCGCCACCGCATCCCGGACCGTGGGCGAAACCGCCAGACCGCCGGGCGGCGCCAGCGGCTCAATCCGTGCGGCATAGTTGACGCCGTGGCCGAAAACCTTGCCATCACGCCGTTCCACGTCACCGATATGGATGCCGATACGGATCCGGAACTGATGCGAGGCGGGCGCCGTGTCGTTGTATTGCGCCTGCAACTGCTGGAATTCGACGGCGCACTGCACCGCCAGAACGGCACTGGCAAACTCGACCAGAAACGCATCGCCAATGATCTCGATTTCCCGTCCCTGATGTTTCGGCAACAGCTCGCGCATCATCGCAATATGCATATCCAGCATCTCGCGGGCGAGGGTTTCATCGCGCCGCACCAGGCTGCTGTAGCCGACCATGTCGGTGAACATGATCGCGGACAGCCGCATATCGCTCATGCCCCCATCCGCCGCGCTCGCCGAATTCGGCGTCCAGGCACGCAGCTGTCCGGCGAAGGCCTGCATGCTCGCCAGGCGTCTTTCCGGACGCCCCGCGCAGGCAGACTGAATGATGCGGCGCAGTCCGGGATCTGCAACGTCGTCTTCCCAGCCCTCGGCCAGCGGTCGGTTCATTTCTCCGGACGCCAGCTGATAGAGCATCACACCCAGAGAATACACATCGGAGCGTTCGGAAAAAATGCCACCGGAAAGAATCTCCGGCGCCATGTACGCCGGGGTGCCACTCGTGCTGTTGGAGCCGGAGGTATGGTCCGAGGCGATGGTCTGGGTGAAGCCCATGACCGTGACGCCGACCTGGGCCAGGTGCGCCCGGCTGTGCGCCGCGCCGTTGCCAAAGTCGCAGAGCAGAATCCGGGGCTCGGCGCCGGATTCATCCACCAGCAGATTCCCCGGTTTGATGTCCTTGTGCATGATGCCCAGCGCATGCGCCTGGGCCAGCGTCTCGGCGGTTTCGGCCACGATACGCACCCGTCGGGCCAGGGCGACCTGATCCGCGCCACCGCGGGCGGCAATCCAGTCGGACAGGCTCCCGCTTGCATACCAGGGCATGCGAATCCAGTGTGGCCGGGAGTCGAACTGCCACTGCAGCAGCGGCACCAGCGGCGCCTGCGCACCCAGTTGCGAAAGCAGCACGCGATTCAGGGTCACCTCCCGACGCAGCGCGCGCTCCGCGCGCGTGTCCAGCGCCAGTTTGAGCACCCCCATCTCGTCTGCGTCGCACGCGCGCACCCGCCACAGTTCATTGGACGGACGGGTCTGCAGGCGTTCATCGAGCACCCAGCCGGGCAAGCTCGCCAGCGCCTCGCCGGCCACCAATTGCAGGCGGGTGCCGCCGTCCGGGCTGAGGTCCTCGAAGGAGACGGGCACGCCCAGCCGGTAGCCAAACTCCTGCACCGTGCACAACATGGCCGCATCGTCATCGCCTAGCACCTCGCGAAGACGCAGGATCGCCTGCGGCAATGCATGATCGTCCGGCGCCTGCCCAGCCCAGACGGTTTCCAGGATCTCGGCTCGGGTGACCAGCTCGCCGTCGGCGCGCAACAGGCACAGCAGCACGCCAAACGCCTGGTCTTCCAGCGCCACCGTCTGGCCATCGATCTTCAGGCTCTGGGTTTGCTCGTTGAGCTCGGCCTTGGCAAAACGCCAGAGACCGATGCCGGCTAAAGAGGCATCCGGCATCATCGCGCCATCCCCAGGTGGATAGGACTCGCCACCCGCCCGGCGTTCTCATCGATCCGGCGGATCGCATCTGCACGCTCGCGCCGCAGATCCTGGCAATGGGCATCCAGCTGGGCGCGCACCGTAGGCATCTGGCGCAGATCATGCCAGCGCACGGCATGCGAAACCCGCAGGCACAGATCACCGTTCATGGGCTGGTCCATCTCGGCGCGCAGCAAGGCCAGGGCCTGTTCCTCGGCACCCAGAATGCCCCAGGTGATCAGGACCAGATTGGCGACCTGGCGGTTGATCTGGGTGTCGCCGCGGGCACCATCCAGGGCCGCCTGGGCCAGCGCCCTGGCCTCGTCGCGGCGCTCCAGCAGGGCCAGCCCGCTGGAGGCAATGGCCATGCGCCCGGGGCTGTCGGAGCGCTGGCGGGCCGCGTTGATCATGTCCAGGCCCTGTTGGGCGTAGGCCCGCATGCGCGGCCCAGGTCCTTCCATCGCGTTGATCAGCCAGGCCCGGATCAACGGCATGGTGTGCACCTGATGGGAAGCCGTCCACAACATCGGAATCGGGACCTGATCGATCAATTGCATCGCACCCGGCAGGTCCTTTCGATGGTAAAAGGCATCGGCCGCCACCTCGAACAGGCGCGTGGAGCGCAGGGTCAAGCGCAGGGAGACGTCATGGGCCGCATCCAGGTAAGCCGCATCGCCGGTGGCCCACCAGGCGAAACCAGCCGCCAGGGCCGATATTTCCGGATGCTCGGGGAAGCGCGACTGGGCCTGCTTCAGCAAGGCATAGGCGTCGCTGGGACGCTGGCCGAAGCCCATGCGATCGGCCCAGGTGATCAGGGCCGGATAGTTCAGCGGGTCGCGTTTCAGCTGGTCGGCAAACCAGGCGTAACTCTCGGCCTGGTGACCGCCATGCCAGGCCACCTGCGGCAGCAGGTTCTGGAAATCCGAGCGGTTGCGCAGCGCCTCACGATGCGGCGCCAGCGTGGCATAGGCCAGATCCGGGCGCAGCTCCAGCCCGTACTGCACGGTGGCCAGCGCAAGCGCGCGCAGGGCGGCGCTGGCCCCCAGGCTGTCGAGTCGGGCCGTGACCTGATCCAGGCGGGAACGCGCGTCAACGAAATCCATACGCGAATAGAAATGCGCCACGCCGAACAGTC
>JBFJVB010000218.1:0-4359 GCA_041624435.1 Oceanococcus sp. | reverse complement strand
CTTGATCGCTTGATGGAAGCCCTGTGTCAGATGCTGGCTACCCGCGAGCACTGGCTTGGCGCCTGCCTGCAAGCCGCTGGCGATGTGCCCGGCGCCGCCGAGCAGGTCCTGCGCCTGCGGCTCGAGGCCGCGCTGACCGCCCTGGACCAGGAGCTGCCCAGGGCGGCGCGCAGCGAGTGGCTGGCCTGTCTGCACGCCCTGGCCGCAGAGGGCGTGGAAGCCTGGGCGCCATTACAGGCTCTGCACGGCTGGCCCGCTACGCTCGCCGAACAGCTCGAGTCCTGGCAATGTCTGGCGCAGAGCCTGCTGACGCAGCAGGGCGAATGGCGCAAGCCCAGAGGTTTGAAATCCAATACCGGCTTTCCGGCCGGCCTGGCGGCGAGCAAGACCGCGCAGGCCCTGCTGGAGGAGTTTGCCGCCAGCGGCCCGGGCGTCGCCGCCCGGTTACAGGCCCTGCGCGCCTTGCCGCTGGGCTATCCGGCCAGCCTGGCGAGGCTGAGCCAGGCGCTCAGTCAGGTCCTGCTGGATTGCTGCGCGGAACTGAAACTGGTGTTTGCCGCCCACCAGCAGGCGGACTACCCGGAGCTGGCCCTGGCCGCCCGGATGGCCTTGAACGAAACCTCCAGCGGGGTCGAAGAACGCGAGGACGCACGCCTGAGTCATTTGCTGGTCGACGAAATGCAGGACACCAGCGAAGCCCAGATCGAATTATTGCGCCTGCTGGTGCGGAACTGGTCGGAAAACGACGGCCGCAGCCTGTTTCTGGTCGGTGATCCGCAGCAATCAATTTATCTGTTTCGCCAGGCCAAGGTTGAGCTGTTCCAGGGCATTCTGCAGCATGGCCGGCTGGGTCCGGTCCCGCTGCGGGTGTTGACCCTGCAGCGCAACTTCCGCAGCCGTCCTGCGCTGGTCGACTGGTGCAATCAAAGTCTGGGCCGGTTGTTTGCCACCCGTGCCGGCGCCATCGACTTTGCCCCCAGTCAGGCGCATCGTGCCGCCACAACAAACAGCGGTGTGACGATCCATACGCCGCCCGACCGCGAGGCCGAAGGCGCGGCCGCCTGCACCCTGATCAGCGCCGAGCTGCAAATCGACCCCGGCGCGCAGATTGCGGTCCTGGCCCGCAGCCGGGGGCACTTCACACCGCTGATCAGAGCCCTGAAACAAGCTGGCATTCGGTTTGCCGGACAGGATCTGGACCCGCTCGCCGACACTCCCGCGGTACGGGATTTTCTCGCCGTGGTGTTTGCCTTGCGGCATGCTGCCGACGATCTGGCCTGGATGCGGCTGCTGCGCAGCCCTGGCGTCGGGCTCGGGTGGGCGGACCTGGATCAGCTCGCGGCCCGCCTGCCTGGCGCCTTATGGTCCCAACGCGCACGGCGCGGCAGCGATGCCCTGAGCGCGGACGGGCAATCCAGACTGCGCCGCCTGCAGGCCGTGCTCGATGAACTGGACAACGCATCACCGAATGGCCGTGACCTGCCCTGGGCGGCCGCGCGGCTACATGCCCAGCTGGGCATGCGCCAGGCCCTGGCGCCGACGGCCCAGGGGGATTTGCGCCGCGTGGAATTGCTGTTGCACCAGCACTGCGTGGCCGGTCGACTGGAAGACGAAGTCCGGTTCCGGCGGGCGCTTGAGAAGCTGTACAGCAGCCCCCAGGCGGCCTCGGTGGAGTTGATGACGGTACACAAGGCCAAAGGTCTCGAGTTCGATCGGGTGATCCTGGTCGGCTGCAATGCCGCCATGCGCCGCGGCGACGCACCGATGTTGCGCCATCTGGAGCTGGACGGACACTGGCTGCTGGCGCCCAAACCAGCCGAAGCCTTGCGTCAGGACACGGCCGAAACCCGGGTCTACCGGATGCTGGAAAGCGACGCCAAGGCTGCGGAGCAGGCTGAGTCGCTGCGCTTGCTCTATGTCGCGGCCACCCGGGCCCGTGAGCATCTGGACGTGTTCCTCAGCCCCGCCAGCAAAACCGACGAGCGCAGTTTTGGCAGCCTGCTCAAAGACCTGGGCCTGCAAGCCCCGGCGGCCGACAAGCAGGAATCCGACGGCCCACGCTGGATCGAGGTCCGGCATCCGGCTTTGCCGCTGTCCGCCATGCGTCCGGCTACCAGTAACGCTGCGATCCGACCCAGCCCGGCCTCGCAGCGCAGTCCCAGCCAGCTGGGTCTGGCGGAACGCGACCCGATCAGCCTTTCCGGCACTCACGACCGACTCGAGGCGACGCTGATCGGTACGATGCTGCACGAAACCCTGGAGCGCATCGCCAGCACTGGATGGCCCCAGGACGAGCCTGCCCGCGAGGCGCTGCGACGCCCCTTGGCGGCGGGCCTGGCACGCCGCGGCCTGCCCGCCGGACGCATCGAGCCTGCCAGTGCGCAAGTGCTGGAACTCGTTGCCACGGCGCAGCGCGGCTGGGGGCGCTGGCTGCTGGCGGCCAGATCCTGGGCCGCCAACGAATACGCCATCACCGGCCACGCCAATGGCATCTGGGAAAGTGCCATCATCGACCGCTGTTTCGAAGATGAGCAAGGCCGTGTCTGGGTGGTGGACTACAAATCCAATCGTCCTCCCAGCGCTGATCCCGACCAGCTGGCGGACTGGCTGCCCGGGCAGTGTGCCCAGTATGAACCCCAGCTGACAGACTATGTTCGCCTGCTGCAAGCTCTGCGTCCCGACGCCCGGCTGGTGGCGGCCCTGTATTTCGTCGCCTGTGATCGGCTCCTGGTGCAAACCGCTGCGGGATCCTGGCGGGCCCTGAGTGATCAGGCGGAACTCGGAGCCCTGTTTGACCAATAATCCTTGAGCCGCCATCATCGCCACACTTCATTCAACGGTCTCCGCATGGCACTCAAGCCAGTCATCGAAGCTGAATTCGGTCCCTTGTTCCCGCGCCGCGGCAATGCCTTCTCACGTGCCCTGGGCCGCGGCCTGATGCGTCTGTTTGGCTGGCGTATTGTCGGCTCGCCACCCAATGTCCCCAAGATGATCGTCATCGCAGCGCCGCACACCTCGAACTGGGATGGCTTTTTCCTGCTGATCGCGATGCTGGCCGCCGGTCTCGATTTACGCTGGGTGGGCAAACACACCCTGTTCAAGGGCGTACTGGGACGGCTCCTCGTCTGGGCCGGCGGCGTCTCGGTCAATCGCGCCAAGGCCAAGGATTTTGTCGAAAGCGTCGTGGAAACCTTCGCCCAGCGCGACAGTCTGGCCCTGGTCATCGCGCCGGAAGGCACCCGCAAGCCGACCCAGCGCTGGAAAAGCGGTTTTCATCGCATCGCCAAGGAGGCCCAGGTGCCGATCGTGGTGGGCTATATGGACTACAAGAAAAAATGTGCCGGCTTCGGGCCGGGGCTGGCCGCCTCGGACGATTTCGAGGACTACCTGCGGCAGATCAGCGCGTTCATGGCGGACATCACGCCACGTCATCCGCACCACTTCATTCTGCCTGATTAAGTCCAATTTTGAACCACAGTGAATTCTCAGCTTTGCACGCTAACTGCCGAAGAAACAAACAGAAATCTCATTCATACACAGGGCCTGTGGATAAGTATGTGGATTGCGCTGTGGCAAAGCCCGACAAGCCGCATCAATTGGCCTTTTCTGTGGTCCTGATTATTTCCTGATCAAGTTGCTATAGTTGTTTATTTTCAATGAGTTACGATAATGCACCTGGGACTGAAATGGCACTTGACAGCAGCAGAATGATCATGCAAGCCACAATTCAGATTTTGTGCATAACAGCAAAGCCTTAATTGACGGCCCTTCGCTCTGAGCGACCACCAAATCGGCTGAAATTTTCCGCGCATGCTGCTTCGCAACAAAAACATTCTCTGCATCGGTGGCTTCGACCCCAGCGGTGCCGCAGGCGTCCTGGCCGACGGCAAGATGATCAGTTTTCTGGGCGCCCATGCCAGTGCGCTGATCACGCTGGACACCTGCCAAAGCCGGCACGACTTTGTGCAGTCCCAGGCCACGGCGCTCAGCTGGCTGCAGGTCCAGTGGCGGACGCTGCACCAGGACCTGCCGGTTCATGCGGTGAAGCTCGGTGCGATCGCCAATACGGCTCAGGCCCAGTGGCTGGGTCTGGCCCTGGCGGATCTGCAATGCCCGATCGTCCTCGACCCCGTCCTCAACAGCAGTAGCGGCGGCGCCTTGTCCACGCAGACGGCGCTGCGCAGCCTGGCGCCACGGGTCAGCGTGCTGACGCCCAATCGACAGGAAGCCGCTGATTTGTTCGGGGTCGATCCCCAGCGGCCGTGCTGGACTGCGGCCTACCCCGCGCCCCTGCTGGTAACCGGCGCCGATCATGCCCGGGCGCAGGGTGAAACCCGGATCACTCACCGTCTGCTCACG
>JBFJVB010000217.1:0-4365 GCA_041624435.1 Oceanococcus sp. | reverse complement strand
GGGTCGCTGATCTGTCCTGCCTGGCGGGTGTCGCTGCACAACGGCCAGGTATGGCGCGGGTTGTCGCGCAGCGACAGGCCTCCTTGTGTGGGCAGGGCGGGTAGGCGCTGATGCTGGCCGAGGCCGACGTCGAGCTGATCCTGGATCAGGTGAGGCGCCTGGAAAGCGCTCAGGCCTGGATGGCCGATACGACTGCGCTGCCGCGGTCGGATGCTCTCACATCCCTGACCATGACTCTGAGCGAAATGGGAATTTTAAGCACGGCGCCCGATCCAGGCTTCGCTTTGTGGGAGCAGACCCAAGCGATGGGCCTGCGCTTGAGTCTCGAAATTCTGCGCCTGCTCGGTCGGCAGAACGCAGGCGCCGCCTATCTCTGTCATCGTCAGGCGTTGTCGAGCTGGCTACTGCGGCGCCTGGGACGCGCGCACGGAGATTCATCCACGGCCGTGGTCCTGCTGAGCCAGGGGCACTATGGTCTGGCGCGTGAAGCTTTGCCGGGCTGGTTGCAGCACTGCCCACAGGCCGAGCTGGAAGGCTGGCTGAACCCGCCGGCTGCGCCACGCTTCTTCCAGGCCAGCACCGACTGGCAGGCGTTGTTGCTGCCCGTTTGGCGTGACCGCGCAATCCAGTGGGCGGCGCTGCCACGGTGCGCATTGTCGACCCGGGAAGAGCCCCAGAGCCCCGGGTTCGATGAGCTGGCAAGTTACGCTGTCCAGACCGGCTCGGTCGAAGCCGAAAGCGGGCTGTCAGGTAGCGCATCGCGCGCACTCTACCGCGACTTGCTGATGCTGGAGGCCCTGGGTTTGCTCGCGATCGCCTGCGGCAGTCTGGAAAGGGCACACGATCTGGCCTGGGCCTATGCCCGTGAACGCCGGCAAGGTGGTCGCAGGATCATCGATCATCCTGCCGTGAGCTTGATGCTGGCGGATATCAGCCTGGCGCTGAAAGCCTGTCGTCAGCAGCTGGCCAGTTTCGAACAGGACCTGACGGCGCTGGATCTGGCGGACATCTTCGGCGCCCGCGCCACGCTGCATCCGCAGCTGTGTCACGCGGCTGATCAGGCGATCCAGATTCACGGCGGGCTGGGCTACATGCGGGATTATGGGGTCGAGAAAGTCTGGCGTGAGCAGCAGCAGTTACGGACCCTGGCAGGCACCAGTCTGGAACTGCGCCTGTTCGTCGCGCACTGGCAGCGACTGAGATGAACGCCACCCTGCCGATCAGCGGTTTTCTGCCCGTCGATCACCCCCTTTCGCCGCGGGCCCAGTTTGCGCAGTTCAGGCTGATCGGGCGGTTGCTGGCCGCCTATCCGGACCAGGATCTATGGGATCTGGACAGTGCGCGCCTGCCACGCTCCTTGCGTCAGGCTCGGCAACGGTTTCGCCAGTTTGCCGTGGCCGAGATGATGCCGGTGGCTCAACGTCTGGATCAGGCTCCGCATTCGCCATCGGGGCCAATGCCGTCCGTGGTGCGTCAGATCCTGATCCGCGCCGGTCGAGCCGGTCTGCTGGGCGAGGCGCTTCCCCGGCCTTGGGGCAGCGCACACTGGCCCGAATTCGCCCACGCCATGGCCTGGAAATTCTGCCTGATGACCGAGGAGTATGCCGCCGTCGATGGCGGCTTGATGCTGTTGCTGTGTGCCCATTACCTGGGGGTGATGCCGATCCTGCTGGCGGGCGATCCAGGGCAGATTCGTCGTCTGGTGGTGCCTGCATTCAGGTCGAATCAGGCGGGTGATCCGCAGCTGTTTGCGTACGCCATTACCGAACCGGGGGGCGGCTCCGATGTCGAGGAAGGGCATGGGGCGCAAGTTTATCGCCCGGGTGTGGTCGCTCGTCGTGTCCGCGGCGGCTGGGCGCTGTCCGGACGCAAATGTTTTATCAGCGGAGGCGATCTGGCTACGTATATCAGTGTCTTCGCCGCCCTGCAGGGCGAAGGCATGGAATCCTGGACCTGCTTCCTGGTGCGGTCTGACAGCGCCGGCTTTCGGGTAGTCCGCACCGAACTGAAAATGGGCATGCGCGCGTCTGGGGCGGCCGAACTGGAGTTTGATCAGGTGTTCGTCGCCGATGCCGATGTGATTGGTCCGCTGCGTGGTGGCTGGACACTCAATCGCGCCACCTTGAATCTCTCCCGCTTTCCGGTTGCGGCGATGGCTGTGGGCCTGGCGCGCGGGGCCTGTGAGGCGGCACTGGCGTTCAGTTGTCAGACCCGGCTTAACGACCATCGCCTGATCGATTTGCAGGAAGTTCAGTGCCAGTTGGCCGAGATGGTCGCGGTGGTGCGTAGCCTGCGCGCCGGGCTCTGGCACACCGTGCGGCACAGTCGCCAGCCCCGTCAGCTGGAAGCTTCCATGTGCAAGTTTCATTTCACCGATCAGGCGCAGCTGGTCTGCGAACAGGCGCTGGAGCTGCTCAGCAATCAGCGTGGCCCAGCCGCTTATCGGATCGAAAAAGCGCTGCGCGATGTCCGCCTGACAAGGATTTTTGAAGGGACCAATCAAATCAACCGTCTGGCACTGATCGAGGACTGGCAGCCCCAGTTGCTCAACCAGACCAGCCCTACCCACTGCCGTGGAATCTGACTCATGAACTACACCGACGATCCGTTCTTCCAGTATCCCACCACGGTTTTCAGCTCCAGTCAGGGGGAGGTGAGTCTGCCAATACTGTATTTCGATACCCGCAACATGGTCGCCATGTTCTGGGTCGAGTACACGGCGGCGGCCGCGCTGATCGACGATCCGGATCTTCGTCTGGTGCGATTTCGGGGCAATAAAGCCCTGGCAACGGTGGCGTTTTTCGAGTATCGCGACACCACGGTCGGGGTGTATAACGAAGTCGGGGTGGCCCTGGCGGTAACACCCCGTTGCGTGGTTCAGCCCGCCTGGCCCCTGCTGAGTCTGTACCGGGCGCCGGATCGACGCCAGATCGGTTTTCACATCCTCGACTTGCCGGTGACCACGGCTGCGGCCTGCGCTGCGGGTCGGGAGATCTGGGGCTTTCCCAAATTCATTACGCCGATCAGTTTTGCGCAAGGTCTGGCTGGCTTCGACGGCGTGGTCCAGGATCCGGATGGCGGCGGACCTGTATTGACTCTGGCCGGCAGGGCTGGCCTGGGTCTGCCGGCGCCGCCGCTGAGTCTGGTGCTGTACTCACGCCACGCCGATGGCGCGCTGCTGCGCAGCATCGTCAACGTGCGTGGCGGAGTGCATGCCTGTCTGCCCGGTAGTCTGCGCCTGCACGTCGGCTCCAGTACGCATGCCATGGGGCAGCGTCTGGTAGCGCTGGGCTTGAACGATGCCCGGCCGTTTCTGGTGCAGCAGACCGATGCGTTTCAGTCACGTCTGAATCAAGGCGCCCGGCTGCCGCTGTACCAGCCCCGACAGGTGGCCAGTGCGAAAAAAGCCGCCTGAGGCGGCAAGGCCGGCGGGAACACGATGCCGTGAACGGCGTTGTCTTGACCAAAATCAGTTCACTGCTTTGCCAGTCAAGTTAGCGTGGGGCAGTTCCGGTGCCGCTGCTGCGAGCGCAATGGCCGGTGAGACCGGATTCTCTACAGCGAGTTTGAAGATGCACATGAAACTGGTTTTGATCCTGGCGGGTGGTCTGACTCATGGCGTGGCCGTAGCGTCGCCGGACACGGTTGAGGCGGCCTACAATCAGTACTGCTTCGCCTGTCATGGCACCGGCGTGGGGCCGATGAAAGGCGATGCCAAACAGTGGCAGTCGCGATTGGAGGCCCGCGCGGGGATGGAGGGCTTGCTGAGCAGCGCCAAAGCGGGCCTGAATGCGATGCCGCCAATGGGTTCGTGCATGGGTTGCACCGATGCGCAGTTGCGCGAACTGATCGAATTCATGGTTGGTGGCCAGTAGCTTGGGCTGGCATCCACCGCGGTTCCGGGCAATAAACGGCCTCAATGGCCGATTTGTGCCAGCACGGCCTGATCGATCTGCGCGTAACGGTACAGGCGTCCGCCCTGGCTGGCCATGAATGCGCGCGCATGGGCCTCATCGCCAAAGCTGGCCAGGCCAGGACCCATGGCGCCGCGTTTGTTGCTGCCGATCACGTACCAGGCCTGGCGGGCATCAATATAGGTCTGGTCATCGGGGTGGTCCCAGGGCGTGATGGCCATGTCGTGCACGAACACGCTGTGGATTCGGTGCTGATGCTCGGGATCCAGGGCATACGCCAACAGATCCCGGATTGAACAGAATTTATGTGCCCTGGGGTTGCCCTGCTCATACAGCTGAGCCTTGGGACCGGGGAGTTGAGCGATGATCATGCCGCACAGGTGGCATTCATCACCCTGTTCGATTGTCGCCGCCCGCTGTGCGGCGGGGGGGGGGGGGGGGGGGGGGGGGG
>JBFJVB010000216.1:0-4432 GCA_041624435.1 Oceanococcus sp. | reverse complement strand
GGCAGGGTGGGACAGTGGCGTAGAGCCGGGGTTGTGCCTGAGCCCACGCCGAGGGATCGCTCAGCTGGCGTTATATTCTTCCAGCAGTTTTTCGGCCCGGGCATTGGACAGGCGGTTGATCAGCTTGCTCGATTCAAACTGATCACGCAGCGTTTTCGCCAGGGTGAAACTGGAGCCGACCAGGAACAGCGTGCCCATCAGGATGTAGCCGCGCATCCACAGATCAACCGGCATCATGATGACGCCGGCCAGCATGCCGACCAGCGCGCAAACGAAGGAGGCTTTGACGAAGAAAAGCCAGCCCGGGGAATCGAGCTGCAGGGATTCAATGGCTTCGGATTGATTGAAGGGGCTGTTCATGCGGCGTTCTCCTTATGATTCAAGTCCAGTTTCAACTGCGCCAGCGCGGCGCTGACAGCGGCGTCCTCTGCCGGCTCGGTGTCGCCAAGCTCTTCGCGACGCAGTGTCTGAGCGGCGAGCAGATCATCCAGACTGCCCAGCATCTGTTGCGCATAACGGTCCATCCTTTCGCGGCGTCGCATGACCTTGCTGTACAGCTCTGGCTCGGGCGGGGCACTGCTGCCCTGCAGTCCCGCGCGCAAGTTGATCAGCCGAGCCTGACTGCCCAGGGATTCGCGTTCGCGCAGCAGGCTCGCGCGCTCTGCACGCAAACCCTCTACCCATTGCCGGTGGTTCGCCGCGAGTTCCTGCACTTGCTTCAATTCGCCCTCCAGCTTGCAGTGCAGGCCCAGATGATGCCGGGCCAGGGACTCATCGCCGGCGCTCAGCGCAGCCGCTGCCCGGTGGTGCTGCTCCTGATGCTGTTCGCCGATGACGCGTAAGGCCTGGTCGAGCTGACGCATGCGACTCACCGCGGCGACCAGCCGCTGCCGCAGGGCGTGCAGATCGCTGTCCACTTCCCGGATCAGGTGTTGACTCATGTGCGCGGGATTTTCGAGTCGGTCCAGGGTGGCATGACTATCCGCTTCAAACATCTCTTGAACTCGTGACCATAGATTGGGCATCGGTGTCTCCTGTATAAATGAACGACGTTCATAAAATATATGAACACCGTTCAGTAGGCAAGTTCTGTGCGCCGCATGCGCCGTAGCTGTTCTGCCGTGGGCAGTCTTTGTGTCGATCCGTCAGGCGTTTCCGCTGCGCGGCGACTTGGCATCCCTGGTCTGGCACCGGACAATGTGGTTTGGCGCATCGGCGAGGCAGGGCTGGATATGACGGGATGGGTAATGGGTTTGTTGCTGCTGAGCAACGCAGTGCTGCTGCTGTTTCTGGGCTGGCGAACGCTGCGCCTGCAGCGTCTTGCGCGCATGCTGGCAGAGCAACTGCAGACGGTGCGCCATGTGCCTTATGACGAGGCTCCGGATCTGGAACGTCTGCTGGGGAGCGGGGAGCGCCCGGTGGTGGTGATGGACATTCTCAATGCACTGGAGCTGGCGTCGAAGCAATCCTGGTTCGCCGACAAGCTGGGCGGACTGGCGCCGGGAATGATTCGCACTCTGGTCTACGATCAGACCGCCAAGGTGATCAGTCGGGAACTGGTTAAATTCGGCGTGCAGGCCCAGGTGACGGTGCATCGTGCGGCTTGAGTTGCTGGGGTTGACGCTGGTTATCTTTCTCATGACCGGCGCGCTGGCATGGTCGCAACAGCGCCTGCAAGGGCGAATCTCGGCCCAGGCCAGGCAGTTGCAGCGCAGCGCCGCACTGCAGACGGAGATCCGCTGGTGGCAAAGCGCCCTGGATCGTCTGGCGCAGTGGCAGGAAGTGACTGAATCGACGATTGATGGCGGCGCCCAGGCGGTGCGGGCCATGCATCAGGGCATTGCCGCGATTCCGTTCGGCATTCTGGAAGCGATTCCGGCCACGCGGGACACCAGCCGCGTCGTGCGCAGCGTCCACGATTTCACCGCAGACAATGTGTACGCGGCGATCGCTGCGGTCAATCGCCTGGCAGGTTCCGGCAGCCGACGCTGGATCAAACGCCCTGACCGGAAGGCTTCGCCTGCGGAACCGGCCCCGCCGCAAGCAGAGCCTTCTGATCACAACAAGGCTTGAACATTCTCCGGTGGCCGCCCCAGCGCATACTGGCCGTTGATGCAGACAATCGGCCGCTCCAGCAGGCGCGGATGCTGGACCAGAATCTCCAGCCAGGCTTCATCGCTGCGCCGGTCTGTCAATGCCAGGCCAAGTTCCTTGAACAGGGTTTCGCCGCTGCGGATCACGGCTGTGGGGGCACATTTGAGTCCCGCACAGGCGGCGCGAAGCGAAGCCGTATCCGGGGGACTGTGAAGATATTCGATGACATTGACAGGCACTCCGGCCGCCTGGATCAGGGCCAGGGTCTGGCGGCTTTTGCTGCAACGTGGGTTATGCCAAATGAAGTTGTTCATAAATGGGGGGTGACGGTGGTAAGGAGTTCCGGCTGGAGCTGAAAGTGTCGCCCAAGGCGTCACGAAACGCCATAGTGGGGTGGCGCGGACCGGTCCTGAAAGTGAGCGTGACCGCAGTGCCGGACAAGGGAAAAGCCAATGCCGCGGTGATCAGGCTGCTGGCCAAGGCGCTGGGATTGCCGCGTAGCGCCTTGCGGATCGAACGCGGCGAATCCCAGCGCGAAAAACGCCTGGTGATCGCGGCCAGCCCCGACGTGCTGCGGCGTTTGCCCGAGCGCGCGTCCTAGCGCGTGCCGGGGGCGAGCCTGGCGCTGTGGGCCATGCGCCGAATGCCATCATAGGTGTACAGACTCAGAGCCAGCCAGATGCAGGCGAAGCCCAGCAGGGAGTCGCGGTCGAAATTTTCCTGGAACACGAAAACGCCCAGCAGGAGCTGAATGGTCGGAGCCAGATACTGCAGCATGCCCAATGTGGAGTAGGGAATGCGCCTGGCGGCAAAAGCGAACAGGATCAATGGCACCGCAGTGACGAGGCCGCCCAGCAATAGCAGCAGCTGGATTGCCAATGGCGCAGTCATGGCCACGGCCTGCCCATGCCCGTGCAGATAGGCCAGCAGGCCCAGGGCAAACCCCACGACCGTGGCTGCTTCCAGCGCCAGGCCGGCAATTGCATCCACGTTCAGCTGCTTGCGGATAAAGCCGTAGGCGGCAAAGGAAAATGCCAGCGCCAACGCGATCCAGGGCAGACGGCCATGCACGATGGTCAGATACAGCACGCCCAGTCCGGCGATGCCGACCGCAATTATCTGCACCGGTTTCAGGCGTTCACCCAGCAGCAGGGTGCCGAGTGCGACATTCACCAGCGGGTTGATGTAATAGCCCAGACTGGTTTCCACCACGTGAGCGTTGTTCACTGCCCAGATATACAGATACCAGTTGAGGCTGATCAGGCTGCCGGAAGCAGCCAGTCCAAGGAGCAGTCGTGGCTGGCGGCGGACCGGGTCCAACCAGCTCAGGCCGTGGCGCAGGCAGAGCAGCATCGCTACCGAGACGAAACACCAGATGACCCGGTGCAGCATGATCTCCAGGGCGGGAATCTGTTGCAGCAGTTTCCAGTACAGGGGCAACAGGCCCCAGAGCAAAAATGCGCCAAAGGCGGCCCAGAAGCCGCGAACATGATCGGTGGAGGCGTTCAAGCGCGCAGTGTGCGAAAACTGCGTATGCTTGGCAAGCACCTGAATGTTTATGTCCCGTGGCCCAGCATCTGCCCTATCTGCCGCTGTATCGCGCACTGGTTGAGTACGCACAGGATGTCCTTGGGGTGGTCGATCTGCAGGGGCGGATTCGCTACCTCAGTCCTTCCGCACAAATGCTCATCCAGACGAATCCGGCTCATCTGATCGACGAGACCCTGCCCAGCCTTTGCCATGCGGACGATGCGGGAAAAATGTCGGCCTGGTTCAAACGCTTGCAGCGCAGCGATGAGCGCGAGTTGTGTGAGGTGCGGCTGGGCCGGGCGATGCACTGGCGGCGGATCAAGCTGAGTGGCATCCGGATCAAGGAAGATGAGTACCACGAGGTCATCGTGATTTCCGCTCACGACGTGACCCTGGAAGTGGAGGCCGCACGGGCGCTCAAAGCCAGCGAGCAGCGCTATCACGGCGCTTTTGATTATTCGCCGATTGGCAAAGCCTTGCTGGACGAAACCGGCGAAGTCGCCGAGTCCAATCGCGCCCTGGCGGAAATGCTCGACTGCTGGGTATCCGAACTGATCGGCAGCAATCTGTTCGAGCACTTTGCCCAGTCCGGCGCGCAGCAGCTCCGTCACGATGCCGCCGAATTGCTGGCCGGACGTGAAACGGTGTGTGAACGGGAGTTGCAGTTGCAGCGCAAGGGTAGGCCCGCGCAATGGCTGCTATTCAATATGGCGCCGATCTGGACGGAATCAGGCGCCCTTGAGCACTTCATCGTGCAGTTGCAGGACATCACCGCGCGACGCCAGGCCGAACACAGTCTGCGCGAGAG
>JBFJVB010000215.1:0-4447 GCA_041624435.1 Oceanococcus sp. | reverse complement strand
GTGTCGCCATCAAAGGCGGTTCGCTGCTGAAAGTGGAAGGGCCAGCGACCATCAGCAACGGCGATTCTTCGGTGGCCATCGATATCGTTGATGGTTCCACGCTGCGCCTGACTGACGCCGCTTTTGAAGGCTCCTACAACATCGGCGGGATCAAAGTGCGCAACGGCTCGAGTTTCAGCGATGATGAGGATACTGGTGTCGATTCGAACCGATCTCCTTTGGGTGCACTCACGGTGGAGCAGAACAGTTCGGCGATTTTGCATAGTGTTTCGAACATGCCTGCAGTGAACGTGGCGGAAAATAGTTCGGTGAGCTTGTTCTTGAATACGGGGGCCGCGGCGCCTACCGACCCGCTGGCGGTCGCGGTGAAAGGCAATTCCCGGCTCACGGTGGATCATTATCCGCTCGGTGGCGGGGCCGTGGAAGTGATTGCCGGATCCAGTGCGAACATCTACAACAACAGCATCAATACGATGACGATCGGGACGGTGACGGTTGACGCAGAATCTAGCGTGAATTTTCACAATGACAGCGCCGACTTCCCGATGAGCACCGGCGCCTTGGCGATCCGTGGCAACTCCCAGGTCACGCTCGACAGCGTCAGCGTCAATGGCAATGTGAATGTGGAGCGCAATTCCAATCTGCATGTGTTCGCCCAAAGCACGATTGGCGGGACCGGCCTGACCGCGTTGATCGAACTGAACAGCAGCGTGCGGCTGGATGAGGAAGCGCCCCCAGGCGGGGGGGGCAACGTGACGCCGGTCTGGGCTATGCCAACAAGCGCTACCACCCTGCGGTTCAATTCGAGCTTTTTCAGTCCGAAAGATGTCGGACCGCTCTCGGGTGCATTTGCTTGCACAGATCCTGGTGGCGGTCAATCGTCGGTCGCGCGGGACGCAAACAGCTTGGGCAACACCGAAGATCTGTGTCCTCTGGGATGAGTCTAGTCTTCTGAGTTCGTCAGCCAACCTACTGGACGTCACTTGCACTCAAGGTCCGGTTGATGGCTGAAGCTTCGGCGCGCTACCAGCGGATTGATCAGCCGGCGCTGGCGCTGGGCTCAGGCAAGTTTCAGGTCGGCGCCCATATGCTGGATGCCTTTGAGGCCGAAATCTGGTCTGCGTGTGAGCAGTACGCGCCGCTGAACCGGCATCGGGCCAACATTGCAGCGAGGCTGGGACTGCCTGGCGCCGAGGCGGGTGGTGTCGACGCCGTGCTGAGCGAACTGGTGGCAGCCGGTTTGCTGGTCTCGGATCGCTGGCTGCAACAGCCCGAGGGTCAGGGATCTGGGGCCGAGTCCATCGGCGTGGTGACGGTGCTGGCCTATGAGCAGCCGGATCTGACCCGACGCACGGTGGATGAACTGCTGGCCGGTAGCGTGCGGCGGCGACCGGGCACGCAACTGATCATCGCCGATGATTCGCGGCGGGGCCAGGGCATCGGGCCACTGAGCGTGGACGCGCACTGGATCAACCGCGGCCACCGGGAGTCCTATTGCCAGGCGATCGCCAATCCTGAACTGGCGCAAGCGGCCCGCACCCTGCTGTTGGGCTTGGAGCACTGGCGCGCCACCAGTGTCGGGGCCAACATGAATACGGCGCGGCTGGCGGCCGTCGGTCAGAACATCCTCAGTCTGGATCACGATATGCGTGGCCCGTTGGGGCTGCGCGATGTTGATCGCGGCAGAGCGGTGCGGGTCATGGGCGAGGGTGATCCCACCGAATTGTTGCTGTTCCGTGATTTCGCGTCAGCCCTCCGGGGGCGGGAGATCCCGGATCAGGATCTCCTGGAAGTGCACGAGGCCGTGCTCGGCGCCGAGGTGTTGCAGGTGCTGGGCGGCGATGCGGATCTGCGGCTGGCCACCGTGGCGGTGAGCAGCCAGCTCAAGGCCCGTGGGCGAGTGCTGATCTCCAGCTGTGGGCTGGTCGGGGACAGCGCCATGGGCTCGCCGTTTTCCTACCTGTTGCTGCAAGGCCCCGCGGGTCAGCGGTTCGCTCAGGATTATTCGGCTCTGCGCCTCAGCCGACAGGTGCACCGGGCCGCGCCCGCGCTGACTCTGGCCTTCAATGACAGTTTCATGAGCTACTGCACCGGCATCGCGGCCCGGCAGCTCTTGCCGCCGCATTTGCCGTTCGGGCGTAATCACGATGCGCAGTTTGCCGCGGCCACGCGGCGTCTGTATCCCGAATCACCGATTGCCCATCTGCCGCATAGCGTAGTGCACGCGCCGCCCATCGAGAGGAAGTATCAGGAATCCGACCAGCTTGCCATCCTGGACTATTTCAATACCGGAGCGCAGCTCTACACGGCGATGGCCTGCTGGCGACCGGGGGTGGCGGAGCATACTGCGCAGCAGCGTCTGATGGGCCTGGCCCGGCATCTGCAAGGCCTGGGTTGTCTGCCCGAGTCCGCCTATTGCGCCTGGGTGCTGGAGCAGAGCCGGGCGGCCCAGGCCGGTCGCCTGTGGGCCCTGCATGCCCAGCTTGAATGGGTCGAAGGTCGCTGGGCGCAGGAGATTGAACAAGCCATCGAGGTGGCGGAGCAAAGCCTGCGGAACATGCAGCTGCGTGTGCGGCCCGGAGATCTGAGCCCGGCGCAGGTGCAAGCCGTGCTGCGGGCCTATGGCCAGGCCTTGCTGGTGTGGCCGGATTTGCTGGCCTACGCGGCTGAAACGCCCCTGCGGGGAGAGATTTTGCCCGCCAGTCTCTGAGGGCGGTCTCAGGCGTAATGCAGGCCGTCCAGGGGCAATCTTCCACCACTGCGGTAGTCCGCAATCGCGCGCAAGACCATCGGGCTGCGCAGGCGTGCGGACTCGGCATGCAATTCGTCCAGACTTTTCCAGCAGGCCCGCACGATGCCTTCATCCAGCGGCAGGGCGGGCTCAATCGGCTGGGCCTGACCCACGAAACAGAAGCGCAGGAACTGTTCGCCATTCTCCGGATGGGTCCACTGGTAAATGCCGCAAAGCGCAGTCGGGACAAACTCAAACGAGGTTTCCTCGCGCACTTCACGAATCACCGCCTGTTGCAGCGATTCACCGGGGTCCAGGTGGCCCGCGGGCTGATTCAATACGAGTTCACCGTCCGGGCCGTATTCCTCGACCAGCAGAAAGCGGCCGGCCTGTTCGACCAGCGCCGCCACGGTGACATGCGGCGCCCAGTAGTCTTCAGCCATGGAGGGGCTTGCCTTGCAAAGCCTAGAGCGCGCCTTGCTGGCTGAAGCTGTACCAGCCCTGGGAGTCGGTGCGCCCCAGCGCCTTCATGTTGTTGGCCACCGGGGTCGGGGTTTCCAGCTTGGGCTTGAGTCGGGCGCGCAACTGATACTGGCGCTGGGCATCGAGGCTGGCTTCGCCTTCCAGCGCCACCCGTCCATCCTCGCCATCGGCGATCAGGGCCAGGATCTGGCCTTCAGCCGTGGAAATTTCCGCCTGGTAAGAACCCAGTGGTGCCGGTCGGCCCAGGGTCCACTGCGCATTGAAAAAACGCGCCGAGCCGCGGACCGTTTCCGGAAATTGGCCGCGAATCCGGACATCGTCGAGATCCAGCTGAATCTGCCCGGAGACGGGCAGGAAGGGAATCTTCAAGGCTTGCTGCACCGCCTCCAGGGCCGCTGTGGCTTCGACATCGCGCAAGCGTATGACGTCCGAGAACAAGGGCTTGCTGATGCTGGCAAACAGCCAGGCATTGTCGATGGCCAGATCGCGGCTTTGCGCCGAAACCTCGATGTCTGCGGCGAGCTTGAGCAGCAGCAGCTGTGCCGGCTTGAGCTCCCAACGCACATCCTTGGCGCCAACGCCACGGGCCCGAACGTAGCCCGCCTCGCCGCGCAGTACGCTGCCGGACAACTCGTACAGCTCGATGCCCGCGTCCGCCGGCAGGGCCAGCGCCAGGACCTTGCCCACCGGCGCATTCTGGATCAGGCCGAAGATCAGACTGCACAGGAACAGGGCGATCAGCCGTCCGGTCATGCCGCACCCCGGGTGAGGGTCAGGCGGGCCTTGACCGTGCCGCTCTGCTCGTCGCGATCCAGGCTGCCATTATCCACCTTGATCTGCTGCTGGGATTCCAGTTGGTGCAGCCAGTCGGCAAGTTTGTCGAACGGGGCATCCTCGATCCACAGCCGTACGCTGGTCTGGCCCTCGGGCTGGATGCGCTTGATCAGCGTGCTCATCCCGGTCTGCTTGCTGCTGCTGTCGACGATGGCCAGCAGAGATCGATTGGCCTGGGCGACCCCGGGCGCGACCCGGCCGAGCTGGCGGACTTCCTGTTCGGTACGCTGCATGAACACGACCAGTTCGCGGGCATTGGCGATTTCGGTGTCGAGTCGGGCGCTGCGCTGCGCCAGCGGCTCCCAGACGATCAGGAACACCAGCATCAAACCGGCTACCAGGGCCCCGATGCCAACGATGAGTTGTTCCCGGGGTTCCAGGCTGTCATACCATTCACGC
>JBFJVB010000214.1:0-4479 GCA_041624435.1 Oceanococcus sp. | reverse complement strand
CGAAGCGCTGAACCAGGCGGACTTGCCGCGACTGCAGGCGGCCACAGTCGACTGGGTCCGGCAGGCCGCGGAACCGCGGCTCAGCCGATTTTCAACCCGGATGCTGGCGCCGGAGCAGGGCGGGATCATCTACGATGCCGGGCGTAAAGCACCGGTGCAGCGCGCCTGGCCACGTTTGCCTGCCGCCAACATGCTGTTGCGAATCGCCCTGGACAGCCGGGCTTCCGAACAGGAGCCCTGGCAGTCGCGCTGGACCGGTGAAGCCTATGCCTTGCAACGGCCTGACGGCGAGCAGCAGAGTTCGGTGGCGCACTTCGAGCCGGTGAGCGCGCGGTGGTGGCGAATCCGGGTGCTGCGCGGCCAGGACACTCTGGGTGGGGCTTTGCCACAACTGGACCTCGCCTATCAGCCGGCGACGCTGCGCTTTATCGCACAGGGTGAGGGGCCGTTCACCCTGGCGTTTGGCAGCGTACGCGCCGCACCGGCACAGGTTCTGGCCTGTGGCAGCCTGCTGGCCGCGGCAGGCTTGGCGGCGGACTCTGGCCTGCTGGGGCGGGCCGATGTGGATGGCAAGACAAGCGACGGCATCGGTGGGCAACAGGCCTTGCAACCCAGGCCTGCGCCCCTGCCACTGCGCCGTATCCTGCTCTGGGCCGTGCTGATCGTGAGCGCTGCGGTGCTGGTGCTCATGGCCGCCCGGCTGCTGCGGATGATTCGGCCGGGGTAACCGCGGTGCTATTCAAACACCAGCAAGACCGCAGAAATCAGCAGGCTGCCGACCAATACCGAGAGGGCGACGTAGACCAGGCCCTGGCTCAGACTCTTCGCCAGGCGGCTCCACGCCAGTTCGAAGGCCTGCAGCACCTCGTGCGGCGCATACGCGGTAGCGCCGCGGGAGGGCAGGAGGGGGTGTGCGCTGGCCGGACTGGGAGCGGTGGCCGGTTCGGCGGTGTCGGGCTCGGCGTGCAACTGCTTGTCGATCGGCGGCGAGGTGGCTGAACTGGATTCGATATCGGCCGCCTTGAGTAATTCGGCACGGAATTCTGCGGCGGACTGAAAACGCTGCTCGGCGTGCAGCGCCAGGCCGCGCAGCAGGGCCTTGCCCAGCTTGCCGCGCAACGGCGGGTTCGCGCTGATCGGATCCGTGCCGATACGTTCCAGGGCCGGCGGCGGGGGCTGACCAACGATCAGTCGGTATAGCGAAGCGGCAATGCCGTAGATGTCCGTCCACGGTCCCAACTCGACCTGCTTCTGGTATTGCTCGAGAGGCGCGTAGCCTTCGCTGAGCATGATGCTGTCGCTGCCGCCGTGCAGACCGGGTTGTGCCGCGCCAAAATCCAGCAGTGAGATGCGCCCATCGTGGCCGAGGTAGATGTTGTGAGGCTTGACGTCGCGATGCAGAACTCCGCGCTGGTGCATGTAATCCAGGGCGCTGAGAACCGGCGCCAGCAAATTCACCGCAGTCTTGGGCTCAATCAGGCCATGGAGCTTGTCCAGGTACTCGCCAAGGCTGGCGCCGTCATCGTAATCCATGACGATGTACGCCGTGGAATTGGCTTCAAAAAAGCTCCGGACCCGGACGATGTTCGGATGATCAAATCGGGCAATAAAGCGCGCCTCGCGCAGAAAGATCTCCATGCCCTTGCGAAATGCGGTCTCGCTACTCTTCGAGTTGGGGATGACCTCGTTTGAGGCGCCGTCTTTGCGGGAGACCAGATCGCGTGGAAAATATTCCTTGATGGCCACGCGCTGCTGCAGATGCACGTCCCAGGCGAGATAGACCACGCCGAAGCCACCGGGTCGTCCAAGCACACGACCGATTCGGTAATGCTCATTGAGCAGGGTGCCGTGCGGAATAAACACCGGGCTGCGCAGCGCCGATTCGTCGTAGCCGCAGGTCGGACACACGGGTAACCAGAGTTTGTTGCAGAAACACCCTGGACAGTGCTTTTGAATCATTGTGCGAGGCCCTCCCTGCCTGTGCACCATTGCGCTTGGATCACACTTGCCAGCCGCAGTCGTTTATAGTTATACGTAAAAAGTGCTACATCTGCACACCGACTAGTCGAAGCAGATGAGCACGGTGACAGCGGCTTGAAGCCGATACAGGGAGGTGTCATGGGGGTAGCAGGCAACGACCAGTTCCAGCTCGACGGCACGCAGTCGAACCTGAAAGAGGAGCTCGGCGCGGTAATTTTCGGGGAGTTTCTCAGCGGTGGGGCGGAACATCAGGTGGCCCTGTCCAGCCAGGAGATGCAGCAGGTCATGCGCATGGTCTCGCGTGTCCATGGCCGGTTTTTCCAGCGTCCCGGCGGACAGCTGTGTGCATTCATTCCGGACGCGGAAGCCGCCGTGGAACTGTGCCGCAAGCTCAAGGAATTCGTCCAGGAACTGCGTTCGTTGAGCCGTGAGCATCAGAACCTCAGCGCCCGATTCATCGCCGGGTATGGCTCGGTTGTGGTCAACGGCGATCGCTTGCGCAGCGACTGGACCTTCCACTTGCCCGCCCTGTTGCTGAAGGTGCCTGTCGGCGAAACCGCCATCCTGCAAGACCTGCGCATCGAAGTCTACGCCAGTTACCCGGTGCTGGGACATCGCATCAAGCTGAACGCGCGCCAGGGTGACGTGACCCTGTATATCGTTGATTTTGATGCCAACGACAAGGGTGGTGAGACCTACAAGTCCAATGTGGACACCAGCATTGACGCTGGCGTCTTCGCGGTGCTGCGCCTGACGATTCGGGGTGAGCCGCGCCTGGTCCGGATCTGTGATTGCCCGTTGCCGATCGGTCGCCACCGGTCCTGTGCCATCGTGGTACGCGGCGCGATGAATTCCCGGTTCCACGGCAAGATCGAGTACGCCAACGGCAAGTTCTATTACGTCGATGAAAGCCGCAATGGCAGTTATGCCCTGACTGCGGATGGCGAGGAGGTCAGCCTGCATCAGGAGCGAATCGCGCTGGTGGGCAAGGGTGCGATCAGCCCCGGCGCGCCCATTGCGCTCCAGAAGGGTGACGTTATCCGCTATGACTGCAGGCCGGCGAAGCTAAGCCTGGAACAGATGGGTCAGGCCGCCGCCCAGGAGCCGATGACCGATCGACTCGGCTGAGAGGGTCCGTTCAGCCGGTCGCCCGCAGCGGGGCTGTGGCTGAGGATGCGCGTTCCAGGTGGGACAGCAGCGAGGCGCTGATGCGCGGTAACAGGCTCGGCGGCAGATCGTGCCCCATGCCAGGGATGATGTCCGGTATCGCGTGAGGAATGCGCCGCGCCAGATCCCGCGCAGCGGCAACCGGAACCAGTGGATCATCGGCACCGTGCAAAATCAGGGTCGGGGCGCGGATTTTTTCAAGGAGCGAGGTGCGACTGCCCGAGGCCAGGATGGCAGCGATCTGTCGTGCGGTGCCGTCCGGGCACAGGCTGCGATTTAATTGTCGGACCACTTTCTCACGCAGTTCCTCGTCGCTTTGCGGATAGCCCGGGCTGCCGATCAGGCGCAAGGTGTGCATCGACTCGCGGACTTCGGTTTCGGGGTCGGCGGAGCGTTTACGTGCCAGGCGCAGGCGCAGTTTGAGGCTGGGGCCGGGCAGCAGGGGGTGACCGCTGGTGGACATCAGGCTGGCCAGACTGAGGGTGCGGTGGGCGTGCTTGGCGGCGAGAATCTGGGCGATCATGCCGCCCATGGATGCGCCGACCAGGTGGGCATCGGTGATATCCAGCGCATCCAGCAGACTCACGGCGTCCTGCGCCATGTCGTCCAGCCGGTAAGGGGCTTGCAGGGGCCGTCGCAAGGCGGCAGCCAGCGCCATGCGATGCAGGTTGGGCGTGCCGTGATGATCCAACTTGCTGGACAGGCCGACATCCCGGTTGTCGAAGCGAACCACCTGATAGCCTGCGTCGACCAGATCCTGGCACAGCGGGTCGGGCCAGCTCACCAGTTGGCCACCCAGGCCCATGATGAGCAGTACGGCTGGCGCCGCCGGGTCGCCAAGCCGCTCGTAGGCGAGCTCAATGCCATTGCAGCGAACTGTGGTCATGGTCTCAAATCACCTCCGTCAGAGCCATCCTGATCTCGGTCTGGCGTCTGGAACTGGACTGTTTGGGTATTGATTTTGACTCAGTACAGCACGGCGCAAGTGAAGACTTTGTCAGCGCCAGACCGATAGCGGTGACGGCTTCGCTGTCCGACCGCCTGTATCAGCGGGTCTGCTGAAAGGCTTTCGGCCCTTCCTGTCTGAGGGCCCATACTTCTGGGCGTCTGGCCCAGTTCAGCCGGGCTCAAGAGCTGCTGGATGCGCGGCCGACCGTGAACGGGTTGGTCGGCGGGCGATTGTCGAGGACGTCGCGCAGACGTTGCTCGACACTGGGCAGGGCGCCCTTGTGGGTCACGATGTAGAAATCGCCAGCCTGGACCGCAGCCAGGGTCATCACTGCGACCTCGCGGGCCGATAAGCGCCCAGCTTCGATGGCTTTCTTGACCTGG
>JBFJVB010000213.1:0-4486 GCA_041624435.1 Oceanococcus sp. | reverse complement strand
GCCTTGCAGATCAGGCCAGTCGTCGACAGTTATATCCTGGTGGCCCGAACCGAGCGCACGCCACGCAAGGCCCTGGAAGCATCGCTCAAACAGCTGGCCATGATCAAGGCCAATGTACTGGGCATCGCGCTGAATGACTCCTCCGTCAAGCGCGGTTTCGGGGCGTACAAGTACGGCTACGCCGGGTACCATGACCGCTACTAGCCCAGGCCCCTGAGCCGCCGATGCTGTCGCGAGTCGCGCTGTATCTGCTCGCACTGGCGACGGCGCTCTGCGGCGTCATCGTCAGCATCAGTCATGTGTATCTGAATGCCGGCCTGGGGCACCTGCATCAACCGGCCTTCGCCCAGCGCGCCTTTGGCATCGCGCATAGGCTCACCCCGTATGAGCCCCTGGCACTCGCGGCCGCGGCACACGTTTCGCCACAGCCCCAGGCCGTGCATTTTGGGCGCGAGCGCGTTCTGCGCAACCCGCACGATGCCCAGGCCTGGATCGGCCTGCTGGATGCCGAACTCGTTGACCTGGAGCCCGCTGACGCGGTGTCGAGCGAAGCAGAAACCTACGCGCGCCTGGCACGGGATCTGGAACCGGCGTCACCGCGGGTCGCCTTGCAACTGTATCTGCGCCTGCTGCGCCACTGGCCGGCCTTGAGCCCGGAACAACGGCGACTCGGCGAAGAGCTGCAACAGCGCGCGATCGAAAATCCGTTGACTTTTTACCGCTATCTTGCCCTGTGGGAACTGGATACGGTCTTCTGCGGCCTCAACAGCCTAAGGAGCACAGAACAGAAGCAGTGCCAGGAACTGGCGCGCGCCCGGCAGCACTGCCGGGGTGAACTGAACGCCGAACAGTTGGCTCACTGCCAGCAGCGCGGCCTGCTTAGCGTATCCAGACCATGAGCGTCGCCATCATCAGCCTGTGCAGTGCCTATCTGTTGCTGCTGTTGAACCTGGGCGGCGCCTACCTCTGGGCTTTGCCGGTCCTCGGCCTATCCAGCGGCGTCGCCCTGTTCTTCACCGTCTTCCAAGCGCGCCCCCAGCGCTTTCTGGATGGTCAGGATATGGTGTTACGCGGTCTGGCGAGCCTGCTTTGGGCGGCCTGGCTCAGCTGGCTGGCCTTTCAGGCCTGGATACCGCTGTCACCAGGCTGGCTGGGCGCGCATTCGCCCGAAGCCTTTGCGCTCAAAACACGCGCCGCGCAGGCCGGCATTGCAGTGCCTTTTACGCTATCGGTGGCCAGCGGCCCGGCGGCGCGGGAGTTTCTGATCAGCCTTAGCCTCGTCGCGGTGTATTTCGCCTGCCGGGAAATAGCGCGTGACTCCCAACGCTTGCGCATCCTGTTGTGGGGCTTGCTGGGCATCACGGTCGTGGAAGCCGTGTACGGTATCTGGGCTTACTTAAGCGGCGAATATATCCCCGCTTTGCAATCCAAGGTCATGACCAGCACCACGGCCCACGGCACCTTAGCCAATCGCAACCATTTTGCCGGCCTGCTCAATCTGGGAACCGGCATCTGTCTGGCGCTCATCCTGGCCAGCAAGAGCGAGCGCCCCTCCTGGCACAGCGCTTTGCGGCGCCTGACCGACCCGCAGTTTGCCAAACTGATCCTGCTGCGGGTGCTGTTGTTGACCCTGGTGCTGGGCACCGTATTGTCCCAGTCGCGGATGGGCAACACCTCCCTGGCCATCGCCCTGGCTGTCGCGGCGGTGCTGTGGATGCTGCAGGCCCGCAGCCTGCGCAACGTGGCCGGCGCCGTCCTGCTGTTCTTGAGCATCGCCGTGCTCGACGTAGTTTTGATCGGCTCTCAATTCGGCCTGGAAAAAGTCCAGCAACGCATCAGCGAAACCGATCTCGGCACCGATGCTCGGGCAGAGCTGAACAAGGCCAACCTGGCCGCGGCCCAGAAGTACTATCAACTCGGCGCCGGGCTGGGCAGCTACCCCTATGTCATTCAAGTCGAACGCGCTGCCTTCACCAAGAGCCGGGCCATCCATGCCCACAATGATTATTTCGAGTTTCTGATTGAAGTCGGCCTTCCCGGCATGGCGCTGCTCCTGAGCTTGACGGGATTGCACGGCCTGATTGCGCTCAAGCTTGCGTTTGGCGTTCGTAACAGCAAACGCCATCTGGGACTGTTGTATCTGTTCTGTGCCACCTGCGCGGCCGTGCATGCCACGACCGAATTCAACTTCCGCCTGCCCGCTTATGCGTTTATCTTCGTAGCCATCATGGGCATCGTCGCCGGAAGCCTGGGGAGGACGCGGCCTAATAGACGTGGTCGCCAACCAGACCGCGCACCAGAGTCAGTAGCAGAATCCTGAAATCCAGCCAGATCGACCAGTTGTCGATGTAATACAAGTCGTATTCAATTCGGGCTTGAATTTTTTCCTCGGTATCGATTTCGCCGCGATAGCCATTGATCTGCGCCCAGCCGGTGATCCCCGGTTTGACCTTATGCCTGGCCATGTACCGATCTACGCGCTTCATGTACAGGTGATTCATGCGCACAGGATGAGGGCGTGGACCAACCAAAGACATATTGCCCATGAGCACGTTGAACAACTGGGGTAACTCGTCCAGGCTGGTTCGTCTAAGAATGGCCCCAACCTTTGTCACCCTCGCGTCCTGTCGCCGTGCGGGTTCATAGGCTGCGTTGGCATTATCGGCCTGCTGATACATGGTGCGGAACTTGAACACATCAAACGGAGTGCCGTCGCAACCGTGGCGCTGCTGACGAAAAATCACCGGGCCAGGTGAGGAACATTTCACAGCCAGCGCGATCGGGATCAGAATGGGCGCCAGGAAAATGATCCCGAACAGCGCCCCCGCAAAATCGATAGAACGCTTGATCAGTCCATCCAGACCAATCTGAGGAGATGAACTCAGATTGATCACCGGCAGGCCGACTATATTATCCACTGAATGATTCAGCAGTCTGTAACTGAAAATATCCGGCACCATTTTCACGCCTACAGCCCGCGCATCCAGCTCCTCAACCAAGGATTGGATCTTCTCCTGTTCGGAAAGGGGCAGGATGATCCAGACCTGATCCACCCGATGCAGGTCAAGGTAGGCTGACAGCTCACCAATCGTGCCCAGGCGATTGAGCTGCGCTTGCTCACCGCCGGTCTCATCGGCGAAATACCCCAGAACCGAAAAGCCCAACCAGGGATTATCCCGAAGCGCTTCAAGGACTCGCGCGAAATGCGGACCAGTGCCAACAATGATCAGTTCCTTGGTATCCAGTCCCCGGGCCCGGACCCAACTGAGCAAGCTACGCAAACCAAACCGAAAAAATGCCAGGCCCGAAAAAGCCACGACAAACCAGACGCCGATCCAGAGCCTGGAAAAGGATTCTCCCGTCTTGGAAATAAAAGCCAAGCCAGTGAACAGTACGAAGGTGAGCAGGGCGCTGGAAGCTGCCACAAGGAGTTCCTTGCTCAACGCAGCCCCACGCCATGGCCGGTAGGCCCCTAACAACTCCATCAGTAGAACCTGCACCAGAGCGACGATTACAGCCAGCTGCATATAATGCCGAGGGAAGGGCGATAAATGGGAACCGATCTCGGTGTTGCTAAGCAACCAAACTGAGCCCACCGCCGCCAAGATAATCCATATTATATCGGCGACAAAAAGAAACGGCGCCCAAGGCGCAAAGCGCTTATAGAGGCGTAATGGGGATTCAGTCATTCAATTAAAAAGTGAGCTCGGTGAAGCGTAACAACCGGTGTTCAACCTCAATGAGGCAACGACCGTAGACCGCACTGGTGCTTTGATCCGATAGCATACTAACCGATCCCCAAAGGGCCAACCAACGGCATCTTACAATCGAGCGGCATCACGCTTCTATGATGCCGCCGAAACGGCCTGCCCTGTTCTGCACCCCGCTCTTGATAGTTGACTGAGATGGTGTGAATCCGTTGGGATCTCATTAGAACGGCACGCAGCCAAGATCATTCGTCCTTGCATCTGTCATCAGAAAAGATTGTTATCTTGAGCACAATAATCAATCTTTAAGAAAGGCTTAAACGTTGGGAGACGCAATGTCCAAACCATGTCACTGCAACTTCTAGTCATTTCTTTGGATATAGGGGGTGCGAAAGCGCAGAAAGGGTAGCTCGACAAATCGGTAGCTCAGATAGGCGACCGGCACCACCAACAGAAACGCAAATGGCGCCAGAAGAACCAAGCTCGTCGTGCTCAATTCAAAACTAGTATACGTCTGGAGTGCATGAGCAAGTTTTCCAACAAAGAAGAAGTGCAGCAGATAGATTGAATACGAACAAGTTCCGATCAGCGCGACGACGCGCGAAAGCCAGCCTCCCGAATGGCGAAATGAAGTGTCATACCATGCGATCGAGCAGGCATAAACTAGGCCCTCAATGGTAGGCATCCAAATCCACAGCGAAGCGTCTGAAGGGTAATCAGGGTAGGCAAGAAATCCGCCTTGGCGATCAAACCAATTGTAGAAGATCAGAAAAGCGACT
>JBFJVB010000212.1:0-4669 GCA_041624435.1 Oceanococcus sp. | reverse complement strand
GGAAACGGGCCAGAAACCTATTGCGGCTACGCGGCCTTCCTGAGTTCCTGTGATTCGTAAACGAAACTGTCGAACCACTGCCGAAACTCGGCAAGTGCCCGGTCCGTCTCGTTATCGTCATGGTCCGGATTCAGTGCCTTGCGATTGTTCCACACGGCGGTGTCTTCCCAGGTGGCATACCAGGAGCCAAACAAGCCGATTCCGTCGAGGAACCACTTGAAGGGGTTGAGGGATTTTTTGCCCACGCCAACCTGGGTCAGGCGGCATTTATTGCCTTCAAGCAGGGTCAGGAACTCGACCAGGGGATAGATGTTGCTACCCGACTGGTTTTCCTGGGTCACGTTCAGGGCGCCATCGAACCAGGTGGTCACCCGCGTGGATTTGACTCTCAAGGCGGTCGAGAGCGGAGGCAATATTTCGGCCGCCATGGTGCAGGTCGCCTTGTGTCCATCCGTGACGATCTTGCCTTCTTCCACCACGCCGCCGAACATGCTGTGCGTGGACTTGAAGTGGCGCGGGTCCACCGCGTTGTCCAGCGGCACGCTGGGGTGATGCAGTTCCAGCACGCGGCTGTGATGCCACAGGATGTCGGGGTGTTTGTCCTCACTCAGAAATTCGGGCGCAGCCCATTGCGGCTCAACACCCGGTACATCGAAATAGGCATAGGCCAGGCCCCGATTTTCCGAAATCGGGTAGCTGCGAATGCCTTTCTGTTTGGCTTTGACGCAGCTGCCATCGCCATGAAAGGCGCGGCTGTGCATCGGGCAGACGATGTATTCCTTGGCGACCTTGCCGGTTTCCATATTCACGCCGAAATGGGAGCAGTAAGGCTCCACCATGTTCAGCTGGCCGGACTCGGTTCGAAAAACCAGGCACTTTTCATCCATGAAAGTACGCGTCTTGATCTTGCCCTTCGGGTAGTCCTTGGAAAACCCGATAAACATCCATCCTCTGATTTTCATGCCTCGCACCTTGTCAATGTGATCTTGCGGTGGAAAAGGGGGGCCGTGCTCGACGGCATGGCCTCTTTCGCTATATAGTCAAATATAACTGACGATATAATTTCAGCAAAGCCGCGCCACTTTGTCAACCAGAACTGACCAAATGAAGAAAGACGACATTCTAGCCCGACGAGCCCAGTCCATGATGCTGGCGTCGATCTGGCTGGGTGAGCTGGCCAATGTGAAAATGCTGCGGGCCTTTCAGACCAAACTGAACTTGCCGAACCTGAAAAAGCTGCACCTGGATCTGATCAGCTACATTGATCCTGACGGCACGACCATTACCGAGATCGCCCGGCGCAAAGGCGTGACCAAGCAATCCATCAGCAAGACCGTGCAGGAGCTACTGGATATGGGCTTCGTGGAATCCCGTCCCAATCCGCAGGATTCACGGTCCAAGCTCATATCCTTCAAGCTGAACGCAGACAGCGCCATGTTGCGTGGCTTTGCGGTGCTGGCCGAGATCGACAACGCCATCGCGCAGCAGATCGGGGCGAATGATTACCAGGCTTTACTCGAAGGCATGCAGAAGATCATGCAAAAGCTGGAGTCGGAAGACCCGTCCCTGTCTTTACTGGATGGTGAGCGCAGCTAAGGGGGTGTTTTTCGCTCCCAGTCCGCCTGAATCAATCGGCGGGGTTCCAACGCGACAGTGCGCGCACCGCAGCGGTTGCGCTGAACCAGCGTTTCGGCAGTGCACTCACTGGTTCTCCTGGGGCGAAAACAGACGGCGTCAGTTGGCCCCGAAGGGGCGAGGGCAGGACGCCGGAGTAAGCGGAATGCTCACTTCCGATGCTGTTTCTGCACGGTGGGTAGTTTGAGCGGCCGGATGGCCATCTGCGCCTATCCGGGGTCAAAGTGCCAACAGGCTCGGCGCGCGCCCCATGGCCCGATGCGACGCCGCCGGCGCCGTGAAGCGGCTGTGGTTAGGCTGGCGGCGGCGAGACGCCGTGCTCCGAGCCTGCGTTGACCGCGGTCGGCGCCTGCAGGTGGAGTTCGGCGATCTTCCGCAACAGCGTGGACGGCGCGACCGGCTTGGACACAAAGCTATGGAAGCCGGCACGTAGCGCGTGTGCCTCGGCGTCTCCGATGTTGTGCGCGGTGACCGCTAAGGCCGGCGCGGGCGAAACTCCGGCTGAGCGCTCCTGTGCACGCCATTTCCTGAGCATGGTGTAGCCATCTTCCTCAGGCATCTCGATGTCACTGATGATGATATCCACCGGTGCTTTGTCGAAGCTCGCCAGGGCTTCGGCCGAACTGGACACGGCGATGACGGTGACGCCGCTGGAGCGCAGCACGCCGACCAGCAGCTCCCGTGAATCATCGTGGTCTTCCACCAGCAGAACCGTCACACCCTGCAGCGTGGGCAAATTCATCTTTGAATCTTCGGACGGTTTTGCGACCGCGCGAGAACGCTGAAATGTCGGCAGCGGAATGCTCACGGTGAACGTCGCGCCCTGATTCGGGCCATCGCTCTCGACCGTGATCAGCCCGCCGTGAAGATCGACCAGGTGGCGCGTGATCGAAAGGCCGAGACCCAGTCCTCCTGCCCTTCGCGTGGTGGCGGTGACTTCACGATTGAAGGGGTCGAAAACGTAGGGCAAAAAGTCCGCACCGATTCCGATGCCGGTATCGCGGACGACGATTTCCGCGTGCGACGAACATCGCTGCAACAGGATCTCGATATCGCCCCCTTCAGGCGTGTACTTGCAGGCGTTCGTCAACAGATTGGTGATGATCTGCGACATGCGCGCCGGATCCGCGCGGGCGACCAGTGTTTCATCAGGCAGGGTGAGCCTGAGCGACTGCTGCTTCTTTTCGGCGGCCGGCAAGGTGCTGGTCACGAGTTCCTCGATGGTGGCGTTCAGGTTCAGGTCGGTCAGGTTCAGGGACATGCGCCCGGAGAATAGGGCGGCCTGGTCGACCAGATCTTCGGTCAACCTTTTTTGCGCGTCGATGTTCCGTTGAATCACCGCATAAGCGTGTGCCGTTTTGTCGTCGTCGAGGTCGGTTTCGGTCAGTAAATCGAGCCAGCCCTGCATCGCATGCAGCGGGGTGCGCAATTCATGGGATACGGATGCCAGAAAGGCGTCCTTGGACGCGTTGGCGGCGTCGGCACCGTGTCGTGCCGCGCGCTCGCCTTCGAGCAAGGCTTCACGCTCGCTTTCCAGGCTCATGCGCCGCCGGACTTCAGACTTCAGCCTTTCAATCTGCCGATTCAGCACCGCAAATTGGCTGGTGGCTTTTTCATCCGGCGAAAGCTGCAACAAGATCAGCCGCTGAGAATCGATTTGCGCCGCGCTCGCCAGGTAACGCCAGCGACGCTCATCGTCGCGGAATTGAATGGCGCCCGGTCGGGCGGTGGCCGATCGGGAGGCCAGTTGCAGGTCCCGCCGTAGCTGTGCCGGGGCGCTCACGGCAGCGGCCAGATTCGCGCCCGCTTCGAGAGCGGGCAGCCGCCGACGCGCCCGGGTGTTGATGTGCAGTACCTGGCCCTCGGGGCTGAGTACCAGCAATCCGGTGGGCAGCGCGTCCGCGAAGGCGCGATAGCGCGCGTCAAACGGAAGCGTCATCGAGACCTTTGAAATATTCGTTGCCGTCAGCCTGTTCGCCGGCGGCGGCATCGAGATAGACCACGATGCGGCAGCCTCCATCGCCGCGGGCGATGGTTTCCTGCAATTCGACCTTGGCGTAGCCCAGGTTCTGCGCCGCGATCGAGCCGAACACGTTCGAGGTCATCATGCACAGCGCGGGCCGACCATTGACCCGGTCGCCAAATGGACAGGCACGATTGCCGAACACGATCTTGTGCTGATCCTCTTCAATCACATAGAAGTCGCCCTGGATGCGGCGTTTGAGATCGACCAGTACCGCAGTGACCTGCTCGACGTTCAGACTTTTGACCGCCAGCGCATCGCGGTACATGCCGTTGATCTGGTCGCCCATTTCCTGGCCGACGACGCTGATGAAGCCTTCGGCCTCTTCCAGTCCCACCACGTCCTGCAGGGTGCCGGACAGATGCCTCAGCAAGGTCCGCAGGAAGCCGTCCCGCTCCAGTGGGACTGGGGTGTTCTTGAGGGCTTTGAGTGTGTGTGATTCTTGAACTGCTGCACTCATGGTGACCTCCAGTTCCCATCGGTCAAGGCTTGTTCGTTCAAAGCTGTCTACATGCAATATTCATGCTGTGGCCGATTCACTGCACCGGGGCAGGGCGGTGTTGGCTGGACTTGCACCTCGCTACGTGAGGCACCGGCCGACGGAGGCGGTTCCGTGACGGATCGTGGAGGAGCAGTTCCCGGTCTTTCTTGGGAAATGGCTGTGCAGGGGCGCCCCCGGCGGCGCGAGGTCAGGCCGGAATTCGAGGATGGGCTGGCCTGTGGCCGGCTTGAGCGGGTTCCATCTCGCGTGACCTGTCCCCTTTGAGCTCAGACCAAGTTACAGAAAGGCTGCACACTCACGAATAGCCGTTTTGACATCTGCAGTACTCATGTTGCAGCTCTGAAATTTATGTTATCTCGGACAAGCAGTGTCCAGGTTCAGGTTGACACGCAGGGATGTCGAATGACTGGTTGCAGCAAAAGTGAATGATCAGCTTTCGCGCTCTGTGGATCAAAGCGCAGGGTTATGCCTGAATACTTCGCGTGCGCCCGTAGCCTGAAACGCCCGGT
>JBFJVB010000211.1:0-4671 GCA_041624435.1 Oceanococcus sp. | reverse complement strand
TGCGCCTGCTCCAGCGCGGCGCGATTTTCGATGCCCGCCAGTTGCAGCATGCGCTCGATGAGCCGCTGCAAGCGTTGCGCCTCGACCCGGATATTGCGCAAGAACCGCGCGCGGTCCGGCTCCGGAGGCTGCTCGGCAAGCAATTCGGCGGCGCCGGCAATCGCCGCCGTAGGGCTCTTGAGCTCATGCGTCAGTGATTGCACATAGGCTTCCACATAATTCTTGCCATCCAGGGCATCGCGCAATTCGGTCATGGCCTGTCCGACCCGGCCGATTTCGTTGCGCCCCAGTCGCGGTGGCGCGACCCGCCGTCCCAGTCGCAGGTCGCGGGCATAATCAGCCAGACGCTGCAACGGCCGGCTCAGCCACCAGTACAGAATCAAAGCCAGGGCCAAAGCCAGGACCAGGGCGAAGAGGGCCGCCTGACTGAAGCGGCTCATGGCCGAGAGGCGAAAGCGCTCGGCATTGCGCGTCGGCTTACCCACGCTGACCACGCCAAGAATCTCACCGTCTGCGGGCCGCCGAATCGGCGTGGACACGTACATGGTGGCCCCAGCGGGAAACATCGGGTCGCCCTCGGTGCTGCGCGCCCCATAGTCTCCGGCCAGACTGAGCTTGATGTCCCGCCACTGGGAATTGTCACGCCCCAGATCGCGATCGGCCTCGCTGTCGAACAGCACCACGCCGCGGGCATCGGTGACATAGACCCGCACATCCACCCGGGTCTTGAGCAAACTGTAGATCTGCGCGGAGAAGTCGCGCTCCCCCAGGCCACCGAAAGCCCGCTGCAACTTATCCGGATCGGGGCCGGCGGCGTCCTCGCGCAGCGCGTTGGCGGCAATCAGATCGGCCAGGATATGCCCCAGATCCACCATCAGGTCTTCCTGGGCCTCCATGTAGCGCGGCCGCATGTCCGAACTCATCCAGTACACCAGCCCGCCCACACTCAGCGCCGCGGCCAGCACAAACACCAGAAAGATGCGGTTACGCAGCGACATGCTCAGCTGTCCGGATCGTAGGAATAACCCTGACCGCGATGCGTGCGGATCGGGTCCCGACGGGCCGCGCTGGCGCGGATCTTCTGGCGCAGGGTCTTGATGTGCGTGTCCACGGTGCGATCAAAAGCATGCTCCGGCTGCTCCCAGGCCTGCTCCAGCAATTGCTCGCGCGACCAGACCCGCCGCGGGTTGGCCAACAGGGTGGCGAACAGGCGGTATTCGTAACGGGTCAGATCCAGCACCTGGTCAGCGTAGCGAATGCAGCGCTGCGCCTCATCGACCTGAAATCCCGGGCTCTGCGCCTGTGGACCGACCGGGCGGTCCGGCGGAGGACGCAGGCGCGCCCGGACCCGCGCCACCAGCTCGCGCGGACTGAAGGGTTTGACCACATAATCATCGCCGCCAATCTCCAGGCCCACGACGCGATCCACTTCGGCGTCGCGGGCGCTGAGAAAAATGATCGGCATGCCCCAGCGTGCGCGAATCTGCCGGCACAGTTCGAAGCCGCTGATATCCGGCAGGCCGATGTCCAGAATGACCAGCGCGGCGGGCTGCTCCTCGAGTAGCTGCAGCGCGCGCGCTCCGGTGGTCGCCCAAAGCGCCGTGAAGCCTTCACTGCGCAGCGCATAGGTGATGTTGTCGGCGATGGCCGATTCATCTTCGACGACCAGGATCGCTGGCTGATTCATGGCGGGGTTCTCATTCGGGCCGACTTCACCGGAACTTCATTCTAAGCACGAATATGAACCGCAGGCTGATTCCACCTTCCCGATGGAGTCTCACATGTTTGCACCTGCCCCACTACGCCCTTGGCTTATCCTGCTCTGCGCACTGAGCGCCGCTCCGGCCGGCGCCGCCCCGCAACCCGCTGACATGAGCCTGGATGAAGTCAGCCAGGGCAGTCTGCTGATCAAGACGGCCACCCCGGGCCGCTACCAGCCTGCCCCGCTGCAGGACACACAGGCCCACATCCGTGTCAGCGGCCCGATCGCCCGCACCCGCCTGCGGCAGCGTTTCCGCAATCCCGGTGATCAGTGGGCAGAAGCCGTGTACGCCTTCCCCCTGCCTCAGGATGCTGCCGTCGATCAGCTGCGCATGGTCGTTGGCGAGCGCATCATTCAGGGCCAGATCAAGGAGCGGTCCGCCGCCCGCGCCAGCTACCGGCAGGCCAGAAGCAGCGGGCAGCGTGCCGCCCTGGTCGAACAACAGCGGCCCAATCTGTTCACCACCGCGGTGGCCAATATTCCACCGCGGGGCGAGATCAGCGTCGAACTGGAGTACCAGCAGGAACTGCGCTGGCGCGATGCGGCGTTCAGCCTGCGCTTTCCGCTGGCGATCACGCCGCGCTTCCGCCCCGCGGGCGGCCCGCCGCTGGAACATACCGCGGAGCTGGGCGAGGGCTGGGCGCTGCTGCCGGGCGAGATTCCCAACGCCGCGGATCTGGCCGCTGCCGATACCCAGAGCGCCCCACACAACCCGGTCAAACTGGTCATCGACCTGCAAGCGGGTTTTGAGCTGGGGGAGGTTCGCAGTCGCTACCACGCCATCGTGAAATCGCCCACGGCCACCGGCCTGAGCGTGGAACTGGCGCAGGACACGGTGCCGGCTGATCGGGATTTCGAGCTGAACTGGAGCGCCGCCGATACCGCCGATACGCAAGGCGCCTTTTTCGTCGAGTCCACGCCCGCCGGCCATTACGGTCTGTTGATGCTGATGCCCCCGCAGCACACCGCCCCGCAGCCGGCGCCACGCGAGCTGATTTTCGTCATCGACACCTCGGGTTCGATGGGTGGCGCCTCGATCACGCAGGCCCGCGCCGCCCTGGATCTGGCCCTGACGCGCCTGAGTCCTCAGGATGCCTTCAACATCATCGAATTCAACAGTGCAAGCCGGGCGCTGTTCGCCAGCCCCGTACCCGCGGACGCCGCGCACATCGCCACGGCCCGAGCGCAGGTCGCGGCACTCGATGCCGGTGGTGGCACCAACATGCTGCCCGCGCTGCGCTCTGCCTTCGCCCAGGGCCGGCCTCGCGCCGGTTATCTGCGCCAGATCGTATTCATCACCGACGGTGCGATCAGCAATGAAGCGCAGTTGTTCAGCGCCATTCATGCCGGCCTGGGTGACGCCCGCCTGTTCACCGTCGGCATTGGCTCCGCGCCCAACCATTATTTCATGCAAGAGGCGGCGGTCCTGGGTCGAGGCAGCAGCACCCTGATCGGCCAGGACGGCGAAGTCGGGGAGAAGATGAGCGCTCTGTTTCGCCAGCTGGAGCAGCCGGCCCTGACCGACCTGCGCCTGGATCTGCCCGTGGCCGCCCAGGCCCTGCCCGATCCACTGTCGGACCTGTATGTCGGCGATCCGATCAGCGTGGTGATGCGCCTGGAGGGTGAGCCCGATCGCGCCCAGCTCGACGGTCGATTGGGTGAACGGCACTGGTCGATGAACCTGGGCCTGGCCCAGCGTCGCGAGCAAACCGGCCTGGGGGTGCTGTGGGCCCGGCGCAAAATCACCCAGCTGATGCGGCAGCAGGCGCGCGGCGCCGATTCGGCGCAGACGCGTCAGCAAGTGCTGGAACTGGCCCTGCGACACCATCTGGTCAGCCCGTTCACCAGCCTGGTCGCGATCGACACCACGCCCGTCCGGGAAGCGGCGCAAGCGCTGCAAACGCATGCCTTGAAGACCCATTTACCGCAGGGTCTGCAAGTCCCCGCCACGCAAGCCACGCCTGCACCGACGACGCCCCCGGCCAGCCCGGTCGCAGCCGACATCGCCACGGCGCAAACCCTGCCGCTGGCCTCCGGCAGCACGGCGTCCCTGCTGCTCCTGTTCTGGGGCGCGCTGAGCACGCTGGGTGGCTTGCTGCTGCGCGCCTGCGGACGGCGGGCGTGAGCATGCGGGCCAGGCGGATGATCAGCGCGCTGAGCATCGTGCTGCTGCTGGGGGGCGCGATCGCGCTCGCCCAGGGCGGCTGGATTCAGGGCAAGGCCTGGCTGGCGCAAAGACTGCTCGAAGCGGCCTGGGCACGCACGCTCCAGGAGGGTCAGCCGCAGCGCGCCTGGCCCTGGGCGGATCACTGGCCGGTCGCCGAACTGCAGCTGCGAGGCCGGCGCTACATCGTGCTGGAGGGTGACCGGGGCAATACCCTGGCCTTCGCTCCGGGCCACAGTCCGGCCTCCGGCATGCCGGGCGACGGCCTGACCAGCGTCATCTCCGGCCATCGGGATACGCATTTTGCAGTCCTGGAACATGTCTGGCCGGGGGATCGGGTGGCCTTGACCACCCGGCGCGGCCAGTTCCATTATCGCGTCAGCCGGCGGGCGGTGGTCAGCGCCCGCCGGGACCGGCTGAGCCTGGTCCACGACAACGCGTTGCTGCTGGTCACCTGCTGGCCGTTTCGCGCCAGCGCCAGCGGTGGTGATGAACGTCTGCTGGTCTATGCCGAGCCATTATGAAACCAGGCGCATGAGTTCCTTGGCTGATGCCGACTGGACGCCGAGGCTATGGCGGCGCAGCGAAAACTTCGGATGCATCCGGGTCCGGTTCGCGCTTGACAGCGCGCCTAGCAATCTCCACCCCCACAGCCCAGCAGAGCAGTCCGCTCGAAAATTCCTTCAGTGGTTCTGCGCCCTCGGCAGCAGGGGCAGCAGGCGAGTCTGATGCCGCAGCGCGCCAC
>JBFJVB010000210.1:0-4747 GCA_041624435.1 Oceanococcus sp. | reverse complement strand
TTGCCAGCGGGGTCCTGACCCAGGGGGTCATTGGTCAGATCGGTATTGACGTTGCCGGCGATGGCATAGGCCACGACCAGCGGCGGCGAGGCCAGGAAGTTCATCTTCACGTCGGCGTGAATCCGCCCTTCGAAGTTGCGATTACCGGAGAGCACGGCGGTGGCGATCAGGTCATGGTCCTGGATCGCTGTGGAAATCGCCGGGTCCAGCGGGCCGGTATTGCCGATGCAGGTGGTGCAGCCATAGCCCACCACATGAAAGCCCAGTCCTTTGAGCGAATCCATCAGATCGGCCTTGTTCAGATAGTCGGTGACCACCTGAGAGCCGGGGGCCAGCGAGGTTTTGACCCAGGGCTTGGACTTCAGGCCCCGGGCCAGGGCCTTCTTGGCGACCAGGCCCGCGCCGATCAGCACCGCCGGGTTGGAGGTGTTGGTGCAGGAGGTGATCGCGGCCACGACCACGTTGCCGTCGGTCATGTCATAGCCGTTGACCGGGACCGAGCGCTGCTCCTGGGTGCCCGCCATGGCGGCGTGGTTCTTCACGTAGTCGGTCTTCATGTCGCCCAGCAGAATGCGATCCTGCGGGCGCTTGGGGCCGGCCAGCGACGGCACGACCGTGGACAGGTCCAGTTCCAGCACGTGGCTGTACTCGGCGTCGCGTCCGTCATCACGTCGCCAGAAGCCATTCTCCTTCGCATAGGCTTCGACCAGGGCCAGTTCCTCGGCGTCACGGCCGGTCAGTTTCAGGTAATTGATGGTGGCCTCATCGACCGGGAAGATGCCGCAGGTGGCGCCATACTCCGGCGCCATATTGGCGATGGTGGCGCGATCCGCCAGGGGCAGGGCGGCCAGACCTTCACCGAAGAACTCGACGAACTTGCCGACCACGCCCAGTTCCCGCAGATTCTGCACGATGGTCAGCACCAGATCGGTGGCGGTGACGCCCTCGGCCAGCCGTCCGCTCAGGCGATAGCCCACCACCTGAGGAATCAGCATGGTGACCGGCTGACCCAGCATCGCGGCTTCGGCTTCGATCCCGCCCACGCCCCAGCCCAGCACGCCGATGCCATTGACCATCGTGGTATGGGAATCGGTGCCGACCACGGTATCGGGATAGGCCACGCCGGTTTCCTTGCCGAATACCACGCGGGCGAGGTACTCGATATTGACCTGATGCACGATGCCGGTATCCGGCGGCACGACCTTGAAATTGTCGAAGGCCGTCTGGCCCCAGCGCAGGAACGCATAGCGTTCCTTGTTGCGATCGAATTCGATCTTGGCATTCAGATCCAGGGCCTGATCGCTCCCCGCATTGTCGACCATGACCGAGTGATCGATGACCAGTTCAACCGGCACCTGCGGGTTGATCTTGGTGGCATCGCCCCCGAGTTTGTTCATCGCATCGCGCATGGCGGCCAGATCGACCACACAGGGCACCCCGGTGAAATCCTGCAGGATGACGCGCGCCGGGGTGAAGGCGATTTCCGTGTCCGGTTCGGCCTGGGCATCCCAGTTGACGATGGCGTTGATGTCGTCCCGGGTGATGTTGACGCCATCTTCATGGCGGACCAGATTCTCCAGCAGGACCTTGAGGGAATAGGGCAGACGTTGCAATTGAGCGTCAGAGGCCACTGCACCGAGGCGGAAATAGTCGTAGGTCTTGCTGCCTACGGCGAGTTGACTGCGTGCACTGAAACTGTCGGTCATTGAGAATACCCCCTGATATGCGAGGCCCGGTGTGTGGATACGGGCAAGATTTGGCGGTCAAATTCTAACGGAAGCCGGATCGCGATGCGCTTGATTCCGAAATTAGCCGCGGTGTAACTTGCTACACTACGGGGCTGCTTTCCACCCGCTCATCGAGATATTTATGAGTCATTACCAAGACTATTTAAAAGAGATCGAATCCCGCAAAGGCGACGGCTTGCATCCCAAGCCCATTGAGGACGGCGCGCTGGTCCAGGAGATCATCGCCCAGATCAAGGACACCGCCAGTGCGCATCGAGAAGATTCGCTCAAGTTCTTCATCTACAACACCGTGCCAGGCACCACCCCTGCCGCCGGTGAAAAAGCCCGGTTTTTGAAAGAGATCATCCTGGGCCAGGCCGCGGTAGAAGAGATCTCCAGGGCCTTTGCCTTCGAGTTGCTCTCGCATATGAAAGGCGGTCCATCGGTCGAAGTGCTGCTCGATCTGGCCCTGGGCGACGATGAATCCATCGCGCGGGAAGCCGCGCAGGTCCTCAAAACCCAGGTCTTTCTCTACGAGGCGGATACGGATCGGCTCAGCGCCGCCTATTCGGCAGGCAATGGGGTGGCCAGGGACATTCTGGAAAGCTACGCCCGGGCGGAATTTTTCACCAAGCTCCCGGAGCCGGATGAAGAGGTCAAGGTCGTCACCTATATTGCCGCGGAAGGCGATGTCTCCACCGATCTGTTGTCGCCGGGTAACCAGGCGCACTCACGCTCGGACCGGGAACTGCACGGCAAGTGCATGATTTCGCCAGCGGCCCAGGCGCAGATCGAAGCGCTGAAGCAACAGCATCCGGATGCACGGGTGATGCTGGTGGCGGAAAAAGGCACGATGGGCGTGGGCTCTTCGCGCATGTCCGGGGTCAATAATGTGGCGCTGTGGATGGGCAAACAAGCCAGTCCCTATGTGCCTTTCGTGAATATCGCCCCGGTCGTCGGCGGCACCAACGGTATCTCCCCGATCTTCCTGACCACCGTCGGCGTCACCGGCGGCATCGGTCTGGATCTGAAAAACTGGGTCAAGAAACTGGATGACAATGGCCAGCCGGTTCTGGACGCCAACGGTGACCCGGTGCTGGAACAGACCTATTCGGTGGCCAACGGCACCGTGCTGATCATCAACACCCGGACCAAGAAGCTTTACGATGCCAGCGGGAAGCAGGAACTGGCCGACATTGCTTCGGCCTTCACGCCGCAAAAGCTCGAGTTCATCAAGGCGGGCGGTTCCTATGCGATCGTTTTTGGCAAGAAACTGCAGACCTTGGCGGCAGCGACCCTGGGTATTGAAGCGCCCGCCGTGTACGCGGCCTCCAAGGAAATCAGCCATGCAGGCCAGGGCCTGACCGCGGTCGAGAAGATTTTCAACCGCAATGCGGTGGGCGTGGCACAGGGCAAGACCTTGTATGCCGGCTCCGATGCGCGCGTCAACGTCAACATCGTCGGTTCGCAGGACACCACGGGTCTGATGACGGTCCAGGAACTGGAAGCCATGGCGGCAACGGTGATCTCGCCCAAGGTCGACGGGGCCTACCAGTCCGGTTGCCATACGGCCTCGGTGTGGGATCTCAAGGCGCAGAAGAACATTCCGAAGCTCATGGGCTTCATGAACAAGTTCGGCCTGATCACCGCCCGTGACCCCAAGGGCGTCTACCCGGCCATGACCGACGTCATCCACAAGGTCCTGAATGACCTCACCGTGGATGACCGGGACGTGATCATCGGGGGTGATTCGCATACCCGCATGTCCAAAGGCGTCGCCTTTGGTGCGGACTCCGGCACCGTCGCCCTGGCGCTGGCCACAGGGGAGGCCACGATGCCGATCCCCGAATCGGTCAAGGTGACCTTCAAGGGCCATCTGAAAACTCACATGGACTTCCGTGATGTCGTCCATGCGACCCAGGCGCAGATGCTCAAGCAATTCGGCGACAACGTCTTTCAGGGGCGCGTGGTGGAAGTCCACCTCGGCACCCTGATGGCGGATCAGGCCTTCACCTTCACCGACTGGACGGCTGAAATGAAGGCCAAGGCCGCGGTGTGTATCTCCAACGATGACACCCTGATCAAATCCCTGGAACTGGCCAAGAGCCGCATCCAGATCATGATCGACAAGGGCATGGACAATCCGGCGGGCACCCTGGCCGGACTGCTCGCCAAGGCCGACAAGCGCATCGAGGAAGTCCGCTCTGGCCAGGTGCCGGCCCTGAAGCCGGACGACAATGCCAGATACTCCGCCGAATTCGTGGTCGACCTGGATCAGATTGTCGAGCCGATGATTGCCGATCCGGACGTCAACAACGCCGACGTGTCCAAGCGCTACACCCACGACACCATCCGCCCGATTTCCTACTACAAGGCGCAGAAGAAGGTCGATCTGGGTTTCGTTGGTTCCTGCATGGTGCACAAGGGCGACATGCAGATCATCGCCCAGATGCTGCGTAACCTGGAGAAGCAGAACAACGGCAAGATCGAGTTCAAGGCGCCGCTGGTAATTGCACCGCCGACCTACAACATCATTGACGAGTTGAAGGCCGAGGGGGATTGGGAAATCTTCCAGAAGCATTCCGGCTTCGAATTCGATGACAAGGCGCCCAAGAGTTCGGCGCGGACCAGCTACGAAAACATGATGTACCTGGAACGTCCGGGTTGTAACCTGTGCATGGGGAACCAGGAAAAAGCGGCCAAGGGCGATACCGTGATGGCCACCTCCACCCGCCTGTTCCAGGGGCGCGTGGTGGAAGACTCCAGCGAGAAGAAAGGCGAATCCTTGCTGGCATCGACGCCCGTGGTGGTGCTCTCCACCATCCTGGGGCGCACGCCGAGCATGGCCGAGTACGACGCGGCGGTCGAAGGGATCAACCTGACCAAGTTCGCGCCGGCAGCCGCCGCGATGTGATGCAGCGCCGGTCGCGCTGTCGACCGGCGTTCAGGTTTGTCACCCACAGGGGTCAGCCACGGCTGACCCCTTTTGCTGTGCGATGACTGGCAAAGCCGGTACTGGC
>JBFJVB010000209.1:0-4782 GCA_041624435.1 Oceanococcus sp. | reverse complement strand
TGTTTCAGTGAGCGGCAGCAGGCGCTATCTGGCCCTGTGCGGCGGGGTGGGCGGGGCCAAGCTGGCGCAGGGCCTGGCCCAGGTGCTGGCGCCCGAAGAACTGACCATCGCGGTCAATGTCGGCGATGACTTTACTCATCTGGGTCTGCCGATCTGTCCGGATCTCGATACCGTGCTGTACACCCTGGCCGGACTGGCCCATGCCGAGCAGGGCTGGGGGCGCGGCGATGAGAGCTGGGCGGTCCACGCCGAGCTGGGTCGTCTGGGCGGGCCGGACTGGTTCGCGCTGGGGGATCGTGATATCGCCCTGCATCTGCGCCGGCGTCAGCTGCTGGATGAAGGCCTGAGCCTGAGCGCGGTCATGCGTGAGCTGGCCGCTCGCCTGGGGGTGGCGCATGCCATCGTGCCGATCAGCGACGCCCCGGTGCGCACCTGTGTCGTCACCGATGTCGGTCGCCTGGCATTCCAGGACTACTTCGTCGCCCGCCGCGCCGAGCCCGTCGTGCGCGCCGTGGAATTCGACGGGGCTGCGCAGGCCGAACTGGCGCCGGGGGTGCAGGCGGCGCTGGCTGATCCGGATCTGGCCGGGGTGATCCTGTGCCCGTCCAATCCGTACCTGAGCATCGCGCCGATGCTGGCCGTGCCCGGCCTGCGCCCGGCGCTCACGGCCTGCGAGGTGCCGGTCATCGCGGTATCGCCCATCGTCGGCGGCCAGGCAATCAAAGGCCCCGCCGCCAAGATCATGCGCGAGCTGGGGGTCGAGCCCCAGGCCAACGTCATCGCCGAGCTGTATCGGGATTTCGTTGATCGCGTGCTCGTGGATACCCGCGATGCCGCGCTCGTCGCCAAGGATGCGCGTTGCCTTGTCGCGCCCACGGTGATGCGGACGGCGGCCGATCGGCAAGTCCTGGCAGCAGCCTGCCTGAGCCTGATCGAGCAGCTGAGTGGATGCGCCCCCCCGGGGCCCTGAGCGCTGCGCCCGGCCAGGGCCGTATACCATCATGCCGGGCTCAGGGCCGCGCAGCCTGGACGAACCGGCTGTTGCCCAGGCCGCGGGTCCTCACAGGGTTTTCAAGTACTCCAGCAGCGCACGGCGCTCCCGATCGTTCAGGCCCTGGGTCCAGGCATGGCCGCGATTCTTCTTGGAGTACATATTGGTATTGAAGATCATCCGGTCTTCCAGACCCTGCTCGCCCACCGGCGGTGGCACCAGCCAGGTCGGCCAGGCCAGTCCGCCCAGCAGCTGGTCGGCGCCCCACTGGATTTCGGGCGGGATGTCCTGGGCCGGCTGGCAGGTGTAGTAGGGAATGCCGGCGCCGCCGTCACCGCAATTCATTTCCGCGTAGTTCCAGCCCAGGCGTTCCCAGTCATAGCCGCTGGACGGGCCGTTGATGCGGGTTTCAAATGCATTGAAATGCACGTCCGTGGTGGTGCGCTGGCGCCGCCAGACCTTGGGGCGGGCCGCCGGGTCCAGCACACCCCAGACATTGGGCACCGAGCCGTTATGGAAGTAGGGCGCGCTGGCCCAGACGCCGTGCAGCGGCGGAGTCACATAGCCGACGGTCTTTTCCTCGAAACCACAGGCGCCCTTGATTCGGCCCACGGATTCGCCAAGACCCAGATTGGGGATCTGCCCGAGCGTGGCCATCAGCAGGTCGCCGGAGGCATCCGCAAGCAATTCCAGCTGCCCGCTGTGGCCCAGTTGCCGGGACAGATGGTCGGCGAAATCGCTGCCGGAAATCCCGGCAAACAGGTAATCGTCCATCAGCTCGGTCATCCGGTCCTTTTCTTCCGGCAGCACATAGCCCTCGACCGCATCGGGATAGGACCACCAGAAGGTCGACACATGCTCGCGGATCTCGCTGGCCCAGCCTTCGGCCTGGGCCGGGTCGGTGTCGATGATTTCGATCGGCACCGTGTAGCCGGCGGTGCCGGCCAGGCGGGGATCGGGCAGAAAGCGCCGGTCATTGGCGTAGTGGGGCGCATAGGCGCCATGGCAGCCGGCGCAGGAGCCGTTGCCCTTGGGGCGCGGGATGTCGGCGTTGATTTCTTCGTCCCACAGGTCTTTTTCATGGAACAGGATCGCACCCTGGATGGCCAATGCGCGGCGGATGCAGCCGGGGTGATCGGCGCCTGCGGGCTGGCCATCGGCGCCGCTGCAATAGCCCGCCGGATAATCCGGCGCTTCCACGGTCAGCGACCACTGATGCACATCCTCGTAGGTGCCTTCGTTGGCCTTGACCTGATCGCCGCTGAGCTCGTTGACGCTGCCGAAATACATATTGCCGCGGGCGGAATCGGTGGAGTGACCGCCGAACCACAGGTAGCGGGTCTTGTTGGACAGCCACCACCAGGCCGGCGGGTCCTGGTCGCCGGTATTGCCGTGCAAAGGATAAGTCAGCAGATGGGCATCATTCTCCAGCGTGTCGAAATCACGCCGGATGGCCATGGCTTCGATCTCGGTGTCGGCGGCATTGGTGCCGCGGGTGGTGTTGATCAGCGGGATGTAGCCGATAGCCGGCATCGCCAGGGGGATCTGCCTGCGGTCGGCATCTTCGTACTGGCTGGCGTTGATCAGGTCGACGTACAGCACGCCCAGCTCGGTATTGGTATTGGGCAGGCCCATGAACGTGCCGGTGCGGTTGCCGCCGTAGCTGGCCGGATTGCCGTTGCCGTCGCGGCTGGCGACCTCGCCCTGGCCGATCTGGCCGGCATGGCAGCTGAAGCAGGTCAGATTGACCGTGCCCATGTAGTTGCCGTTGGCATCCCGGCCCTGTGCCCAGCCCAGGGGCAGGCGGCCGCTGCCGCCAAAGTCCTTGCTCAGCAGCGGACGTTCGTCGATGCCACGGTCCAGATCGACGATCGGATAGGGATTGTGGATGTGGTCGGGCGGCGGCGAGTGGCCGTAGCGCTCGTACAGATGCGCGTCATAATCTTCCGGCCGCTCGGACATGCCCCACAGCCGCCACAGGCTGTTCCAGGCCAGGGCGGAATCGCCGCCCACATGCGCGCCGCTGCGGGGCTGGTCGGCCGGGGTCATCGCGACCCAGTCATGCCCGTTTTGCACCGCGCGCCGCCACTGACCGCAGGTTTGCGGATCCGGCTTGGCGGAATAGATTTGCTCCAGGCCCTGGGCCGCGCGCAGTTCGTTCTGTCGCGCCTGGGTTTCGAACAGGGTGTCGGTGTGACAGATCTCGTACGGATCATTGAAATGCACCGCGTACTGTTCGCTATCGATCAGGTTCGCCGAGCCGGGAAAACCGTCGGCCTGCAGCAGGCGGCGTGGGTCCTGGTTCCAGTCGATGGGCTGTTCGTCCGGCGCGCCGTCGCAGAGCTGATTGACGAAGTAGTGCTTGCCGGGATTGCTGAGCAGGGACTCCAGGTCGAAGCGTGCGGCGGCAGGAAGCACTTCGTCCGGCGCGGCAAGTGGCGCCGCATCGCGGCCGCCCTCGAAGCTGCAGGCGCTGGTCACCAGTACCAGGATGGGGATCAGGCGTTGGGCGGGATTCGGTGGCGGCATGGGCATGGTGGTACTTGGCGCGGTTCATGGTCGACTCCGCAGTGTGACAAATTCCCGGACGACGGCGTGAGAGGTGATCGTGCCAATCTTGTTATCATTTGGGGCCAGTGCCACGGAGTGACGCCTGTTGTCGATCGATACCCTGAGCATTCCCTCGACCTATGCCCGCCTGATCATCGAGCGCTGTCAGGCCCGGGGCATTGCTATCGATGCCGCAGCCCGGCAGCTGGATCAGCGCAAGCTGGAAGATCCCGATGGCCGCCTGCGGCTGCTGGACGTGGGCGCCCTGCTGTACCAGGCGTTCCTGGGCGATGAGGCGATCGGTTACGAGATCGGCCTGAGCACCCAGCTCACCACCCACGGGTTTGTCGGCTACGGCGTGCTCACCTACCCCAGGGTGCGCGATGCGCTGGAGTTCGGCATGCGCTACGCCGCTCTGCGCACCCCCTTCGTGGCCATGCGCATGCACACCGAGGCTGGCGTCGTCTCCATCGATGTCGAGGAGACCTTTGCGCTGGGTCCGGCGCGCCGGGTGTGCATGGAACATTTTCTGATCGGCATCTGGCGCATCGCCCAGTTGCTGGGGCAGGCTTCAGGGGTCGATGATCTGGGCTGCAGCCTGCATTTCGACTTCCCCGAACCGGACTGCCATGCCCGCTATAGTGAGCGACTGCCACCCTGCCACTTTTCCGCCACGGCCAATCAGCTGCGCTTTCCCGCCGCCTATCTGGATCTGCCGCTGGCCACGGCGGACGGCACCGCCGCACGGGTGGCCACCGAGTACTGCGAGAACGAACGCCGGCGCCACGCCGTATCCGGTTCTACGCTGACCGCCCGGGTCAGCGCCATCCTGGCGGCGGCGGTTGCACCACCGGCCCTGGCGCCGGTCGCCACGCAACTGCACCTGTCGCCGCGCAGTCTCAAGCGCAAACTCAAGGCGGAACAGACCAGCTTTCAAAGTCTGGTCGACGGCCATTGCGAACGCTATGCCCGGCAGCGCCTGCGCAGCCCGCAGCCGAGCATCGCCCGCATCGCCGAGGAACTGGGCTATACCACCACCGCCAACTTCACCCGCGCATTTCGTCGCTGGACCGGCAGCACCCCGACGCAGGTGCGCCAGAATTACCGGACGGGGTCAGCCAATGCCGAGTGAACAATGATGGAGTGCCTCGGGCCCGCCCGCCCTCAGAACGGCCGCGTCCCGCAACGGAAGAAATACGGCAGCGCATCGATCGGGGCATCGACGCGCACGTCGGCCGGAC
>JBFJVB010000208.1:0-4850 GCA_041624435.1 Oceanococcus sp. | reverse complement strand
GCGTGGGGCAGTTCGGCGCCGGGGACCAGTTCCAGGCTCACTTCCGCCGGGATTTCGGTCTCACAGAGGATGGTGGCATCCAGGCGAAAACCAATCCCATGAATGGTTTTGAGCAGGCTGCGATCGGTGTCACCGAGCACTTCGCGGATGCGTTTGATCGCCTGGGTGAGGACCCCGTCAGTCACGATGCGGCCGGCCCAGACCGCCTCGAACAGATCCGGCTTGCTGACCAGTTCACCTTCGGCGCGGACCAGACAGAACAGCACGGCCAGTGGTTTGCGTTCCAGCGCGACGGTCCGCCCTTTGATCTTCAGTTCGCCGCTGGCTTCCCTGAGTTCCACATCACGAAACTTCCAGACGCCGAGCGCCGATTCGGCCGGCTCAGTCGCCATCTCTCATCACTCTTCCCCCCACGCTCCTGCTTTCCCCCTACGCTCCTGCGCACAGTATAAAAGACCGGGCGGCGACGGGCGCAAGGGCTGTCCCCCTGATTAAAATACGGCTCTGTGCAGGGTCCGAAAAAGGTGAACTCCGCATGAAAAGCGTCGAATTCACACTTATTTCATGATTGCGCCGCAGGACCTGCCTAAGGTGCAGACAACGGACAACAGGGGACACTCCGATGGCGAACGCACAGAACCTATTCACCAAACTGCACCAACGCTGGCCGTGTCAGGCCGCCCTGATGGCCAGCTGCCTGGCCGTACAGGGCACGGCCGGTGCGCAGGACGATCTGGATGCGCTGTTTGCCGAACCGGCGGTGACCGATCAAGGCGAACACGCCTCCAGCCCGGAGACCATCACGCTGGCCGAGGAAGCCCTGCCCGACAAGCCCGTGCCACCCACCTCGGCGGTGGCCCTGGAAGAGATCATCGTCACGGCGCAGAAGCGCGAGCAGCGCCTGAGTGATGTGCCGATCTCGGTCAGTGCGGTCAGCGGCGAGAAACTGGCCGATGCCGGGATCGAGAATTTGATGGATCTGGGTGACTACGCGCCCGGATTCAAGCTGGTGGACGAGGGCCTGAACCCCCTGATCTACATGCGCGGGGTCGGCTCCGGCACCAACCAGGGCTTCGAGATGTCGGTGGGCGTGTTCAATGATGGCATTCATCTGGCCCGCCCGTTTTTGACCATGCCGGCGTTTCTGGATGTGGAACGGGTGGAGGTGCTGCGCGGCCCGCAGAGCATCCTGTTCGGCAAGAATGCGATTGCCGGCGCGCTGAACATCGCCGCGGCCAAGCCCACGGATTATTTCAGCTCCACGCTGCGCAGCAGCTGGTTCTGGCCGGATGCCGACAAAGAGCTGGGGGGCCATGTCAGCGGCCCACTGGGTGAGAACCTCGCCGCGCGCATCGCCTTTCGCTGGCGGGACGAGGATGGCTACATGCGCAACCTGGGCCAGCAGCGGGACGAAGTCCAGCTCAAGGAGCAGGCCCTGCGCGCATCCATTGCCTATACGCCGGCCGACTGGTTGGACCTGGACCTCAAGCTCGAGCGGGGCGAGCGCCAGCGTCTGGGGCGCAGCTGGCAGCTGATCGAGGCCGGCATCCTGAACCAGTCGCATGGCAGCACGGTGGGCCTGGACGATGTGCGCGACACCAATTTCCCCGACTCGACCCAGGTCGATACCCATAATGTCACGCTGACCGGCGGGCTGGATCTGGGCGATCACCGTCTTGAATTCGTCAGCGGCCTGCTGGGCTACGATCTGGTGGATGCCTACGATGCGGACAGCACCGGCGTGGACAGCATCGACCTGGACGCCGTGGGCGACTACACGCAATGGACCCAGGAAGTGCGCTGGGTCTCCGCCCCGGGTGAGCATCTGGACTTCGTGCTGGGGGGCTACTACCACGGCTCGGAAGAGGCTTATCATGAAGTGGCGACCCTGCGCCTGCGCAGCGGCACGGTGGCCCTGGTGGGGGCGCCGGCCGAATCCATCGACATCCTGGCCCAGGCGGGGCCGGCCAATCTGGTCGAGGTCACCAGTGCCGATATGGACAGACTGTTCGAGACCACGATGGACGCCTGGTCGGCCTTCGGCCAGACCACCTGGCATATCAGTCCGGTCTGGCGCCTGAATCTCGGCTTGCGCTTCGTGTCCGAGAAAAAGCGTGGCAGCCGCGTCGTCAACCTCTACCAGGTGGATACTCAGGACGAGGTCGACCCGGCCACGGCAGCGGCGTTTTCACAGTTGCTGATCGAAAAACATGCTCTGGCCGGCCGCCGCCGTTCCGATTCCCTGCTGCCCTCGATCAGCCTGCAGCATGACCTGAACGAGGACATCATGCTGTACGGCTCCTATTCCGAAGGGGCCAAAAGTGGCGGCTACGATGCCCGTAACAACAACGCACAGGATGGTCCCACCGGCGGCGCGACCGGTTTTGAATACGACGACGAACTGGCCGATTCGATCGAGCTGGGCGGCAAGCTGCGCCTGCTGGCCGGCGCCGCCGAGCTGAACCTCGCCCTGTACCGCATGGAATACACCGACATGCAGGTCAGCGTGTTCGATGGCGTGGCCGGTTTCGCGGTCACCAATGCGGGCAGCGCCCGGGTGCAGGGGCTGGAGATCGACAGCCGTTGGTTGCTCAGCGAATCCATCCTGCTGAGTGCCGCCCTGGCCTATCTGGATTTCGAATGGCTGCGTTACGACACCGGCCCCTGTCATTTTGGCAAAGAGCCGGAGGACAACGGATTCTGCAATTTTGCCGGCAAAGAAAATCAGCAGACGCCGAAATGGAGCGGCAGCCTTTCCGCCAGCTATCTGGGCCGGATGGGCTCTGACTGGGACTGGTCGGCCACCGTGGATGTCAATTTCCGTGATGAGCATTACGTGCTCGGTGATCTGGACCCACGTTCGCTGCAGCAAGCCTACGCCAAGATCAATGCACGCCTGGCGCTGATGGCCGTTGACGATACCTGGTCGCTGGCCCTGGTCGGCAAGAATCTCAGCGATGAATTGACCACGACCATCGGCGGCAAGCCGGCGCTGGACACCGGCGGTTATCACGCCGCCAGCGAACGACCGCGAAGCTACGGTCTGGAACTGCGCTACCATTTTGAATGAGGCCCGCAGCATGTCCGTGAAAAAAATCACCGTTTCGTTGTTGCTGGTCCTGCTGGCTCTGTGCAGCGTGTTACTCGTCAATACCGCCAAGTTCAGCGGAACTGCCTTACCCATTGCCGCTCACCAGCCTCTGGGACTGGACGAGGTGGCCCTGGCCGAACGGCTTGCCCAGGGCCTGCGCCTGCGCACCATCTCGGTAACGGGCCAGGACGCGATGGAGGAATTCGCGACCTTGCTACGGACCCTGTACCCCCGGGTACACGAGGCCTTGCGGCTCGAACGGGTGAACGGACACAGCCTGCTGTATACCTGGGCCGGCGCCGATCCTGCGCTGAAACCCGCGCTATTCGCGGCCCACATGGATGTGGTGCCGATCGAGCCCGGCACCGAGGCCGACTGGACCCAGCCGCCGTTTGCCGGCGCCATTGCCGACGGTTATATCTGGGGACGCGGCGCCCTGGACAATAAATCCGGGCTGATGGGACTTATGGAAGCTTGCGAGCGGCTGCTGGCCGATGGCTATGCCCCTGACCGCACGCTGTATCTGGCCTTTGGCCATGACGAAGAAGTCGGCGGCGGGGACGGAGCCGCACAGATCGCTGCATTGCTGCGCCAGCGCGGCGTCGAACTGGCCTTCAGCCTGGACGAAGGCAGCGCGCTGCTACGCGGCATCATCGCCGGAGTAAAGCCTCCGGTAGCGGCGATCATGGCCGCGGAAAAGGGCTATGTGAGCTTCCGACTCTCGACCAAGGGCGAAGGTGGCCATTCCTCGATGCCAAATTTTGATCCGGTCCTGCCCCGTCTGGCCCGGGCCGTGTCTCGGCTGGATGCCCAGCCCCTACCGCCGCGCATGACGCCGCTGGTAGCCAACATGCTCGAGAGCCTGGCGCCGGAAATGCCCTTTGTGGCGCGACTAATGATCGCCAATCGCTGGCTGTTCGAACCGTTGCTACTACACACCCTGGCGCAGAAACCGATCACCAATGCGATGATTCGAACCACTCAGGCGGTGACCGTGCTGCACGGTGGCGTGAAGGATAACGTGTTGCCCAGCGAAGCCTATGCGCTGGTGAATTTCCGCCTCTTGCCCGGCGACAGCGTCGCCACCGTGCAGGCGCATCTGAGTCAGGTAATTGACGATGCGGCCATCGAACTGAGCGTGGAAGACGGTTTCATTAGCGAGCCGCCGCCGGCCTCCGATCCTTCCGCCCCGGCCTTCGAGTTGCTGGCGAACAGCATCCGCCAAGTCTTTCCCAAGGCCCTGGTCTCCACCGGCCTGGTCATGGCCACCACCGACAACCGGCATTACGCTACGCTTAGCGAGCAGTCGTATTACATTGCGCCCTTCAGCTATACACCAGCGGACCGCAGTCGGATTCACGGCAGCGACGAACGCATCGCACTGAGCGACTATGCCAACATGGTACGCTTCTACGTTCAAGGGCTGCGCGCAGCCGGGCAGGAGCGCTGGCCCTAAGGGATAATCCTATCGAAATCATAGGCCTAGCTCCTTTCGCGACCTCGTGCGCCGCACGATGAGATGCCCATCGCATGATGCGCATAAAAAAACCCCAGTCCTGGAAGTCCAAGACTGGGGTCGGTGTTCAAGCCTGGCGATGACCTACTCTCACATGGGGAAGCCCCACACTACCATCGGCGCTGGGCGTTTTCACTTCTGAGTTCGGGATGGGATCAGGTGGTTCCCGCCCGCTATGGCCGCCAGGCAAATCGGGCCGGCTCGCATTCGTTCCTCGCGGCCGAAGCCGCTTCTTCGAGGTGC
>JBFJVB010000207.1:0-4876 GCA_041624435.1 Oceanococcus sp. | reverse complement strand
TCGCCGACATTGACCGCGATGGTCAGTTCTTCGGGCGCCAGCACCTGGGCCAGGCCCTGCGCCAGCTTGGCCCCGCCCACCCCGCCGCACAGGGCCAGATAGCGCCTGCTGCCGCTCACTGAAACAGGTCCGTGTCCAGCGGGCGGATCAGCCTGGCGGCCGGTCCTGGCCGGACGAATGCTTCGGCGCCCAGCCCGCGAACCCGGATCACCGGCAAGCCTTCGTCCGCCTCGCCACTGAGCAGACCCGCACCGGCGCACAGCTGATCGGCCAGGGCGATCTGCGTCACCGCCAGTTCCCGCCCGGCGCGATCCCGGCGACCGCGCTGATCCAGCAGCGGATCAATGCCGGCGCAGCCGATGCACACACCGCACACGCCCATCCGCCAGGGCCGGCCGAAGCTGTCCGCGATCAGCACGCCCAGCTTCGCGGCGCTGTGCTGCTCCAGTGCGGCTTGCAGGTCCGCCGCGGCCTGATCCGGCGCTTCGGGCAGCAGCAGCACCTGATTCTGCGCCCCTTCCAGATTGGACTGATCGATACCGGCATTGGCGCAGACCAGGCCCAGGCGGTGACGCACGATCAGCACCCCGGGCACCACGCGCAACACGGCACTGGACTCGCGCAGGATCAGTTCGACCAGGCGCGGGTCCTTGGCACAGGTGGCGGCCAGTTGCCGCGCCCGCGCACTGACCGCGACGCTGCCCAGATCCACGGCCCGCGCCTGCGCCTTGGAAACGATTTTCTGGGACAGCACCAGAACATCGTGATCGCGCAGCTCCAGTTCCCCCGCCCGCAGGGCCGCCATGATCAAGCCGGCCAGATCATCTCCGGCGCACACCTCGGGGATGCCGGGCACGGCGGTGAAAGACAAGCTCGGCGCGCTCACGCGGGCTCACGTTCACGCCGACGCAGCGGCGCATTGACCACCGGCAGCAGTGGGAGCGCAGCGCGTGCCACGGCCTGGCGCTGGGGCTCCACGGCCCCGTACAAGGTCGTGCGCTGGCGTGGGATGCGTCCGCAGTCCTGAATCAGCGCCTCCATCTGCTGCGGCGTCATCTCCTGGCCGAATGCCGCCCCGGCGGCCCGGCTGATCGACTCGTTCATCAGGGTGCCGCCCAGATCATTGGCCCCGGCCTGCAGGCACAGCTTGGAATAGCGTGGGCCCAGCTTGACCCAGGACACCTGGATGTTGGCGATCAGCGGCGCCAGCACCAGACGGGCAACCGCATGCATCAGCACGCTCTCGCGCAGGGTCGGGCCGCGCCGTGACTGGCCGCGCAGATACATCGGCGCCTCCATGTGCACAAACGGCAAGGGCACGAACTCGGTGATGCCGCCGCTGCGCTGCTGCAGCTCGCGCAGGCGCAGCAGATGACGGGCCCAGTGCGTGTAGGTCTCCACATGGCCAAACATGATGGTCGCGGTGGTCGGCAGGCCGGCCGAGTGAGCGGCGGCTATCACGTCCAGCCACTGCTGGGTATCGAGCTTGTCCGGGGCGATTTTCCGGCGGATCTCGTCATCCAGAATCTCCGCTGCGGTGCCGGGCAGCGAGCCCAGTCCGGCAGCCCGGAGCTGTTCGAGGAATTCACCCACCGGCAGGTTCAGGGTCTGGGCGCCGTGACTGACCTCCAGCGGCGAGAAGGCGTGCACATGCATGCCGGGCGCGGCCTGTTTGGCCGCCCGGCAGATGTCCAGGTAGGTCTGGCCGGTATAGGCGGGGTGGATGCCGCCCTGCATGCACACTTCGGTGGCCCCGCGATCCCAGGCCTCGGCAACGCGGCGGCGGATCTCGTCCAGGTCCACCTCGTACGGCCGACCGCGCAGCTGCGCATGCGCCCGGCCCTTGGAGAAGGCGCAGAAGCTGCATTTATACAGACACACATTGGTGTAGTTGATGTTGCGCACCACCGCAAAGCTCACCGTCTCGCCGACCAGCTGCGCGCGCAGTTCATCGGCAGCCCGGCACAGCGCGGTGAAATCGCCGTCACGGGCAGTGAACAGCTGGGCAATCCGGGCCTCATCCAGGGTGCGGCCAGCCGCCAGGATCGCCAGGCTCTGGCCGATGCGCGAGCCGCGCCGTGGCCGGCACCAGGCAAGCTCTGCCGCGTCGGCCGCATCCGCCGGCGCAGCGCTACCCGGCGTCCAGCGACCCGGCCGGGCCAGACCACCGGCATCGGCCAGGCGCAGGCTGGCCGTGCGCGGAGCCGGCGCCAGCCAGTGCTCGGCCTGGGCCAGATACTGCGGATACACCGTCAACCGTTCGACCAGCGACTTGCCCGCCGCCGCGGTCTGCTCACGCAGACGCTGCAGATGCGGCCACGGCGCTTCGGGATTGACATGATCCGGCGTCACCGGCGAAATCCCGCCCCAGTCATTGATGCCGGCCTGGATCAGCAGACCCAGATCGCCCGTCGCCAGATTGGGCGGGGCCTGGATACTCATCTGCGCGCCGAAAATCAGCCGGGCCACCGCGACCGTCCAGTACAACTCGGTCATCGCCGGCTCGGCGTGGTGCTGCATCCGCGTGCCCGGCTTGGCGCGAAAATTCTGGATGATGATCTCCTGCAGATGCCCGTGCCGGTCGTGCAGATCGCGCAGGGCCAGCAGGGATGCAATCCGCTCGCGCCGGGTTTCGCCGATCCCGATCAGAATGCCGCTGGTCATCGGTACCCGCGCCGCACCGCCCAGCTCCAGGCTGCGCAGGCGCCGCGCCGCTTGCTTGTCCGGCGAGCCGAAATGCGGGCCGCCGCGCGCGCCCAGCCGCTCCGCGGTGGACTCCAGCATGAGACCCATGGACGGCGCGACCTGACGCAGGCGGGCGAAATCCGCCGCCGCCATCAGGCCGGGATTGAGATGCGGCAGCAGGCCGGTTTCACGCAGCACCCGTTCCGCCACGTGTTCCAGATAGGCCAGAGTCGAGGTAAAACCCAGCTCAGCCAAGGCTCGACGCGCACTGGCATAGCGCAGCTCCGGCTGATCCCCCAGGGTAAACAGCACTTCCTTGCAACCGGCCGCGGCGCCCTGGCGGGCAATGTCCAGCACCTGCTCGGGGGTTAGATAGGGCGCAGGCAGATGCCGGGGCGTGCGGGCGAAGGTGCAGTAGTGGCAGACGTCGCGGCACAGCTGGGTCAGCGGCACGAAAACCTTGGGCGAATAGCTGACCAGATCGCCCCAACCGACATCGCGCAGTGCCTGGGCGGGCGCTGCCAGCGCCTGCCAGCTGTCGATCTCGGCCAGCTCAAACGCCTCCCTCGCTTCGGGACGCCGCAACACAAATTTTTCGGGCGACTGGCTCATGCGACCGCCAGGTCCGGGCACGGCCAGCTCATCGTCGGATCGGCCCGCCAGGCCGCCAGATCGGCGGGTTCATCGATGTCCAGCGCCAGCGCCGGACTGGGCTGCGAGATGGCGTGCAGCCCCAGGGCCTGGGCGATGCGCAGATGCCGGGCATGACTGTCATCGCCAAACTGACAGATCGCCGCGGTCGGCGGCGCGCACAGCAGCGCATTGGTGCCGCGGCCGTGACGGTCGGGCACGACCAGCAGATGCGGCTCATCCGGCGCGGCCGTCAGCAGCGCCTCGATTGCAGGAACCGTGACGCCCGGCAAATCCCCCGGCAAGACCAGCAGGCGATCCACACCCGCCTCCGCCGCGACGCGCATCGCTTGCGCCAGGGCGAAGTTCAGGCCTTGATCCCGACACTGGCTCAGCACCACAGCGCCGTGCTCCCGAGCCAGCGCCGCCATCTCGCCGCTGGCGGTGACCACCAGCACCCGTTCCAGCAAGCCGACCTCGGCCAGGATGCACAGCAGCCGGGTGGCCAGCGCCCGATACAGTTCTTCGCGCTGCTCCGGGCTCAGCAGGCCACGCAGTCGGGATTTGGCCGTGGACGGTGATTTCAGCGGCACGGTGGCCCAGGTGCGCAAATTACGGCCCATTGCGGGACCCGCGCCGCGTCCAGGAATGCCAGGCCGCATGTCCCTACTCCGCCGCGATGATCTGGCTGTAACGCTGGCGCAGGGCCGGCATCACCTGCTCGGCGAAGCTCCGGATAAAACGCGGCTGATCCGGTCCCGGGGCATGAAAGACCAGATGATTGAAGCCCAGATCCATATAAGGCGTGATGTCGTCGAGCAGAGACGCAGGATCGCTGGCGACGATAAACCGCGAGCAGGCACGCTCGAGCGGCAGGGCGTCCGCCAGGCGCTCGAGTTCCAGCGGATCGTGCACATCCATTTTCTCCTCGGGCGTGAGCGCCAGCGCCCCCCAGAAACGCGTGTCCTGGCGAGCCCGCTCGATGTCGGGATCAAAAGACACCTTCACTTCGATCATCCGGTCCAGAGCCTCCTTTGGGCGGCCGGCTTTGGTGAGCCCGGCGGTGACATTGGGCAGCAGGGTCTCGCTGTACAAGCTTGCGGCCTTGCCGCTGGTACAGATGAAACCATCCCCGCTGGCGCCGGCATAGCGCGCCATCACCGGCCCGGCCGCGGCGATGTAGATCGGCACCGGCACCTCCGGACGATCGTAAATCGTGGCCTGGCGGGTCCGATAATACTCACCGGAAAAGCTCACCCGCTCCTCGCTCCACAGGCGGCGAATCAGCGCCACGGCTTCCTTGAGCCGCAGGGTGCGCTCACGCTGCTCTGGCCAGGCCCGATCCGTGGCCGGCACCTCGTTCATCGCCTCGCCGGTACCCAGACCCAGCGCCATGCGCCCCGGATACAGCGCACCCAGCGTGCCGAAAGCCTGGGCCACGATCGAGGGGTGATAACGGAAACTCGGGGTCAGCACGCTGGTGCCCAGCTGCACGCGCTGCGTGCGCTCTCCCAGCGCCGCCAGCCAGGCCAGGGAAAACGGCGCATGACCGCCGCTGTGT
>JBFJVB010000206.1:0-4963 GCA_041624435.1 Oceanococcus sp. | reverse complement strand
GTGTTCTGGCCCTGGTCCTCTTTCAGAATGTCCGCCTGGACCGTGCCGCGCACACTGGCCAGCGTCTGGGCCTTGATCTTGTCGTATTCCGCTGGTTTGGGCTCACGTCCCTCGGTCTGGGTGAACGCATCGACCTGCTGGTCGATGGCGGTGTTCAGGAAAAACGCCAGGATCGTCGGCGCCGGACCGTTGATGGTCATCGACACGGAGGTCGTCGGGGCGCACAGATCGAAGCCGGCGTAGAGATCCTTCATGTCATCCAGCGTGGCGATGGAGACGCCGGAATTGCCGACTTTGCCGTAGATGTCTGGCCGGGGGTCGGGGTCTTCACCGTACAAGGTGACCGAATCAAAGGCGGTGGACAGGCGGGCCGCAGGCATGCCTGCGGAGAGCAGATGAAAGCGCTTGTTGGTACGTTTGGGGCCACCTTCACCGGCGAACATCCGCGCCGGGTCCTCACCTTCGCGCTTGAACGGGAACACGCCGGCGGTGTAGGGAAAGCGTCCCGGCAGATTTTCCGTGTACAGCCAGTTCAGCAGATCACCTTCATCGGAAAAGCGGGGCAGGGCGACTTTGGGGATTTTGGTGCCGGACAAGGAGATACGGTTGAGCGGCACCGAAATCTGCTTGTCGCGGACGCTGTAGCTGTAGGTGTCACCGGAGTAATTGGCCACCACCTCGGGCCATTCAGCAAGCAGCTGCCTGGATTCCGCATTCAGGTGTGCGTTGCGTTTCTCCAGCTGATGAACCAGGGCATCGGTGGGTACTCCGGCCTGATCCAGCATGCGCTTGGCTTCGCGCAACTGCTGCCGCTCCCGGGCCAGTTGCGCCTGATGAGCGGCGTGGCGCTTGTAACCGCGGACGCTGTCGGCGATTTCGGCCAGGTAGCGGATGCGTGATCCCGGCACCAGCGCGCCACTCAAAGTGGATGTGGTGGTTTGGGGTTTGCTCAAGGTGCCCGAATCCAGGGTCAGTTGATGCCCTGCCAGGCGATCTTTCAGAGCATGGTAGAGGGCGGTGACGCCATCATCGTTGAAGCGCGCGGCGATGGTGCCAAATGCGGGCATCGCATCCGCGGGACGGTCGAAAGCCACCTGATTGCGCTGCATCTGCTTGCGCACATCGCGTACGGCATCGGCGGCGCCGCGGCGATCGAATTTGTTGATCGCCACCAGATCGGCGAAATCCAGCATGTCGATCTTCTCCAGCTGGCTGGCCGCTCCGAACTCCGGGGTCATCACATACAAGGAGACATCGGCAATCTCGACCACGGCCGCATCACCCTGGCCGATGCCGGCGGTTTCGGCAATGATCAAATCAAAACCGGCTGCTTTGCAGGCTGCGATCGCTCCAGGCAGCGCCTTGGACACTTCCATGCCGCCTTCGCGGGTGGCCAGGGAACGCATGAAAACCTTGAATTCACCGTCAGCGGCCTTGTACAGCGCATTCATGCGGATGCGATCACCCAGCAGCGCGCCACCGGACTTCCGCCGGCTGGGGTCGACCGCGATGACGGCTATTTTCAGCCGGTCCTGCTGGTCGATCCGAAAGCGGCGGATGATCTCGTCGGTCAACGAGGATTTCCCCGCACCACCGGTTCCGGTGATGCCCAGAACCGGAATCGGGCGAGCCGCTGCGGTCTGCTTGATCCGTTCCAGAAACGCCGGGGCGATGGTTTCGGCTTCGATCAGCGTGATCAGGCGCGCCAGCGCCCGCGTGTCGCCAGCGCAGGCCTGGCCCAGCAGATCCTCGCCTTCACCCGGCAGATCCTGGTCGGCGCGCTCGATCATGTCGCGAATCATGCCTTCCAGACCGAGTTTCTGGCCATCGTGAGGCGAGTAGATCCGGGTGACGCCGTACTCGTGCAATTCGCGGATTTCCTCGGGCACGATCACGCCGCCGCCGCCGCCAAACACCCGGATATTCTCGCCACCGCGCTGTTTGAGCATGTCGATCATGTATTTGAAATACTCGACATGCCCGCCCTGGTAGGAACTGATCGCGATGCCGTGGGCATCTTCCTGTAACGCGGCGGTCACGATTTCTTCGACCGAGCGGTTGTGGCCCAGATGGATCACCTCGCAACCTTGAGCCTGGAGCAAGCGTCGCATGATGTTGATCGAGGCATCGTGGCCATCGAACAGGGACGCGGCGGTGACGAAGCGCAGTGGCTTGTGCGCGGTGGCGGGAGCTGGAGAGAGGGTTTCTGCGGCTTGGCTCATGCCCGGTTCCTGAACGATCGGTTAATTAATCAGTATAGCGAATTTTCAGCCATGCTAACGGCAAGCCTTTTCAGCGGAATCATCAAGCCGGACGAGGCGCCCGAGGATACGGCGCGAGTTTCTCTGCTGCGGGAATTCAGGCCACGCGGTGCTGGCCGAAGGCGACGCGCCGACGGTCACCGATCAGATTATCGTACTCATAGACGTCCTCACCGCAGAGTTTTCGCAGGACGCCGTGCTCGCGGGTGAAGCGCCATCCCGGCACTTCCCGTTTGCCCGCATCGACGCGGGTCAGGGCGATCAGGACCGGAACTGCTTCGGTCAGGACCTGGCGGCCGTGATACTGCCGGGAGATGGGCTGTTTTTCCTGACCTTCCGGTAGCGGCAGCAACTGGTTGAGGTAAACGGTACTGGGTGGCAACAGTTTCTTCACCCCTTCGGCGAAGCTGTTGCTCCACTCGTGCAGACTTTCCGGCAGGGTCAGGCACAGCGCAATCCGCTCCATGTCCTGACTCAGCGTGCTGGCCAGAGCCTGTTCTGCCGCCAGGCCGGGGTTGTTCTTGACCTGACGCCCGACGCCCACGGTGAACTCGAGTTCCGGACTGTAGAGCAGCATCAGGGTCAGTCGGCGCGCTTGGTCCGTATCCGAGCCACAGCCGACCAGAGCGATTTCAGGCCAGGTATCAACGATGGCGGTCAGCACGGTGGAATCGCCGGGATGACCGTTGTTGAACACGATGGCGGCCTGCGGCACCTGTCCGGCCAGGCGCGCCAGGCATTGGGCAATGATCTCTCCAATAGCTTGGGCGGTGTCCGAATTGGTACTGGAGCCAACTGCGACTTTAAACATGGATTTTGGTTTGGCAAGGCATCTGCGAGCATTTATACGCAGCTTTCCGCAGTCAAAAAGTGAAGATTGCAACAGATCGACGAATGGACAGTTGAATCTTTCGCTTGAGCTACTTTAAATCTATATAAAACAACACATTAGATCGTTTCTGTGGGTCCCGTCCGGCGCTGTCCCTAGTTCAGGGAGCTCAGCATGTCAGGCCGGTAGGCTTGCAGTTGACCGGTTTTTGCCTGGCTGAGCAATTGCACCCAGTCAGGATTGGCAATCAAGGCCCGGCCGATGGCCACGAGGGCAAATTCGTCGGCCTCAAGCCGTTGCAGCAAGGGCAGGATATCGACGTTGGTGGCGGGGGCGCCGCCAAGCGAACGAATGAATTCCTCATCCAGCCCTACCGAACCGACGGTAATGGCCGGCAATCCGGTCAGTTTCTGGGTCCAGCCGGCCAGATTCAGCGCCGAGCCGGTGAATTCAGGCTCCCAGAAACGTCGCGTCGAACAATGGAACAGGTCCACGCCGGCCTCAATCAGCGGCGCCAGCATGGTTTCGAGCTCCTGCGCCGTGCCGGCCAGGCGGGCATCGTAATCTTGCTGTTTCCATTGGGAAAAGCGGAAAATGATCGGGAATTGCGGGCCGACTTCCCGGCGAATGGCCGCGACAATTTCGGCGGCAAAGCGGCTGCGATTGCGCAATGAGCCGGCGTAGTCATCCTGGCGCCGATTGGTCTCTTGCCAGAAAAACTGGTCGATCAGGTAACCGTGCGCGCCATGGATTTCCACCGCATCAAAACCGAGCGATTGGGCGGATCGCGCGGCTTGCGCATACGCTGCGATGGTGGTGTCTATCTGCGCCTGATTCATCGGCAGGCCGACGCATTTGCCGGGTTTGAGCAGCCCTGAGGGACTCAATGAAGGGGCATCGGGAAAGTGTCCCTGGCCGGGTTTGCGCAGGATGCCGACATGCCATAACTGGGGGGCAATTTTGCCGCCAGCGGCGTGGACGGCCTTGAGCACGGCCTCCCAGCCTTGCAGGGCGTTGCCGTGAAACAGGGGCACGCGGGGATCGTTGCCTGCCGCGGGTTCATCGATCAAGCTGCCTTCGGTAATGATCAGGCCGACGCCACCGCTGGCGCGACGGGCGTAGTAGGCGGCGACATCGGCCTGCGGGCAGCCCTGGGGACAAAAGCTGCGCGTCATCGGGGCCATCACGACGCGGTTTTTCAGCTGCAGTTTGGTGGAGCTGAAGGGGCGCAGCAGGCTGTCCAGCAAATTCGAATTCATCGGCAACATGTCAGGGAAGCTCAATTCTCGTCAGGGCCGAACGGCAACTCGAATCCCACTCCGATCCCGTAGCTGCCTTTGCGCTCCAGGCTGGGATCATCCTTTGGCCAGGTGTAGCCGTTGATCAGTTCCAGAAACACGCGTTGTTCGAACAGCGGGTGGCGGTAGATAAACCGCAGCCCGTACTCGCGAATCGGCACGATATGGCGCGTTTCACCGCGGATGAAGATCTCGTAGACGATCGCGCGAAGACTCGACAATTCCTTATACAACAGGCCCGCGCTCCGCCAGTTCAGACCGTGGGTTTCCTGGGTGATGGTGCCGACGGAATCCCAGCGGGCCAGCAATTTGTCATTGACGACATGCATCCAGTCCACGCCGCTGGTAGAGCCGAAGCCGTCATCGTTGTTCCAGAACAGAATTTCACGCAGGGTCCAGATGTCATTGTGGTCGGCGTAGGCGAGATAGCGGAAGCCGTTCTGGATGAATATCTGAGTATCCGTAAAACGACGGGCGCCAACGCGAAATTCGGAGCGAAAAATCTCATTGCCGGGAAAACGGTAGCCCATGCCCGCCAGCCATTCCTCGTCGTCCCCGAGTGAGGGAAACTCGCT
>JBFJVB010000205.1:0-4970 GCA_041624435.1 Oceanococcus sp. | reverse complement strand
GTCGAAGAACTGGAAGCCCGCCTGCGGGCCATGACCCGGCGCGGGCGACCGGTGCTCGGCAACAAGATCGTCGTGGGCGATCTGGAACTTGACCTGGAAACCAAGTCGGCCATGCGCGAAGGCCGCGGCATTGCCCTGGCGCCGATTCATATCAAGATCTTGGCGATGCTGATGCGCGAATCGCCCAATCTGGTCAGCCGCTCCAAGCTGGAGGCCGAGATCTGGGGCGATGAACCGCCGGATTCCGACGCCTTGCGCGCCCATATTTATGCGCTACGCACCGCGATCGACAAGCCCTTCGAGAAAAAACTCCTGCATACCGTGCCGAAACTCGGTTACCGGCTTGCAGCTGACGACCGTTAGCGCGGCACAGGCGCTTTCGGACCGGCCGGTGGCGCGCCGCCGGCGCCTTTGAGCAGCTGTTTCATCGCTCGCATTTCGGCCAGAGTCAGCGGCCGACTTTTGCTGCTGGCCAGATTTTCCGGCAGACGGAAGGGTCCGAACCGGACCCTGATCAAGCGGCTCACCTGGCAGTCCACGGCCTCCCACAAACGCCGCACGATCCGGTTGCGGCCTTCGCGCACCGTCACGTGATACCAGTGATTGGCCCCCTGGCCACCGCCGTCGGTGATGCTGTCGAAGGCGGCGAACCCATCCTCAAGCTCGATCCCGTCGCGCAAGCGCTGCAAGGTCTGAGCATCCACCTCACCCAGCACCCGCACCGCGTATTCGCGTTCAATCTCGCTCGACGGATGCATCAGTTGCTTGGCCAGCTCGCCGTCCGTGGTGAACAGCATGATGCCCGACGTGTTCAGATCCAGACGGCCGACCGCCACCCAGCGACCACTGGTCAGTTTCGGCAGATTCTTGAAGACTGTCGGTCGCCCCTGCGGATCCTTGCGGGTCACGATCTCCCCGACGCGCTTGCGGTACAGAATCGTCTGCGCCTGAGGCGCGGTGAAACTCAGACGGCGGCCATCAAGATAGACCCGGTCCGCGCTGGAAACCTTCTGGCCGAGTTCGGCGGGCTGACCGTTCACCTGCAACCGGCCGGCACGAATCCAGTCCTCGGCCTGGCGCCGCGAACCATAACCGTGCTCGGCGAGAAATTTCTGCAAACGCTGTGGCTGCGCCGCCGCAGCCGCCCGCCCCCGCTTAGTGCTGGGGATCGCTGGCGCCGTCGTCGGCTTGGTTCGATTGCTGCGGGGGCTGTTCGGCTCCCATGGGGATTTTTTCGTCATTGGATTCAGTTGCTTCCTGACTAGGCAGGATCAGTGGGGAGGCGCCTAAGCCCAGTTTTTCGCCATGGTCAGCGGGCACCAAACGTACCAGCGCGGCTTCCAGCTTTTCCGGATCCGCCAGTTCAGGCAAAGGCGGAAGCTGGTCCAGGGAACGCAAGTTCATATCGTCCAGGAATTGGCGGGTGGTCGCGAGCAGCGCCGGTCGGCCCGGTGCCTCCCGATGCCCAACTTCACGAACCCATTCACGCTCGAAAAGCGTCTTCAATATACCGCCTGACAGACTGACCCCCCGGATTTCTTCTATGTCGCCGCGGGTCAGAGGCTGGCGGTAACAGATCAGGGCCAGCGTCTCGAGCAGCGCCCGGGAGTATTTCTGCGGCCGCTCTTCCCACAGGCGACTGACCCAGGGAGCCAGTTCCTTGCGGATTTGCAATCGGAACCCGCTGGCCACTTCAACCAGTTCCAAACTGGTCTCGGCCATTTCCTGCTTCAAGGCGTGCAAGGCCTGGCGGATGTCGAACTGCGTCACCCGGGCATCGTCGCTGAGAATCTGCTCGATTTTTTTCTCGGACAACGGGGTGTCCGCCACCAGCAGCAAGGCGCGGATGATTTCTTTGCGATCGATTGTCGTCATGCCTGTCGCGCTCCGGCCAGGCGCAGCTGCACCGGCGCAAACGGTTCTGTTTGCTCCAGTTGCAACAGCCCGTTGCGTACCAGTTCCAGAGTGGCCAAAAAGGTGACCAGCAGGCCTTTGCGGCCTTCACTGGCATCCCACAAATCCAGCAGGCTGGCATTTTTCATGGTCGCAAGTCGCTCCAGCACCCGACTCATCCGTTCCCGAACCGACAGCGGTTCGGCGGTGATCTTGTGTGAGGTGAGTAGTTCGGCGCGATTCAGAAGATCCTGCAGCGCCAGTAACAACTCCCCCAGACCGGGCGGCGCCTGGGTAGGCGCCTCGATACTCATGGGCTCTGCGCGCGCCGGAAACAGGTCGCGGTGCATGCGCGGCATCTCGTCCAGGTTGATCGCCGCCTGCTGTACTTCCGCATAGGCACGCAGCCGCCGAATCAGCTCGGAGCGGGGATCGGCCGCATCCTCGTCTTCCGCCTGGGGCGGTTTGGGCAGCAACATGCGGGACTTGATTTCCGCCAGCCAGGCCGCCATGACCAGGTACTCGGCGGCCAGATCGAAGCGCAGCTGGTCCATCAGACCGATGTATTCCAGATACTGCGCGGTGATCAATGCGACCGGAATATCCAGAATATCCAGATTCTGCCGCCGGATCAGGTACAGCAGCAGGTCCAGGGGACCTTCAAAGGTCTCCAGAAACACTTCCAGGGCATCCGGCGGAATGTACAGATCCTGCGGCAGCACGGTATACGGCTGCCCGCCCACCTGAGCGATGGAGGGTTGCTGAATTTGCGTCAACGCAATCTGCTCATGAACGGTGGCACCCTAGGCTAACAGGCCAAGCACATCGTGCACCTGGCTCAATTTACGTTCAGCGCGGGCATTGGCCTGAGTGGCACCACGCGCCAGCACCGCGTCCAGATAGGCGGGGTCGTCCTGCAACTGCCGGTAGCGCGCCTGAATCGGCTCCACGAAGGCTACGACCGCATCGGCCAGATCGCCCTTGAAGCGACCATAGCCCGAGCTGCCGTAATCCTCTTCCAGATCCGCCACGGCGCGCCCGGTGACCGCCGCGAAGATGGTCAGCAAATTGCTCACGCCGGGCTTATCCGGGCTGGCTTTGACCTCGGCGCCCGAATCGGTCACGGCGCGCTTGATCTTCTTGGCGATGCGCTTGGGATCATCCAGCAGGTAGATGCCGTTACTCTCGTTGACATCGGATTTGGACATCTTTGCTTCGGGCGTCTGCAAGCCCATGATGCGCGCACCCAGCGGCGGAATAAACGGCTCGGGAACCCTGAACACTTCGCCGTGCGCGCGATTGAAGCGCTGCGCCACATCGCGGGCCAGCTCAAGATGCTGTTTCTGATCATCCCCCACCGGCACCAGGGCGCTGTCATAGAGCAGGATGTCTGCCGCCATGAGCACCGGGTAGGTATACAAACCGGCGTTGATATTGTCGTTGTGCTTGCTGGACTTGTCCTTGAACTGGGTCATGCGATTCAGTTCACCCACCATGGTGTAGCAATTCAGAATCCATGCCAGCTGACTGTGACCCGGCACATGGGACTGGGCACACAAGGTATTGAGTTCCGGGTCAATCCCGCACGCGATGTACAGGCTCAAGAAATCGCGGCAGCGCTGGCGCAGCTCCGTCGGCTCCTGACGCACCGTGATGGCATGCAGATCGACCAGCAGAAACAGGCAATCGTAATCTTTCTGCAAATCCACCCAGTTCCGGATCGCACCGATGTAATTGCCCAGCGTGAGCTGCCCCGAGGGCTGGATTCCGGACAGCAGAACAGGTTTAGCAGAAGTCGACATTGAACTTGAATGAGGGAAACAGCGCGCGATTATAGACCGAGCGGCTCGATCGCTCCTTTTCCTGCCCGCATCAGCTCGGGTGGCTGCGTGGCGAGATTGACCACCGTGGTCGGCTCGAAGCCGCAGGGGCCGCCGTCCACGATCATGTCAAGCTGTTTGGCAAAGCGCTCGCGGATGTCCTGGGCTTCGTTGAACGACTCGGAATCGTCCGGCGCCTGCGCGGTGCAGCTCAGGATGGGCTCACCCAGTTCAGCCAGCAACGCCTGAGCAATCGCGTGGTCTGGCACCCGGATGCCGATGGTCTTGCGTTTGCCCACTTGCAGCCGTCGCGGCACCTGCAAGCTGGCCTGTAACACGAAGGTATACGGCCCCGGCGTCACATGTTTGAGCATGCGAAACTGCCAATTGTCCACCCGCGCATAATTGGCGATCTCGGCCAGATCCCGGCACAGCAGGGTCATATTGTGATCCTTGCCGAACTGCCGGATGCGCCGGATGCGCTCCAGCGCATCCTTGTCGCCAATATGGCAGCCAAAGGCATAACAGGAGTCCGTGGGGTAGGCAATGATCGCGCCCGCACGCAGTCGCTGGACGATGTGACGGATTTGCCGCCCATGCGGATTGAGCGGATGCACTTCAAGATACTCGGCGGTCATCGGCGAAAAGGGATGGTCGTCATTACAAGGGCAGCCAGTATAATGAGCGAATGCATAAATGGATTGATTCTGTTCCGGCCCTGGTCTTCCTGGGCGCGGTCATATTTCGCGACATCTACTTCGCAACCGGTGTCTTGATCATTGCGCTGTTTGCCCTGGTCGGCTGGTACGGCGTGGTCGAGAGGCGCTTGCACAAACTGCATCTTGGCACCGCGGTGGTGGCGCTGGTCCTGGGCGGCCTCACTCTGGCCGTGCACGACCCGATGTTCATAAAATTCAAACCCACGGCCATTTATCTGATTTTTGCGCTGATCCTGGGCGGCAGTCAGTTCATCGGCAGCACCGTGATCATGCAGCGTCTGGGTCAGTCCGTGATTGAATTACCCGCAGCGCTGTGGCGGCGCATCAATATTGCCTGGGCCCTGTTCTTCGTCGGTTGCGCCGGACTCAATATCATTCTCGCGCTGAAACTGTCGGATGAGATGTGGGTCCTGGTCAAGACTTTCGGGTTTACCGGCTTGATGTTTGTCTTCATGCTGGCCCATCTGCCGTTCGTGTCAGCCTATCTACCCAAGGAAGAAACCCGCTGATGTGGTACGCCATCATTGGTCACGATGTG
>JBFJVB010000204.1:0-5145 GCA_041624435.1 Oceanococcus sp. | reverse complement strand
AGCCGTCGCGACAGTTGCTGCGGCCCCCGTGCAGTGAGACCGAAACCGCTCCTCTAGAACGACCATTTCAGCGCGGTGAACAAGCGGTCATTGGCGGCAAACTCACCCAGGGGGCGCTGGTTGCCGGCGCTGTACAGGATGATCCCGCCGGAAAGTTCCAGGGCCTGGCCCAGCTCGTAATCGGCGTTGGCTCGGTACAGCGCGCCGCCGCTGGCGCCGGCAAAGTCTCCGCCGTCATCGAAACGGATCGCGATCAAGCTGGTGCGCAGGCGCTGGTTCAGAAAATCCCGGCTGAGGCGCAGCGCGGTTTCGGTGCGCAGGCGCTGCAAACCGGACCGAGCCAGGCCGGCGCTGAAGCCTTCAATGTAGCGGGCGGCGAATTCCAGTCCCAGCGTGACGTTGCTCAGGCCGAAATACTCGAGTCCCAGCAGGGCGTCGTAGCGGTTCTTGCGGGGATTGCCGCTGGGCAGCGGCGTGGGGCCGCGACCCGGCACTTCGGTCGTGCTGGTTTCGGTGAAATGCAGCCGGTGCAGGAAGCGGGCTTCGTGTTTCAGCAGCCAGCTGCCCCAAGCCCATTGCAGGCCCAGGCCCAGGCTGTTGATGCGACTGTGCCGCAACACCACGTCGTCATTGAAGGTCGCCAGCGCAGCAGGCAGCTCGTCGCGATCGAAGCCACTGACATCCAGATAGGGCAGGTCGTACCACAGGCGGGCCGCATTGAGGCTGAGGTCCCAGCCGGAGAAACGCCCCAGGACCGCCACCGCCCAGTTGGCGCCGTGGAAGCGCTCGGGTTGTTCGTGACGATAACGCACCGCCTGGCCGTTCTGATCGGTCAGGGCATAGTAATCACTGCCATAGGGCGGGTTGCGGCTGAAACGCAGTTCCGGCACCGCGATCAGGCTGAGCTGCCAGCGCTCACTGAAGCGATCCAGCTTGAGCATCCCGGTGCTGCGGCGGATGTCCTCGATGTCGGCCAGGCCGGGTTCCAGATTATCCAGCGGGTTGAGCAGGTCCAGAACCCGCAGGCTGTCGGCCAGGCCCCAGTTCACCACCTGGCGGCCGAGCTTCAGATCCCAGCGATCATTGAGCTTGCCTTCGATGAATGCGTCCTGCAGATCCGCCTCCCAGCGATAGGCCCGGCGCACCTCGGGCGTGTAGTCCGCATCGCGCAGATCGTAGAGGGCGTCATACCAGGTGGTGGCGGAGAGCTGGCCGCGCCAGGCCTGGTTCAGGGTGTAGCCCAGGTCCGCAGTGGCGCGCAGGCGCAGCTTGGACAGACCGGAGTACTCGGTGCCGGTCGAGGATTGATGATCCAACAGGTTGTAGCTGGCGCTGCTGCTCAGACTGCCGCCCAGGGCCCAGTCCGCGGTATCCTCGGGCTCGAATGCCGGGACTTCCTGCGCCAGCTCGATGCTGTCGATGACGGCGTCGAAGCCGCCCAGGATCGCGTCCATGTCGTCCTGTGCCCAGGCCGTGGCGGCAAGCCCGCTACCCACCAGGAGCCAGGCCGCCAGGCCGCGTGGTCCCGCCGCCATTACAGCCCCTTGCTGAGTCGTCGCTGGGTGAACAGCTCGTCGTCCAGCGGCTGGTTGTAGCGCACGTCACTCATGCGCAGCACGCTGGCGTGTTCGGTCTGCTTGCCTTGCTTGGTGGTCATGACGATTTCCAGGCTGGTCCAGATGCCGTCGATCTGCTCCAGCTTCTTGACCTCCATGTATTTGAGCTTATTGCCCTTTTCCAGCCAGTTGACGGCGCGGACGACGACATGATTGTCCTGGCGCACGAACACCACCGATTTGCTGTAGCCGGTGCGGGTGACTTCCTCCTGGCTCAGCGGGGTCGACAGGATCTGCCATACCTTGACGCCGTTGATGTCGGTCTCGCGCATCAGCTCGTAGCGGTAATGGTCCAGACTGGGGCTGCTCATGTCGGCATAGGTGAAATCCGAGCCCATGAAACTGCCGCTCTTGTCGGCGGCGGCGATGCGCTTGACCTTCTTCAGGGCGGGCAGGTACAGCCACTGATCGTCATCCTGATCGGCCGCATCGTAGTCGTAGGTCAGAAACCCGGTGTCCTTGACATTGGCGGGGCCGAGAAAAAACATGATGCTCTGGCTGTCATCGGGCTGGCCCGGGGCATCGCGACGGAACGAGCGAAGGGCGCGCGTGCGTTGCGCACCCTTGGCGTCGATCAGGATCATGTCCATGTCCATCACCACGTTGTTGCCGCTGTCGCGGTCCTTGACCTGCTGCATGATCTGCCGCGCGGTGAGGTCGGCGGCCAGGCTGGTTGTGCTCAGGCCGAGCAGGAGCACGCCAGGCAGCGCGCGAAGCAAAAGGGTCTTCATGCGTTTTTCTCCTTGGATTGGATCAGCAGGGTCATCAGCGCCGGCGCCAGCAACACGTCGGCCAGAAACGCCACGATGATGCAGGTGCCGGTGAGCAGGCCGAAGTTCTGCAGATTGATCATGGTGCCGAACAGGTTGACGAAAAAGGCCCCCGACAGCACCACCGAGGTGATCATCATGGCCTTGCCGGTGGTCCGCAGGGTTTCGCGCACCGCGGTGCGGGTGTCCTGGGATCGGGCGTAGTAGCGCTGGAAGTTGTGCATGAAATGGATGGTGTCATCCACGGCCAGGCCCAGGGCGATGGAGCCGATCAACAGGGTGAAGGCATCCAGCGGAATGTTCAGCACCGCCATCAGGGCCAGGGTCACGATGATCGGCGCCAGATTGGGGATCATGCTGATCAGTCCGGTGCGGACCGAGCCGACCAGCAGCATCATCAGCGGGGCGATGATCAGAAACGCCAAGAGATAGGCCTTGATGGTATCGCCGATCAGCGCTTTCACGGTGCCAGCCAGCATGTGAATGATGCCGGTGAAAGTGACCGTGGCCTGGCCTGCGAGAATCTCGTTGACTCCCGTTTCCAGCGCCATCAGGTAGTCCGGATAGCGGGTGCCATCGACAAACGGCATCTTGATGGTGACGCGCATCTTGCTGAATCCGGTGTCGACAATATCCAGCAGGTCATCGCTGCCGGAATTTTCAAACAGCAGCAGTTCCTGGGCGATCAGGGCCCGGTCATCGGGAATCCGGTAGTAAGCCGGGTCGTTGCCGTTGAGCGCCTGATGCAGTTCCTTGTTGATATCCAGCAGCGAGGTGATCTTGCCCAGTGCGATCCCGTTCACGTTCAGGCCGCTGGCGAAGTGCAGGGCCTCGTCAACCGCGTGCAACAGGGCGGGGTTGTGCAGGCCGCTTTCCTGGCCGGTATCGACCACCATCTCCATGAAGGTGCCGCCACCAAACTGCGCGTCCATCGCTTCGGTGCTCGCGCGCAGATCGCTGCTCGGGGGGAACCAGTGCAGTGGATAGTGACTCGGACGGATCTGCGCCACCAGCAGCAGACAGACGCATAGCACGCCGGCCCAGGCCAGGACGATGCGACGCGGGTGGGTGGTCGACAGATCCGCGCAGGCTTTCAGGAAGCGTTGCGCCAGGCCCTGGGCATCGTCTTTCAGGCCCTTGTTCTGCAACGGGCTGATCGCAATCAGTGCCGGCAGAAAGATCAGCGAAAACAGCAGGGTGCAGATGATGCCCATTGGGCTGATGATGCCGATGTCGGCCACGGGCTTGATATTGGCGGTGATGAAAGACACCAGGCCGCCGGCCGTGGTCAGGCCGGTCATGACCACCGCCAGGCCGGAATGTCCCAGCGCATAGGACAGGGCCTCCCGCTTGCTCTGGCCGCGGTCGATGGCCTGAAAATACACGGTGAATATGTGTACCGAATTGCCGACCCCGACGGCCAGCAGCAAGGACGGCAGGATCTGCACCGAGGTGGTCACCGCCATGCCGAAGAAGGTCATCAGCGTGAAGGTGAAGTACAGGGACAAGGCAGAGACGCTGATCGGCAGAATCACCATCACCCAGCGGCGGAAAATCAGCAGCAGCAGCACGGCGATGATCAGGATGCCGATGAACGAGAACACGAACATGTCGCGTCCCAGAATGTAGGTCATCTGGTGCATCATGTAGGCCGAGCCCGCCAGGCCGATGCGGAAATCCGCGCCCTGGTGGACATCGCCCGCGGCTCTGACCGCGGTGAGAATCGCATCGGTTTCCGCGCCGCTGATCAATGCGGGCTCGGCCGCGTCGCTGCCACCCAGGGCATCCAGATCGCTCAGATCGTTGTCTTCGAAACCGGCGCTGAAGTCGAATTCATCCAGGGCGGTGCTGGCCTCGATGGCGGAATGACCGGCCGCGTAGGTGTCCGGCGTGACGACCAGCACGGTCGAGGTCAGCGCGGAATTGACAAACTGCTTCTGGTACACCGGATTGTGCTGAATCACGGTCCGCAACCGGGCGAAATCGGCCTCGTTCTGCGGCCAGTCCTCGAGCAGGTCCTTGACAATGAGCTCGTCCTCACGGCCCAGCGTCAGGCGCGCGTTGATCAGGCTGTCCACCTTGTCGACCTGGGGAATCTTCTCCAGCGCCTGGTGCAGTTTTTCCAGGCGGCGCAGGAACGCCTCGTTGACGATGTCGCCGTCGCTTTGCACCAGCACCACCACGCGCTCGTCCTTGCCGAATTCACGCTGGAAGTCGTCGTACAGCAGCCGGGCCGGGTCGTCGGGGTGCAGATAGCCTTCGGTGGAGGTGTCCACCACCATGTTGGGCAGGAAGCTGGAGAAATAGCCGACCACCAGGATCACGCCGAAGATAATCCGCCACGGATGGTCGTGACAGATTTCCCCCCAGCGACTGAAACCCAGTTCGATGCGGTCACGAACGGATTGGAAAAATGTGGCGGTGGAACTGGGCATGATCGGTGGGTGCGGGACAGGGTTGAACAGCCGGGCAATGTAGCCGATCGGCCTTGCAGTCGCCTACGCCGCGTGGATGAGCCTGCCGGCTCACCCGTATCCGGGACTGAAGGCTTAGAATGCGCGGCAGGCTCGTGGCTTCGGTGGGCAGCGTTGGCAAGGCAGTGCGAATAAAGGTGCAAGGCAGCAAGCGCGCGGAAAACCGCGCCGCCCGGGCGCGAACCCGATGAGCGCCTGGCTGAACGAGGGCAGTGCCTGGCTGGTCTGGCTGGGGATCGGCTCCCTGCTGAGTTTTGTGCTGACCCTGGCTGTGGTGCCGGTCTT
>JBFJVB010000203.1:0-5152 GCA_041624435.1 Oceanococcus sp. | reverse complement strand
GGTATTTGATGTGATGGCCAGTGCGGGGATGGGTAATCCCCGGCTGATGGCCGATGGCGTGGCCAAGGCCACCGTGCCCACCATGGCCGGCATGGTCGGGGCCCTGTCCGGGGTGTTTGCGATCTACTGGCTGGAGTGGCAGGCCAAAAGCCGGATTGATGATCTGGCTGATCATCTGGATACCGAACAAGAGCATGCCGCATGAGAAGTTTTCTGAATGAATCGGATAGCGATGCGGTTGAGTCCGAGATCGATTTGACGCCCATGCTCGACGTCGTGTTTATCATGCTGATCTTCTTCATTGTCACCGCGAGTTTTGTAAAGGAGGCCGGTTTCGACGTGAACCGGCCGCCGCAGACCAAGCAGCCGCCCAAAGACAATGAAGTCAAGAACATCCTGGTGAATGTGGCCGAAAACGGCCAGCTCTTCATCAACAGACGGCCGGTTGACGCCGGGGCGCTGACGGCCAATATCAAGCGCTTGCACGCCGAAAACCCGAAAGGGGCGGTGGTTATTCAGGCCGAAGATGGCTCGAAGAACGAACGCCTGATCACGGTGATGGACGCGGCGCGCAAGGCCGGCGTGTACAACATTTCGATTGCGGCGAATTAGGGGCAGACGGATGAATACCAGCGCAATCGATGATGTCATTCGCATCGACGTGAAACACGGCTTTTTCCGTCTGGTCATCGCGGTCGGTGTCGGCGTGCTGGTCACCTTCCTGCTGTACTGGCTGATGTCGGCGCTGGTGGCTGCTGGCAAAAATGCCCTGACCGAAGCGCCCAAGGGCCGAATCGTGGACTTTGTTCGGGTGCCCAATCCGCCCCAGTTGCGTACCGAGCAGCCCAAACCCCAAAAGCCCGAAAAGCCGCAGGTGGCACCGGAGACGCCGCAGATTGTCAATCAGCTCATCAAGCCGCAAGCCGATCTGGTGAATATCGGATCCATGGCGGTGGATGCCGATCTGGCCGTGGATACCGGCGCCGGCTTATCGGCCTCGGACGGGGAATACCTGCCGATCGTCAAGGTGGCGCCGGTGTATCCGCGCCGGGCCCAAAGTCGTGGTATCGAAGGCTGGGTCCTGCTGCGCTTCACCGTGACCGAGACCGGCAGCGTGATCAATCCGGAGGTCATCGATGCCGAGCCTTCGGGTATTTTTGATCGGGCGGCGATGAAGGCCGTGGAGCGGTTCAAGTACAAGCCGCGGGTGGTCAACGGCAAGGCCCAGGTGGTGCATAACGTTGAGCACCTGATTACCTTCGAGTTGGAGGATTAGCCCGTGAACAAGCTGCTGATGGCCATCCTGGCGGCAGTCCTGGCCGTGCAGTCGGGCCTGGCCCTGGCCAAGGACGATGACCAGCGGCGCAAACCGCCAACCAAGGTGACCGAAAAGCTCTCGCACAAGGTGTTCGAGCAGATTCAGAAAGCCCAGGAAGCCCTGGAGGCCAAGGACCTGGTCACCGCCGAAGCCCTGATCAATGAACTGGGCGCCAAGCCGGACAAGCTCAACGATTATGAAAAGGCCCAGATGTACAATTTTCTGGCGGCGATTCATTACGAGCAAGGCAAGATCGACGCGACCATTGACGACTACATCGCAGTTCTGAAACTGCCCAACGCGCCGGAGCAAATTCGTAACAACAGCCTGTTTCGCCTGGCGCAGTTGTATTTCGTGCAGGAGGATTACGCCAAGTCCGTCAAGGTGCTGGACAAGTGGATGAGCCTGCAGGTCGAGGGCATCCGGCCGGAGGCCTACATGCTCAAAGCGCAGGCCTATTATCAGCTGGACCAATTCGCCCAGGCCGAAGAGCCGATCGTGGCGGCGCTGAAAGAGGCCAAGCTGCGGGGGCAGGGTCCGAAGGAATCCTGGCTGGCCTTGCTGCGTGCCGTCTACTACGAGCAGGCTGAGTACGCCAAGGCCGTCAAGGTGCTGGCTCAGCTGGTGAAACGCTGGCCCAAGCCCAGTTACTACCTGCAGTTGTCGGGAATGCTGGGCCTGATGGGGGAGCAGAAAGGCCAGCTCTACGTGATGCACGCGGCCTACGCGGCCGGCATGCTGGAAAATGAATTCCAGATACTCAACATGGCCCGCCTGTACATGGCTGAAGACGCCCCGTTTCCGGCCATCGAGATTCTGGAGCAAGGTCTGAGTGATGGCCGGATCGAAGAGACGGCGCAGAATCTTCAGTTGCTGGCCCAGGCGATGTCCCTGGCCAAGGAGCCCGAGGCACAGATTCCGGTGCTGGAAAAAGCCGCGCGGCTTTCCGGGGAAGCCAGGCAGTATATGTACCTGGGGCAGGCGCAGATTGCCCTGTACCGCTGGTCTGATGCCGCAAAATCCCTCGAGCAGGCGCTCAAGATTGGTGGCCTGGACCGACCCGGTAGCGTATACATGCAGCTGGGAACGGCGTATTACAATCAGAAAGCCTTCAGTCGCGCCAAGCAGGCTTTCAAGGAAGCGAGCGCGTTCGAGGACTACGCCAGCCAGGCCGACCAGTGGGTGCGCTTCGTGAACCAGGAAATCAAACGGGTTCGGGCGCTCAATGGCTCCTGAGTGCAGTCAGCATGGCCTGATCCTGTCCGCTTCCTGATGCCTGTAATTCTGACCTAAGATGCTGATAAAAAAGAACTAATAATTGATCGCAACGGCGGTTGTCGTCCCCCGGCGCGGTTTATTGAACCATTCGCGATCTGCATCGGGTTATAATTGACCGGTTTTTGCCCCCATGCCTTAAATTTTGAGGTGCAGGATGACTCCTTCGCCCCCTTTACTCCTTCTGCGTACAAGAAATGACTGACCTATCCAAGTATCGAAACATTGGTATCTTCGCCCACGTTGACGCGGGCAAGACCACAAGTACCGAACGTATCCTCAGCCTCACTGGCAAAATCCACAAGATCGGCGAGGTGCATGATGGCGAGGCCACCACGGACTTCATGGATCAGGAGCGGGAGCGCGGGATCACCATTCAGTCTGCGGCGACCAGCTGCGAGTGGAATGGTCACCGCCTGAACATCATCGACACCCCCGGACACGTCGACTTCACGATTGAGGTGTATCGTTCGCTCAAGGTGCTGGACGGCGGGGTCGGGGTTTTCTGTGGTTCCGGTGGCGTTGAGCCGCAGTCGGAAACCAACTGGCGCTATGCCAATGATTCCAAAGTGGCGCGGATCATCTTCGTCAACAAGCTGGATCGGCTGGGTGCTGATTTCATGCGCGTCGTCGATCAGATCGAAAATGTCCTGGGTGCGAATCCCCTGGTGATGGTGCTGCCGATCGGCCGGGAAGATGAGTTCTCCGGCGTGGTGGATCTGCTGACCCGTAAAGCCTGGATCTGGGACGGTTCCGGCGACCCGCTGAACTATCACATCGAAGACGTGCCGGCCGACATGACGGATCTGGTCGAAGAATGGCGCGAGAAGTTGATCGAAAAGGCGGTGGAGCTGGATGACGATCTGCTGGAAGCGTATCTGGAAGGTCAGGAACCCAGCATCGACGACATCAAGAAATGCATCCGCAAGGGCACCAACAACCTGGCGTTCTTCCCGACCTACTGCGGTTCGGCGTTCAAGAACAAGGGCATGCAGCTGATGCTGGATGCGGTGGTGGATTTTCTGCCCAGCCCGACCGAGGTGAATCCGCAGCCGGAAGTCGACCTGGAAGGCAATGAAACCGGCGAGTTCGCGATTGTTGATGCCAGCCGCCCCTTGCGCTCCCTGGCGTTCAAGATCATGGATGACCGGTATGGCGCCCTGACCTTCGTGCGAATCTACTCCGGCGTGATCGAAAAAGGCATGACGGTGTTGAACACCTTCACCGGGAAAACCGAGCGTATCGGCCGCATCGTGGAGATGCATGCCGACGAGCGGGTCGAACTGGAACGGGCCGAAGCCGGGGACATCGTCGCCGTGCTGGGCATGAAGAACACCCAGACCGGTCACACCCTGTGTGATCCGAAGAACCCGGCAACCCTGGAGCCGATGGTCTTCCCGGCGGCCGTGATTTCCATGGCCATTGCGCCGAAAGACAAGGCCGGCGCCGAGAAAATGGCGATCGCCCTGGGCAAGATGGTCCGGGAAGATCCTTCCTTCTACGTGACCTCGGACGAAGACAGCGGCGAGACCATTCTGGGCGGCATGGGCGAACTGCATCTGGACGTCAAGGTCGACATCCTGCGTCGCACCCACGGTGTGGATGTGATCGTCGGCAAGCCCCAGGTGGCCTACCGCGAAACCATCACCCAGTCGGTCGAAGATTCCTACACCCACAAGAAGCAGTCGGGTGGTTCGGGTCAGTTCGGCAAGATCGACTACCGGATCGAACCGGGCGAGCCGGGCACCGGTTACGTGTTTGAATCCGCAGTGACCGGCGGTAATGTGCCGCGTGAATTCTGGCCGGCGGTTGAGAAAGGCTTCAAGCTCATGATGGAAGAGGGCGTGCTCGCCGGCTTCCCGCTGATGGACTTCAAGGTCACCCTGCTCGACGGTTCATTCCATGCGGTCGATTCCTCGGCCATCGCGTTTGAACTGGCCGCCAAGGCAGCCTATCGCCAGACCATTCCCAAGTGCGGTCCGCAGTTGATCGAGCCGATCATGAAGGTGGACGTGTTCACCCCGGACGATCACGTGGGTGATTGCATCGGTGACCTGAACCGTCGTCGCGGCATGATCAAATCGCAGGATGCCGGCGTGACGGGCGTACGCATCAAGGCGGACGTGCCGCTGTCCGAAATGTTTGGTTACATCGGCGATCTGCGGACCATGACCTCGGGTCGGGGTCAGTTCTCGATGGAGTTTTCGCATTACCTGCCTTGCCCACGCAATGTGGCGGAGGCCGTGATCGAAGAAACCAAGGCCCGCAAGGCCGCCGCCAAGTAAGCCGCGATCACGCTGGCGCAACCGGGCTGACCATGTCTTAGCTCGCTGCAAACAGACCCAAAAGCCCTGCCAGCACCGGCAGGGCTTTTTTGTTCGCGGCGGTCTGCATTCGCGGGGTCAAGGCTGGATCGCCAGCCCCGAGTTGCCATGTACACAGCTGCGCCTGGCACTGTCAGACGGAACCCCTCCGGGCGGCTTGTCAGCCGCCTACTGAACGAGGCTAGGCCGCATGACTGCTGCGGCGAGAGCTGTGCTCCAACCGGCTTTCTTCAGC
>JBFJVB010000202.1:0-5242 GCA_041624435.1 Oceanococcus sp. | reverse complement strand
GCAATTACACAAGCATCCCCGATCTCTGTCGTTTCATTCACGGAACCACGGACGATCGTGATATCACTACCAAGGAAGCTCCCACGACCTATTCTGGTATAGCCTGTCTGGGGCTGAATTACGCGCTTTCGGGCCGTTGAATCCCAAATCCAGGCTACACCTGTTGCGCCAATGGTGGAGTGCGATTCGATGGTGACATCCTCCTCAATAGTCGAACCGCGCATAACAACGACATGGGAGTGCAGCACTGCCCCCGCCTTCACCACGCAATCCTCGAGCACGCAATATGGGCCTATACAAGCTGATGGATCAATATCACAGGTCTCAGCGACTATTGCAGTAGGATGAATCCCTTGACCAGGGGCATCTGCGCCCACCAGCGCAGCCATCAATTTATAAAACACCAACTGTGGATTGGCGACTTTCACAGTCACGTTGCGGCCAACACAAAGATCGTCCCCTGAATAGAGAATAATCGAGTCTTCAAGCTTTGCAGTGTCGACACGCCCTGAACTCAGATAATAGATCCCGCCAGGCTCGATCTGCCTTAAACTTTTAAAGCCGTAAGTGCTTCTTGTAGGACTGCCCAGAAAAGTAAATGAAACATTGAGTTTGTGCAGTTGTCGCAGGACATCTTCCAGAGTGAAAATGGATGGATCACGCATTCACTGGTCTATCGTATGTGTATATCAGCACAGTAAAACATACGGCCGAGCAAATACAGCCCGCTGTGTTTTCATAAGAGTACCGGCTACTCTAAACTGAACAGTTCCGCTAGATGAACTGCCCCACCGTTTTGTTGGCTGGGGATGAGGGATTGCTGCGGGCATCCTGCCCTTGCCCTGCGGGCTCCCTGCGGTCGCGTCGATCGGCAATCCTGCCGATCGATCGAACCTCGGGGCTCTCATCATCAACCCCACCAAACAAGAAAGCCCGCTTGCGCGGGCTTTGTTGTTTGGCTGGGGATGAGGGATTCGAACCCCCGCTGACGGAGTCAGAGTCCGTAGTCCTACCACTAGACGAATCCCCAATTTAATCGGTCGGTGGAGCCATCTGACACGCGCCACCAAATCATCTAACCAGCTGTTGAAACCTCCTGCTGCACAGCGGGCGCCGGGCAGCAGGATGAATCGATGTCGCTTAGCGTTTGCTGTACTGCGTTGCTTTACGCGCTTTGCGCAGACCAACTTTCTTACGCTCGACCTTACGTGAGTCGCGCGTCAGGAAACCCGCGGCGCGCAGCGGGCCGCGCAGGCTGTCATCGTAGTCGACCAGGGCCCGTGCCAGGCCGTGCCGAATGGCCCCGGCCTGACCACTGGCGCCACCGCCCGTGGTGGTCACGTTGATGTCGAAACGACCGACATTTTCGGTGACTTCCAGAGGTTGCATGACGATCATGCGTGACGTGGCGCGGCCGAAAAACTGCTCCAGCGGCTTGCCATTGACGATGATGTCGCCCTTGCCGCTCTTCAGAAAGACGCGTGCGGTTGCCGTTTTGCGGCGGCCGGTTCCGTAATTGGTTTCCATAATTATTTCTTCAAATCCAGCACTTGCGGCTGCTGAGCGGTGTGTGGATGCTCGGCACCCCGATAAACTTTAAGCTTCTTGAACATCTGACGACCGAGTGAATTTCTCGGCAGCATGCCCTTGACAGCGGCTTCGATGACCCGCTCCGGGTGATCGCGCAGTTGATCATCGAGGCGAACGGCGTGCAGATTGCCCGGCCGGCCGGAATGCCGATAGTAGAATTTTTGAGTCGCTTTATTACCCGTGACCCGAATCTTCTCGGCATTGATCACGACGATGTAATCGCCGGTATCCACATGCTGGGTGTATTCAGGTTTGTGCTTGCCGCGCAAGCGGTGGGCAAGTTCGGTCGCCAGGCGGCCGAGTACGAGATCATTGGCGTCAATCAGCACCCAGTCGTGACGGACTTCATGCGGCTTGGCTGAAACTGTGGTTGTCATTCGTTAATAAGTCCCGAACAGGCGCGCACGCGCTTGGGGTGTGCAGAAAGGGCGCGAATTTTATGGATTCGAGGCGCAAAAAGCAAGCGCGCCGCTAGACTAAAATTCGTAAGACAGCGAAACCGACGAGATGGTGTCGGTACGCTTGGTTCCGACGGGCACATCACTGTTGTGCTTCGACGTAAAGGCCAGATTGGCAAATACACCACCAATGACCGCCATTTTAAGCTCACTGGCGGACTCAGTATACGTGTTTTTATCCCCGGCCTCTACCGTCAGCCTTTGACCAAAATGACTGGAATCGGTGATCTTCCAGGCATATTTCAGACCGGCGCGACCCACGGCGCCTGATTCACGCCGTGCCCCGGTCTGCTGCGCCAGGAGTTGCCGCACCCCGCCGCCCAATTCGATATCCAGTTTGTGCGCAGAAGTATTCAGCAGCCGCCGACCATAACCAATCGTTTCGGTCATGCGTTCGCGAACGCCACCAAACAGATCTTTCTCAAAATCCACCCGCGCAAAAACGTAGTCGTAATCGCTGAAATCCAGCGCGGTGCGCAAACCCGCTACGTAACGTTCCGCGGTCGTGACATTGCGTACCACACCGGCGGCATCGGTTTCCGTCGAACGGGCACGCAGGGCGCTGGCCGTGGCACCGTTCTGCCAGATGCCGCGCTGGTGATTCAACGCAGCCTCCAGATTGAAGGTGCTGGCCTGGCTGTTGCCGCTGGTGGCGATCAGGCCCAGGCCCAGCTTACCGCTCCAGGGACCTGCGAGCGTCACACTGGAGCTGATCAACAGGGCAAGCCCGCCAAGCATTCGATATGATGGGAACACGATTTTTTGCTCTGCAGCAATGAGGGCCGGGTAGTTTAAGGATTGAGCACTGAATTTCCAGTTGATCTGGCTGACCTCTGCGTCAAATGCGGCCTGTGCGCACCACATTGCCCGACCTATTCGCTGTCGCATATCGAGCCCGAATCCCCGCGTGGGCGCATCGCGATGATGACCGCGATCGCCAGCGGCGCGCTTGCCGACACGCCGGCGGCGAAAACCCATCTTGATCATTGCCTGTCCTGCCGGGCCTGTGAGTCGGTCTGCCCCGCGAAAGTCCCCTATCTGCAGCTCCTGGACGCCCACCGCGCCGCACATCCACCGCGCTTCCGTCCCCTGAATGCGTTGCTGGGCGCCGCCCTGAGCCTGCGAAGGCTCAGACCGGTGCTGCGCTTTTTTCTGCGCGGGCTGACGCGGACCCGCCCTGCGCTGCTGGGTCTGAGCCGGGCGCTGCGCTGGCGGAAGCTGAAGCGCCTGAGCAGCTTGCTGCCCTCAGGGCCGGCCCGTTGCCCACCGCCACGCGTCCCCAATGCCGATCTGCAGCTGTTCGTCGGCTGTCTGGGAGATCTGGCCAATGGCGACGCAATCCAGGGCTTTGTGGCCTGCTGCGACGCCCTGGGACTGAAGGTGGACACCATCGCGGCCGGTCACTGCTGCGGCGCGCTGGCCCAGCATCGCGGCGCGGCCCGACGCAGCCAGGACCAGCTCAGTGCTCTGGCGCATCAGCGCCACTCAGCGCTGCCGCTGGTTGGCCTGGATTCCGCCTGCGTGAGCCAGCTGCGCGATGCGGGCTGGGACCAGGTGCATGAAGCCTGCGCCTTCCTGGCCGCCCAGGACTGGCAGGCCGTGCGCCTGGCGCCTCTGGCCCGGACCCTGCTGATCCACGAGCCCTGCACCCAGCGTAATGGCCTGCGCGAACACGGCGCGGCCCGGGCCCTGTTGGGCAAGATTCCGCAACTGCAGCTGGCGAGCATCGCAGACCCCCACTGCTGCGGCGCGGCCGGCCTGCACATGCTGGATTTTCCGCAACGCGCGGACGCCCTGCTGGCGCCCAAACTGGCCGAATTCAAGGCCAGCACGGCCTCCCACCTGACCACGACCAATATTGGCTGCGCCCTGCATCTGGCCGGCGGCCTGCGCCGCGAAGGCTTGCGCGAACCTCGGTCAATGCCCACTGTAGTACATCCGACTGAAATAATGGCTGCCCAGATCGATGCCCAGTAAGGCGATTCCCAGCGTCCGGGAAGTGCTGCGAACCCGTCGCACCATTCATGATTTTGAGCCCACGCTACCGCCCTGGTCCCAGGTGCTGTGCGCGCTGGAATCTGCCCGCTTCGCGCCGAATCATTACTTCACCCAGCCCTGGCGGTTTTATCGGATCGGCGAGCAGACCAAGGCCGCCATCGTCGATTTGAACAGCCGGCTGGTGGCGATCAAACGCGGGGATCAGGCGGCTGCCAACAAGCGCCTGCGCTGGGCGCAGATTCCCGGCTGGCTGGTCATTACCAGCCAGCGCTCGGCCAACCACCTGACCGACAAGGAAAATTACGCCGCCTGTTGCTGCGCGGTGCAGAATCTCATGCTGGATTTGTGGGCGAACGGCATCGGCAGCAAATGGACTACCGGCGATGTGATCCGGCAAGACGAGTTCTACCGACTGCTCGGCGCCAAGCGGCATCAGGAAGAAGTCGTGTCCCTGCTCTGGTATGGCTACCCCACCCGGCTGCCCAGGCCGCAACGCAGCCCTCTGGCCAGCAAATTGCGCCAGTTGCCCTAGTCCGCCTCAGGGCGCTGGCACTCTTTCCGCCAGCAGGCGCAAATCGGCTTCGGTGCGCAGGATCAGCATTTCGATCAGATCACGTGACAAGGCCCGGCGCATGCCCTCCTCCTCAGCCTCCTTGGCCAGCACCAGAGCAGGATCGAAACTCAGACGCCGGTTTGCGGCCAGTTCATACACATCAGAAAGCCAGTTGCCGGCCTGCAGCTGAAAACGCAGGCGGCGCTGCAGTTCGAATTCCACGGCCTTGCCGTCGCCGCCGATCGCGGCCACGATCTTGCTGTCGGTCAGCTCGCGAATCCAGATGCGGAAGGCGTGCTGAGTCCCTGGTTCCAGGCTTCTGTGCCGCAAGGCTTCATCCAGGGCATCGACAAACGGCGCCACCTGCGGATCGCGAAACGAGTACTCGAGCTGGTAGCGGGTCCAGTCCTCAGGCCAGCCGCTGCCGCCCTGAAATTGAAAGCCGCAGGCGGCGAGCACCGGTACGCTGACCAGCAGCACGAGGCGCGAAATCGATCGGAACATGTTTTAGCCCACCACCAGATTCACCAGTTTGCCCGGCACATAGATCTCCTTGCGCAGCGTTTTGTCCTGCAGATGACGCAACACGTTTTCATCCGTCCTGGCTGCCTGCAGGATCTCCTCCTTACTGGCATCCGGACTC
>JBFJVB010000201.1:0-5249 GCA_041624435.1 Oceanococcus sp. | reverse complement strand
GTCAAGGGCAGGGCAGTTTCAATCGCTTGCTCGCACTGGAAGGGCTGTTTATTCTCTATGTCAATCTCGCCGCCGCACAACCAGGAAAGCGCTCATGAGTCAGCCGGGAATTCTAACCCTTGCGATCAAGGAAAAATCCGCCCTTTACATGGCATACATGCCCTTCGTGAAGAACGGCGGCTTGTTTATCCCGACTTCAAAGCCTTATCACCTGGGCGATGAAGTGTTCATCCTGCTGACCCTGATGGACAGCAACGAACGCCTGCCGGTCGCGGGCAAGGTCATCTGGCTCACCCCCAAAGGCGCCCAGAACAAACGTACCCAGGGCATTGGCGTGCAGTTTTCCGATCAGGACGGCGGCGAAACTCAGAAGAAGATCGAAACGACCCTGGCCGGTGGCCTGAACTCCGACCGCCCGACGTATTCCATGTAAGCCGTCGGGCGAGGGCGCTTACTCCGGATCTTCGGCGATGCCGCCCTTGAGTACCTGGACATCGTAACCTTTCTGGGTGAGCACAAAAGCCGCCACCTTGCTGCGCCGCCCACCGTCGCAATACACGATGTAGGATTTGCTCTTGTCCAGGGTGTCTATCTTGGGGCGTAAAATGAACAAGGGAATGTTCAGCGCATCGGCCAGATGATTGTTCTTGTACTCGCTGGGCAAGCGGACATCCATCCAGCTCGCGGCGCCCGATTCGACCAGCTTGTCCGCACTGGCCCGATCGATCATGCGGGTCAGCGGCGCGGTGAGCAGGGAGCGGAAATCATCCTTGGCCAGCCGCATCAGCGAGCCGTTTTCCAGCATCGTGATCGTGGCATTGCGCTTGTCGTCGGAAATCAACGCCTCTTCGCCGAAACAGGAGCCACGGTCGAGTTCCGCCAGCCGGATCGGCTTGGGTGAGGTCGGAGTTTCCCGGGTCACCAGCGCACGTCCGGCGATCAGCACATAAAAATAATCACCGTCCTCATCCTGCCGGATCACTACGTCACCGGCCTGCACCGCAATGGCTTCCATACGCAAGAACATCGCCTGCAAATGGGCGGGCGGCACTTTCTGAAACGCGCTCATCTGCAGCAGGCGGGTCATCCAGTCACTGCTGTCAGCCTGATCGGCGTGCAGTTCATCCACTTCGAACGAGTCGGTCTGGTCCCAGGTCAGCATGACATCGAGCAGACTCGAATCGATGCGCAGGTAGGTCACCTCGGTATGGCAGCGCGCACTGAATTTGCGCGGGATCTGATGCGCGATGCGGTGCTCGGCGTCTTTCGACCCACCGCTCAGAGCGCGCATGACCACGCCAGCGTGATCACGCAGTTCCAGCTCACCACTGAGCAGATAGAACGAATCTGCGCTGTTGCTGCCCACTTTGAACAGCTCGTCACCGGGTTTGGCCTTATGAACCGTGACGCGACGGTAAAGTTGCTGCAGACTTTCTTCGCGCAAGCCATTGATTGGCGTCAGTTTTCGAAACTGTTCTAGGCTGATCGTGGATATTGGTTGCGCCATGGCCGCAAGATTCCCCTGAGGTGCTTTGATAATTATGCCGTAAAGGATACCTAAAACAGGGTCTGCACAGCCAAATCCTGGCCGGCTTTTGGAGTTTATGGGAACTGACACAACTATGGATAATGTATATTATGTTAAATAGGATAAACAGATAGCTACGATGGACATGCCCTCCGGTGAATCGACCAAGTAGAACTGTTCAGCCATTGTCGATTTGATCAGCGGGATATCAGCAAAAATCACGAGCGTCCACACGGATAAGGTCCCGCCCGTATTCGCTGACATTTTCATCCGTGCCACGCTCCCCTCCGTTGCTTGCCACGAACTCGCTCAGTGTCTCGTTCAGGCGACCAGCATGGGGTGATTCTGATCGCCTCCAGGATCGCATAGCGCCCGAAGCTGTCAGCGGCACAGGTTGAAAACGCCCCGGTTTCAACCTGCATATGCCGTCGAGTCTCGGCGGATGGCGTGACGCGGATGTCGCCGGCCCGGTGCCGACTACCCGCCCAGCACGGCTTGCTGTCCGGCTCCTCACGGCAAACGCCCAATGGCTTGCGCTACGCGGGCGAGTGCCTCGTCCCAGACGCTTTGCCGCATTTGGCTAAACTGGCGCAAGCTGGGGTACCATGGCACATCGCGCGCGCTCAGCCAGCGCCAGTCGGCGTTATTCTTTCTTTTGCCGCAGAAAACTCGGCACTCCCAAAGTGGCTGTTGGGTTATGGCACCAACCACACCAAGCCAGTTAGGGAATCAAATGACAGCTGAACAGAATCGCGCCGCTACGTCGACGCTTCTGGTAACAACCGACGTTGATGGCCGACGCCATGAACAATAAGCCGGCCAAGCAGCCCAAAATCGAGATGAACGCAAGCCGTCAGTTCGTGCCCTGGATGCTGGAGCATAAGCTCAGTCTCGCGTTTACGACGTATCAAACCGGCAAGCTGTTTCTGATTGGACTACAGCCACCCGATGGACGTTTATCGGTATTCGAAAGAACGTTCGAGCGGTGCATGGGCCTGTGCAGTCATAACGACTCCTTGTACATGAGTAACCTGTACCAGATCTGGCGGTTCAACAATATCGTCCCTACCGGGCAAGACGCCAATGGGTACGACCGCCTCTACGTGCCGCAGGCCTCCTGGGTTACAGGTGATGTCGATGCGCACGATATGGCGGTGGACAAGAATGGGCGCCTGATTTTCGTCAATACCTTGTTCTCCTGCCTGGCGACCGTCGATGGCGAAAATAGTTTTACTCCTCTGTGGAAGCCGCCGTTCATTTCCAAGCTGGCGGCGGAAGATCGCTGTCACTTGAACGGGCTGGCCATGGACGCCGGCACGCCACGGTTTGTTACGGCCGTTTCCAGCACCGATGTGCATGAGGGATGGCGCCAGCACCGCATCGACGGTGGCGTGGTCATCGACGTGGCTTCCGGCGAAACCGTCGCCAGCGGGTTTTCGATGCCGCACAGCCCGCGCATGCACAACGGCAAGCTCTGGCTGCTGGACTCCGGAAACGGTGACTTCGGCTGTGTCGATATTGATACGGGCAAATTCGAAGCGGTCGCTTTCTGTCCGGGTTACGCCCGCGGGCTGGCCATCCACGGTGATTATGCGCTGATCGGCCTGTCAAGCCCGCGGGGCGAAAACAAGACCTTTCAGGGCTTGCCCCTGGATGATCGCCTGGAGAAAGCGGGCGTATCCGCGCACTGTGCCATCTATGTGATCAACCTGATCACGGGCGATGTTGTGCACAGTCTGTCGATTAGCGGCGTGGTGGAAGAACTCTATGATGTCGTGGCGTTGCCGGGGGTGATTCGCCCCTCAGCGCTGGGGTTCAAGTCGGATGAGATTCGCAGAACCTTGAATGTGGGAGAAATGGGATCGCTGTGATGTTGTTGGCAGAGACCGCCCTTTCTCCTGCGTTCGGGTCCCACGGCAAAATTTCTGTTCTGGTGTGGCATGGGTGATGCCGAAGGGGTACACCACCTGAGTGCTGATTCCGATCCGGCGAGCTTTCAAACCGCGGAACAGGGCCTCATGACCGGTATGCGTCGATTGTGCGCAGCCTTTAACACCAGCTTCGATGAATCGGCGGTTCGTCTCGCGCTGAGTACCTGTGAACGCGATGCGGAGGCCCAGATTGCAAGCGCATTGACCGCGGCTGTGGTGCCCCATACGCGACAGACGCTGAAAATCTGGTTGCGTGCCACGACACGGTTCTGTCTGGCCAGTTTGGGCGGCCAGATCACGCTCGTCGAGCGTCTGCCCGAGGGCTTCATGGTCGGATCCCGCCAGCTCAGTGCAGACGCCCTGGCGGCGTTGGACAGCGAGGCCTGCGTGTTTGCGGTGGAAGCCCCCGCGCTGGACGATGGACGCGGCAGCGAAATGCATCCCGGAGCCAAGCGGAACCGCTGGTTCTTGCAGGCTTTGTGGCGCCTGCGTGGCGATTATGGGGATGTCATTCTGGCCTCCTTGCTGATCAATAGCCTCGCGCTGGCCATGCCTTTGTATGTCATGAACGTTTACGACCGGGTCGTGCCAAACACCGCGGTGGCGACGCTCTGGGCGCTGGCATTGGGTGTCTGCATCGCCGTGGGGTTCGATTTCCTGTTCAGGCTGATGCGCTTTCAGCTGCTGGATTGGGCTGGGCGCAATCTGGACGTTGACGTTTCCAACCGATTGTTTCGACAGGTGACCGGCGTCAAACTCAAAGCCAAACCGCGCTCAGGGGCGGTGGCCGCGCAACAGTTTCTCGAATTTGACCACCTGCGGGACTACTTCACCGGCATCACGCTTGCGGCGGTTACCGACCTGCCCTTTCTGCTCATTTACGCCGGCGTCATGGCCTTGATATCCGGGCCATTGGCACTGATCCCGGTGGCGGCCGGCGCGTCGATCTTTGTGGTGGTCGCCCTGATTAACCGGCCGTTGTTCAATGTCTCCATGCAGGCGCAGCAGCTGGGCGCGCAGAAAAACGCCGTGGCGGTGGAGGCCATGTACAACCTTGAAACCATCAAGGCGAGTTCCGGTGAAAACGCGCTGCGCACCCGCTGGCACCGCTTGGTGGACGAGGCCGCCCGCCTCGGCAACCGGCGCCAGAATCTAACCTCGCTGGTCAACAGTTACGCTTATCTGGCCGGCCTGCTCGCCAGTGTGCTGGTGATTCTTGCTGGTACGTATCGGGTCTTTGCTGGCGAATTGAGCCTGGGTGGACTGATCGCCGCCTCAATCCTCACCGGCCGCATCATCGCCCCCCTGGGTGCCTTGGCAGGGCTGACCGCGCGCTGGTCACGCACGCGCATTGCCCTGACTGGATTGAATACCCTGATGGACCTGGATTCGGAAGCTGCGAACCCCGAGGGCATTCAAACACGGGTCCAAGGCCGGTTCCGCCTGGACGGGGTGAGTTTTGCATATGCCGATGCGGCACCACCGGCCGTAGCGGGCCTGAATCTAAGCATTGCAGCCGGTGAAATTGTCGCGGTGCTGGGACCGATGGGCTCAGGCAAGACCACCCTGCTCCGACTCCTGTCAGGCATGTACAGCCCGGATCAAGGCAGTGCCTACCTGGACGACTGCAAAATGAGTCAGTATGACCCGCATGCCCTGCGCAGCCAGATCGGTTTCCTGCCACAGCATCCGGGATTCTTGAACGGAACCGTGGGTCTGAACCTGAGCATGGGGCGTGTTGCAGAGGAAGGCGAAATCCGCGAGGCACTGGAACTGGCGTGTTGTGCGGG
>JBFJVB010000200.1:0-5251 GCA_041624435.1 Oceanococcus sp. | reverse complement strand
GGCCAAGAAAGCCGCCAGCAGCGCAACCGCCACTGCGGCGAGCGCAGGCAAAACGGTAACTTCGCGGGCACGAATGGCGACTTCCAAAGCCAAACAGGCCGTGGAACCCAAGTCTTCCTGAGACTGCAGCACCGACAGGTGAACACGGCGTGCCGGGCAAAAGCCCGGTACGCCGTTTTTTATTGCACGCGTTCCAGAATCCAGGCCTCGACCCGATCCTGCTCATCGAACCAGATCGGCAGGCTGAGTTCGAGCACGCCGCCTGGGCCGTAGGCCAGACTGCCTATCCCGAAGCCATAATCACCGGCCAGAGCGCAGCCTTCCACGTCCAGCGACACGGCGTACAGGTTCTGTTCCCGGTCGGGTACCCGCAGCTGACCAAAATAGGCGCAACCCGCATCGTCATAGGCTTCAATGTCACCATGGTGATCAATGCTGAGCGTGAGCTGCAAGTCGCTGCCGTAATATGCATACAAGCCGGCCACGGTGGCGTAGGAGGATCCGGCAAAACTCCGGGCCTGGTCGTAATACAGGCTCATCCGCCGCGCCGGACCGGCCCCCAGTAGCGAGGCCTCAAGCCGGTCATAGGGAACGGCCGAGCCCAAAACAGTGTAGTCCGTATCGCGGCGCCCCAGGGCATCGCGGGAGGCATACAACCCGCTGAGTTCACCGTTGTCCATGACCAGCTCACCGCTGTGCGCCCCGGCGCCGTCGAGCTCCACGCTGAGCAGCAAGCCGTCCAGCACATGGGCCTGCATCGGTGTCTGTTTCGATTCAGCGGTGACCGCGCCGCGCCAGACTCCGTCGAGCGAGCCGGTGTCCGCCGCGCCAGGGTCAACGACCTGACAGGCGGCCAGCGCGCCACTGCTGATCAGCAGCGCAAGTTTTCTCAGGTCCATGCCGTTCTCCATAAGGATTTGCAGTTTCAACGTCGCTGCACCGATTCGGTTGACCACGTCTGGCACACAAGCGCTAAGATCGGACCCGTGCTCCCAGGTATTCCCCGCCATGACTCGTAAAACCATTCTGATTACCGGCGCCGCGGCTGGCATTGGTCGCGCCATTGCCGAACATTTCGCCGCGCAGGGCTGGTATGTCGGCGCATTTGACATCGACCAGGAAGGCGTCACCGCGCTGCAACACGCCCTGGGCGCCGATCACTGCCATGCCGGCGTACTCGATGTGACCGACCGGGCGGCCTGGGACCAGGCCCTGGAGGCGTTCGCAAGCGCCGCCGGAGCGAGCCTGAACGTGCTGGTCAATAATGCCGGCATCCTGGATTCCGGCCCCTTCCAGGAGATTGCGATGGACAGCCATCGGCGCATCGTCGAGATCAATGTCACCGGCGTGATGAACGGCTGCCACGCCGCATTCGCCCATCTGCGCGGCAGCGTCGAACCCTGCATCATCAACATGGCCTCGGCCTCGGCCATTTACGGCCAGCCCGCTCTGGCCAGTTATGCCGCGAGCAAATTCGCGGTGCGGGGACTGACCGAAGGACTGAATATCGAGTGGCAGACCCATGGCATTCGCGTGGTCGATCTGTGGCCACTGTTCGTGCAGACCAGGATGGTCACGGGCATGAAAGCGGACAGCATCGAGCGCATGGGGGTCAAGCTGGTCCCGGCCGACGTGGCCAGGGTGGCCTGGCAGGCCGCAACTGCTGGTTCCGGGAGCACCCGGGTGCATTGGCCGGTGGGTTTCGAAGCGCGATTTTTCGCCAAGCTGATCGGGTTGATGCCCGCCCGCCTGACCCAGGCTCTGGTCAAGCATATGGCTACCTGAGCCCGCTGGAGGCGCACGCGAGCTGCGCTGGGCTCGGCGCGCCGAAACCGGGCGCAGCAAAACCGTATCCAGGGCTCAATCACCGGCGACCATGCATGAGTTAAATTATCCGCGACAGGATCGTTCGATGATCGCTGCGCTATCCTTGACCCTGCTGCGGGCTGCGAACTTCGCGCCAGCGGCGTAGTCCATTGTTGGCCCACCCCTTCTCCCGCAATACGACCGGTTCGAAACCTACTCCTATGAGCATCTTGATCAAAAGCCTCAGCATGACCGTCGCCTTACTCATCGCGCTGCCGAGCTGGGGCGAGGATCAGGATGCCCAGCAGCCCAAGACCGGCTTCAGCGAAAAGGAAGTCCTGCAAAAGGCCGAAACCTTTTTCGGCGACGTGACCGAGGGCCTGGCCAAGGCCATACAGAAGGCTTTTTCCGAACTCGGCCAGCCCAATGCGTTTATCACCGGCGAGGAAATCAGCGGCGCCATCGGGATCGGCGCCCGTTACGGCCAGGGCCAGCTGGAAACCGTCGCGGGCGAATCCCAGGCCCTGTTCTGGCAAGGTCCCAGCATCGGCTTCGATACTGGCGGCAACGCCTCCAAGGTGCTGGCGCTGATCTATGATCTGGACAACACGGCGCAGCTTTATCAGCGCTTTCCCGGAGTCGATGGCTCCTTGTATTTCATCGCCGGCGTGAGCCTGAATTACTTACGCAGCGGCCAGATCACCATCGCCCCGATTCGCACCGGCGTTGGCGCCCGCGCCGGGGTCAGCGTGGGTTATCTGCATTTCACCAAAAAGAAATCCTGGATTCCTTTCTAGCTTCAGAGACCACGCTCCGCGAAGGCGGTTTTCTGCCGCAGGTGCTCGAACTGCCGGCGCATCATTTCGCGTTCTCGAAGCAGATAGTGGCCGATTGCGGCCTGAAAACGCCGGTCTGAAAACCAGTGCATGGATTGCGTGCGCACGGGTTCGAAACCGCGCAGCAAGCGATGCTCGCCCTGCACGCCAGCGTCGAAACGTTCGAGCCCATGGGCGATGCAGTATTCGATCCCACGGTAATAGCACAACTCGAAATGCAGACTGTCGGCCACGATGCTGCTGCCCCAATGGCGTCCGTAGAGCGCGCTCTGATCGCGAAAGAAATAGGCCATGGCGACCAGCCGGCTGTGTTGCCGCGCCACGCAAAACACATAGGCCTCGGGCAGGGTGCGCGCCCATTGCATCAGGCAGTCCTGGTTGAGATACGGCGCCTGGCCGCGCAGCGCATAGGTGCTGGCATACAGGGCAAAGAGCTGATCCCATTCGGCCCGGGAAAATTCCGCCGCAGTCTGCCAGCGGATATCCAGCTCCAGGGCGGCAAGCTTGCGCCGCTCCGCACGGATATTCTTGCGCTTCTTGCTTGCCAGGGCGGCGAGGAAAGCGTCGAAGTGAGCATAGCCCCGGTTCGTCCAGACGAATCGTACATCGTCGCGACGCAACCAACCCTCGCCTTCAATCAGCCGCGCCTCTGCCTGGGGCAGGAACAGGATATGGGCACTGGATGCCGCTTGCTCCTCACACAGTTGTTGCAGGGCCTCGCCACTGGCCTGGCCCCTCAGACGGGGGCCGGTCACCGGCGTATACGGCACGGCACACACCAGCTTGGGGTAATACTCCAGACCGGCCTGAGCGTAGGCTCGGGCGAACTCAAAGTCGAATACAAACTCGCCCCAGGAATGGGCCTTGCGATACAGCGGGGCGGCGCCGCTGAAGTCCAGCCGCTGCCAACCGGTCCGGGCGCTGGCGCAGCCGGTTTCATGCATAGCGGCCAGATAGGCCTCATCAAGAAACAGGGCGCCGTCATTCATCGCCCCATTGTACCCAGCCTGATCGGCTCAAAGCGTCCGGCTAAGAATGAATCGCATGGCCCAGCGCCGACAACGCGGCCTCATGGAAGGCTTCGGTCATGCTCGGGTGGACGTGGATGGTGCCGGCGATATCTTCCAGCGTGGCGCCCATTTCCAGGGCATGCACGAATTCCCCGGACAGCTCCGACACCTGCCGGCCCACCGCGTGGATACCCAGCAGCAGATGATTGTCGGCTCGGGCGGTGACCCGCACAAAGCCGCCGTCGCTGCCGGCCTCCATCGCCAGTGAACGACCATTGGCCATGAACGGGAACTTGCCCAGCTTGACCTCGATTCCGGCCGCCCTGGCCTCGTCCGGGCCCATCCCCACGCCGACGATTTCCGGCTCGGTGAAGCACACGGCCGGAATCGCCCGCGGCTCGAAGGCGCGGCGCTGGCCAGCGATGATTTCGGCGACCATCTCGCCCTGGGCACTGGCCTTGTGCGCCAGCATGGGCTCGCCGACCAGATCCCCGATCGCATAGACCCCTTTCATTGAGGTGCGGCACTGCGCATCCACCTTGACGAAGGCGCCGTCCATGTCCACTTGCATATCTTCCAGGCCCCAGTTCCTGGTATTCGGGCGACGCCCCACGGTGACCAGCACTTTTTCGGCCTCGACCTGAAGCGTGTTGCCGTCCGGCGTCACCGCATCCAGATGGGCGGCGCCGATCGCGCTGGCCTTGGTGGCCAGATGCACCGGGATTTCATGGCGTTGCAACCACTGCTCGAGCGGCCGCACCATCTCGCGATCGTACAACGGCAGGATGCGCTCCTGCGCCTCGACAAAACTGACCTTGCAGCCCATCTTGGCAAAGGCGATACCCAGCTCCAGGCCGATATAACCAGCCCCGACCACCGCCAGGCTCTTCGGCACCTGGCACAGGTCCAGCGCCTGCGTGGACGACAGCACCCGCTCATCAAACGGCAGATGCGCCAGCCCGGCCGCGACCGAACCAGTGGCCAGAATCACGTTCTCGGCCTGAATCTTCACCGGTCCACCGGCTGTTTCGACACTGCAATGCTTGGCGTCGCTAAAGCTGGCCCAGCCCTGCACCACCTCGACCTTGGCCTTTTTCAGCAGCCCGGCCACACCACGGTTCAGACGATCGACGATGTCGTCCTTCCACTGCTTCGCATAGCCCAGGTCAAACTCCGGCATGCTCGACAGCCGGATGCCCAGGTGGCCCTGACCGACGTGAGCGAGCATGTCTTCCAGCTTGCTGGCGACATGGATCATGGCTTTGGACGGGATACAACCACGCATCAGACAGGTGCCGCCCAGCCGGTCGGCTTCCACCAGCGTGGTTTTCAGCCCCAGCTGGCCGGCGCGGATCGCCGCGACGTAGCCGCCGGGGCCACCACCAATGACGAGGACCTGGGTATTGATCTTTTGGCTCATTTTTTTGTCTCCCGGTAAAACCGAGTTCCTTAGGTTTATGGTTTCACTCGCCTGTCAGGCGAGCGACCTACTTTCTCCTGCGTGCCCAAGAGAAGTAGGCAAAGAGAAGGGCACCCGGGTTTCGCGCCGCTACGCGGTTCGCGTTGGCTCGAGCGGCTTGGTCCGGTCGGCTTGACGGG
>JBFJVB010000199.1:0-5256 GCA_041624435.1 Oceanococcus sp. | reverse complement strand
CCTGGCGGAAGCACTGGGGCCAGAAGCCTGGCACCAGACCCTGAATCGATTTTTCGACGTGCTGACCTCGAGCGTGCACGCATTCGAAGGCACGGTGAATCAGTACACCGGCGACGGGATCATGGCGCTGTTTGGCGCGCCCATTGCGGCGGAAGACCATGCGCGTAGTGCCTGCATGGCGGCCTTGGCGATGCAGGAAAAGCTTTCCGAACTGCGCTCCAAAGTCGAAGCCGAGTACGGCGAGCAGTTCGCCGCCCGCATCGGCATCAACTCCGGGGAAGTCGTAGTCGGCAGGATCGGCGATGACTTGCGCATGGATTACACCGCGCAGGGGCAGGTGGTGGGCATTGCCGCCCGGCTGGAGTCGCTGGCGCCAGCGAACGGCATTCTGCTGTCCGCGCACACCCGGAAACTGGTCGAAGGCTTCTTTGACCTGCACTCCGAGGGGTGCAGGCAGATCAAGGGCGTGGCTGATGCTCTTGAGGTTTTTCAGTTGGCAGCGGCCAGATTCGACCGAACCCGGCTCGATGTTGCGCGCGAGCGTGGGTTCTCGAAATTCGTGGGTCGCAGTCTGGATGTACGTGTGCTGGAGTCCGCCATTGAACAGACCCGGGCGGGGGCTGGACAGGTCATCGGCGTCATGGCTCCGGCGGGCACGGGCAAGTCACGCCTGTGCTTCGAATTTCTGCAGCGCTGCGAAAGCCAGGGAATGGAAAGCTATCTCTGTCGCGGCGCCGCCCATGGTCGCAACATCTCCCTGATGCCGATCCTGCAGCTGTTTCGGACCTGCTTCGGCATCCAGGGCGATGACGATGAGCCTGTCGCACGCGAAAGAATCGAGCAGCGCATGCGGCAACTGGATGTGGGCGTTGACGAACTCACGCCGCTGGTGTTCGACTTTCTGGGGCTCGCCGATCCCGAGCGTCCTGCACCGCGTCTGGACCCGGAGCTGCGCCAGCGCCAGCTGCTGGTCGTCATGCAGGCACTGATCGGCCAGCGCACCGCGCTACAGACCGTGCTGCTGATGGTCGAGGATCTGCACTGGCTGGATGCCGCCAGCGATCAGTTTCTGGCCCAGCTGCTGGAGGTGCTGGCCGGCGCTCCGAATCTGCTCATCCTGCTGAACTTCCGTCCCGAATACCGGGCTGCCTGGATGGGCCGGTCGTGGTATCGGCAGATCGCGTTGACCCCGCTGGATCGCAAGGCTGTTGCCGAACTGGTGGCCGATCTGCTGGGTTCACACGAGAGCCTGACCGACCTTGCCAAAGCGATCTACGAGAAAACCGAAGGCAATCCGTTCTTCGCCGAGGAGGTCGCGCAGGCATTGATCGAATCCGGTCAATTGGCGGGCGCTCGCGGTGCCTATGAACTGATGCAGCCCATCGAGCGCTTGCAGGTGCCCGATACCGTGCAGGCCGTGCTGGCCGCACGTATCGACAAACTGCCGGATGATCAGAAGCAGCTGCTGCAGATCGCCGCGGTCATCGGCAAGGATTTCTCCGCAGCCCTGCTGGCGGCCGTCACCGAAGCGTCCGAAGCGGCTCTGCATGCGGCCCTGAAGGACCTGCAGCAGTTGGAATTCATTCGCGAGCAAGCCAGCTACCCGGCGCTGGAGTTCACCTTCAAGCATCCGCTGACCCAGGAAGTTGCGCTGAACAGCCAGCTCGCAGAGGCCCGGCGTCAGGCGCATGCGACCGTGGCCCGCGCCATCGAACAACAGCAAGCTGAGCATCTCGATGAGCAGGCGGCTCTGCTGGCCCATCACTGGGAAGAAGCGGGCGAGGGTCTGCTGGCCGCACAATGGAACAAACGGGCCGCGGAATGGGCTGGCCTGACGAACGCGACAGAAGGACTGCGGCACTGGCAACGCGTGCGCCATCTTCTGCATGCGCTGCCCCGCACCGCGGAAACTCGCGCGCTCGGCACCACGGCTTGCATTGGCGCATTAGGACTGGCTTGGCGGCTGGGCATCTCGACAACCGAAATGACGCCACTGTTCGAAGAGGGCCTGCAACTGGCCGAAGAAGCCGGCGACCTGCTCTCGCAAGCCGCACTGCATGGTGTTTATAGCGGCGTACTGGGGCTGGCGGATGGCGCTTCAGAGGAGCAGGCCCGCTATGGCCGGGAGGCCGCTCGACTGGCGGATCAAACGGACAATGAAGCGCTACAACTCGCCATGCGATCGCACTGGGCCTACGGCTGCCTGTTTGCAGCGCGCCTGCAAGAAGGGCTCGCCATATTTGGAGAGATCGGTGATCACCTCAAGGCCGATCCGACCTACGGCGCGGAATTTACAGGTTACAGTCCACTGCTCGGGCTGATGCATTCCCATGCCTACATGCTGTTCCGCCTTGGCCGCCTGGAAGAAGGCAGTGCAGTCTGTGATCGTGCCGAAGCCATGGCATGCGAACACGGTGATCACGAGGTGCAGACCTGGATTCAGATCGCCCGCATTGACCGGGATATCGTCTGCGCAGACCTGGAAGCGGCTCGCAGGCATACCGCCATCGCGCGTGCCGCCGGCGAGAAAAGCGCCACGCCACAGGCACGCTATTCCGGGCTGTTCATGAGCGGTGTCTGCCACCGATTCGAAAAAGAGTGGAATCAGGCCATAGCGGTCTACGAAGAGACGCTGGAGGAAATACTGGCAGGGGCCAATCGCATGTTCGAAGGCACGGTCCGCGCGGAGCTTGCCCTGAGCCTGCTCGGGCGTGGAGATCTGGAGCGGGCCGAACAGGAAGCGGTCACCGGCGCCCGCGTGGCTCACCAGCAGCACTCCGGCTACTGCGAAATCCGGGGCAGACTGGCGTTGGCCCAGGTATTGCTCAAGCACGGGAATGCTGAGGTCTTGCCACGCATCGAAGAGACGCTCGACCTCGCGCAGGAGAGAATCAACGAGACAGGCGTCAACATCTGCCAGCCGGAATTGCATGAATGTCGCGCACAGCTGGCCCAATATCGGGGCGACCCCGAGGCAGCGACCCAGGCGCTTCAAGCCGCCCACGCCAGCTATCTGCAAATGGGCGCTGTCGCTCAGGCGCAGCGACTGGCAGGGCTTCTGGCCCGATGAACTTCGTCGAGCAACTGAACGCCGCGAAATCCGTGCTCCAGGAGCAGCAGCGTCTGTCAGTTCGCGGGCTCGGTCGCCAGCTGCATCTCGAAGGTGACGAACTGGACGAAATCGTCGAAGAACTGGTTGATATCCAGCAGGTCGCGCGGCGCGAAGGCAAGGCGCTGGTCTGGTGTGCCGACGAAGACTCGCCACCCTCCGGTAGGAGCGATGTCAGTCGCGAATCAGCCGCAGGTGAAAGCCGCCAAATCCATTCGCGGCTGAAGCCGCTCCTACCAGACGCGGGCAATGCCGAATCCCTCAGCTACACGCCCAAACATCTGGCTGAAAAAATTCTCGCCAGCCGTTCCGCGATGGAAGGCGAGAAGAAGCAGGTCACCGTGCTGTTCTGCGATGTGGCCGGCTCGATGGATCTGGCCGAAGCGCTCGGGCCGGAGAACTGGCATGCCACCCTGGATCGCTTCTTCGCGCTGGTGGGCGCCGCGGTGCATGAGCATGAGGGCACCATCAACCAGTACACCGGCGACGGGGTGATGGCGCTGTTCGGCGCCCCCATAGCCGCCGAGGATCATGCGCGCCGTGCCTGCCAGGCGGCGCTGGCTATCCAGGTGGCGCTGGTCGAACTGCGCGAGGCGCTGGAAGGCGAACACGGGCTGGCATTGCAGGCCCGCATCGGGATCAATTCCGGCGAAGTCGTGGTCGGCAGAATTGGCGACGATTTGCGCATGGACTACACGGCCCAGGGTCAGGTGGTGGGCATCGCGGCGCGGCTGGAGGCGCTGGCGCAGCCGGGCACGGCCCTGCTCTCGGCCCATACCGAGAAACTGGCCGCCGGCTACTTCGAATTGCAGCCGCTGGGCGAGCAGACGCTCAAGGGGCTCAGTCGGCCCTTGCCGGTGTTTCGGCTGGACGCGGCCCGTGCCGGACGCACCCGGCTGGATATTGCGCGTGAGCGCGGTTTTTCCCCCTTCGTCGGTCGCGACAGCGAAATGGCGCTGCTGCAGCAGGCGCTGAAGCGCGCCCGCGCCGGCCGCGGCCAAGTGGTGGAGTTCGTGGCGCCCCCCGGTGTCGGCAAGAGTCGCCTGTGCTGGGAATTCCGCCAGGCCTGCGAGGCGCAGGGCGATCTCAAGGTCATCACCGCACAGGGCCAGTCGCAGGGCCGCATGGCGCCCTACAGCGCGCTGTTCCAGCTGCTTGCCCCGTTCTACGGCTTCACGGCCGAGGATTCCCCGGCGCAGCGGCGCGCCAAGCTGCGCGAGAAATTCCTGGCCTGGGACCCGCGCGCCGAAGCCCAGCTGCCGCTGGCCTATGAGATCATCGGCGTGCCCGACCCGGACGATCCGCCGCCGCCGATGTCGCCGGAGGTCCGCCAGGCGGCGGTGATTCGCGGCCTCAGCTGGTGCCTGCGCGCTGCGGGTTCGGAGCCGACCGTCTACATCGCCGAGGACCTGCACTGGTTCGACGAAGCGTCGCTGAGTGTCCTCGCGCACTGGGTCCCTGCCGTCGTCGGCACGCGCAGTCTGCTGGTGATGAACTACCGGCCCGAGTTTCGCCCGCGCTGGGGCGATGAGGACGCCCACGTGCAACGATTGTCACTGCAACAGCTCGACCCCGAGGCGCAGGCCGAGATGCTGCAGGAATCCCTGGGCGACGACCCCGAACTCGATGCGCTGTTGCGCCGCATCGCCGAAGCCAGCGCCGGCAATCCCTTCTTCGCCGAGGAGATCGTCCACAGCCTGATCGAAGCCGGCGAGCTGAGCGGTGAGCGCGGCGCCTACCGCCTGGCGCGGCCCGCGCTGGAGCTGCCGCTGCCCGACAGCGTGCACAACGTGCTGGCCGCCCGCATCGATCGCCTCGCCGAAGCGGACAAGGCCGCGCTGCAAGCCGCGGCGGTGCTCGGCCGACAGTTCGGCAGCACGCCGCTGGCCGAACTGTCCGGGGCCGAGCCGGCGCAGCTGGAGCAGAGCCTGGAACGCCTGCGGCTGGCGGACCTGGTGCACCCGCTGGGTGCCGAGCGCTTCCAGTTCAAGCACGCGCTGACCCAGGACGTGGCCTATGGCTCGCTGCTGCAGGGCCGGCGCCAGGCGCTGCACCAGCGGGTGGTTGACGGCTTGCGCACGCGCATCGATCAGGATTCGGGCCTGTGGGCCCCGCTCGCCCACCACCAGGAACAGGCCGGTGATCGG
>JBFJVB010000198.1:0-5296 GCA_041624435.1 Oceanococcus sp. | reverse complement strand
TGTTTGACGGCGGCGCCAGCGAGCTTATCCGAATGAAATTCGGTGGTGGTGGCGCCCGGCGAAAATTAGGAAAACGTCGGAAGGTCGGCAGATTATTATGCAGGTATCGCCTGATCGACAGATCAATACTCGGCACCACCTGAATCCTCAGGATATGCAGTTTGGCACCGCTGCTGGCGCCGTCAAGTACACCGTCACTGATATCCAGGGCGTAGGCCCGAATCAGGTCAAAGGTGGGCACCGGCACATCCTGCGCGATCGCAAAGCTGTTGATGGCCATGGCGAAACCGCCCAGGGCCAGCGCGTAATCAATCGCCGCTTCGCTGCTGTCCGGGTCTGGTGATGCCGGATTGGCCGGGATGGTAGTGAGCACATCAAAGCCAAAGGCTTCACGGAACTGCGCCCGCGCGCCTTCGATCAGGCTGCCAAAGGCCTGGTTTTGACTGCTGGCCTGACGGCGCAGCTTGTCCACCAGGGCCTGGGTATACGGCGTGATGCTCATGCTGGACGCATTTTCCGGAATCAGGGTTTCAAAGCCCTGTTCGGCCGTCAGTTCGATGCGCCGCAGACCGTTGGGATCCGATTCGTCGAAAAAACTGCCGCCACGGCTGCGGGCCAGATAACTGCCAGCGGGCAGGTTCGGCGCAGAGAAAGACCCATCGGCGCCGGTCTGCACGCTCGCAATCGGTGGTTCGACAGGATTGCCTGAGCGGTCATAGGCAAGGATTTCCACCACCGCGTTCTGTACCGGCCCCTTGACCACGGCGCCCTGCAGGCTGCGCGGGGCGCTTTGCCCGGCTTGCCCGCAGGCTGCCAACATCCCGCCCAGCACGCAGACCAGCAGGACCGGCTTGAAGGCTTGTACATCCATGATTCTGCTCCTACCCGCCCTACTGCGGTTGCGCTGAAAAGGCGACGACGCCACTGACCGTTTGCGTGTCGTTGCGCAGCTGATAACTCAAACCCGCTGTGGCCGCCCGGTCGGTCAGAAAACCGCTGAATTCCCCCGCCGCGCCCTCGGCCCCAGCAACACTGACCGTGGTGTACTGCCCGCTGAACACATTATGCGGAGTGGAGGGCGACAAGGCCGCCCCCAGCGGCGCGCTACCGACGGCCTCCCAGACCTGCTCGTTGATGCTCAGGGCCAGGCCGGAGCTTACCCTGGCGTTGTCAAAATCAGCCTGCAAGACGGCCACCCCCAGAAAACCCAGATTGCCCAGATTGTCCGTGGGGTCGGTATTGCCCCGCAATACAAACTCACGACTTCCGGTCAGCGGCAGGGCAATTCCGCCATCGTGGCTGGCCGACTGGATCAGATGCAGTTGCGCGCTGCTCAAATCGACCCGACGCGTGGTCCCGTCGGCAAAGCTCACGCGCAGCGCATCCCCGGCCCAGCGTCCCCACTGCATGCCGGTGTCGATATCCTGACCGGGATTGGCCACCCGGCCGTCTACCAGCTCGATCACGGCCGGCACCAGTTGCCCATTGCGTTCCACCCGGCCGATGAAATTGGTCAGGTTGCCATTTTCATCGGGGATGGTGGCCCGATCCGCGATGGTCAGAACCTGGGTTTGCTGGCCGGCAACGGACAGGGTCGAGACCACACTCACATCCTTACGTGAGCCCAGCGCTACCAGATATTCGGTCTCCTCCGGTACCGTTTCGCGTTCCTGCGCCCGGGGTGGACGGCGGCGATGGCCGTCTTCACCGGTCATCGAGCGGCTCCCAACTGCGGCCCTGCGCCCCTCGTCGTCTCGTGCCGATTCGGTCTCTTCACCTTGCTGCTCCGAACTCGCTTCCGGATCCACCTGAGGCTTCGACAGCCGGCGCGGCTGCCGCCCTTGAGCCACCTGCCCGAACTCACCGTTTTCCAGCAACACCGTGCCAAAGCTGTTGGTCAGCACCACGGCACCGTCTCCCACCCCGACGGTCAACCGGGTCGCCCCCGCGCTCACCGCCTGGGTCCCGACTGAATCCGCCAGCTGAGCCAGGTGCAAACCCGCATCCGCGTCGCTGAGAACACCGTCTTGAGCAAGGCCGATATCCAGACCCACGCTGGCCAGCTCCGCGCCGGTGAAGGCCTGCGGGCGGCCCTGCTCGGTCACCAGATCAGCGACGAACGAGGTCCCCCGAATCCCGATCGTCGCTACCGGCGTATTGACCCCGAAGGCATTCTTGTCGCGCTGGCCAATCAAGCCGGTTATGGCCCGAAACCCGCCTTTGAACAGGCCGAAAACGCTGCGATCGGGGCGGGCCTGAGTCCTCGCCTCGCGCGGGCGCGCCTCGGATTCACCGCTGTACTGGAACTCCTCGATCGCAAAACGCGTATTGGGTTTCAGGGAAATCAGGGTCTTGTCCCGCATCCGCAGGTGGGTTCGGCCGCTGGCGCCGGTATTGATGGTATCCCCCGCAACCAGCGCACTGTTTTTCGCCGCGCGGTACAGTTTGCCCTGCCGTTCCACCGTGACCTGACCGGTCACGTACAGGATGCGCCCGGCATCGGCCAGCGCAAGTCCCGAAAACAAGCTCAACAAAACGCACAGAATGGGTCGTGTCATCAGGATCCCCTAGTCAAATTGCCGACTTAGACTCAATGCCGCATCGATTCGGTCGTAGCTGTAGATGCCGACATCAGAGCGGTTATCCAGATACGAAGCCGCCAGGCGCAGCTGCCAGTCCGTCCAGCGTGGCACGGCGTGACGGATGCCGATCCCGGCAGACCACTGCTGATCTTCGCGCTCCAAGCCGAAAAAGGCGCCTGCATACGCGGAGCGCAGGAATTGGGCATGTGAATCCACCATCCAGTTCACATTCAACTGGCTGGTAAACTGCGCGCCCAAACCCAGCAAGTCGCGACCGTAAGGTGAACCGGGTTCCTGCGCCTCGTCCTGCCCGGCGAGCAGATTGACGCCCAGTTCGCTGCCGCTGCCCCATCCGGTGCGCCGCGTCACGCCCAAGGCCAGCAGGGCCTGATTCACGTTGCGCACGAGCAAACTGCCTTCATAACGCGCCAGCCCGTACTTGATGCTGCTCGAGTAACGCCAGGGTGAGGCGTTGGCGTAGGTCCAGGAACCGCCCAGCGAGGCATAGGTGCTGTTGACCTGTCCATCCACGTAAGCCTGGCTTGCACTCAGACTGCTGGCCAGTTGCCAGTTGCCTCGGCGGTAATTCAGGCTGCTGCTCAGTCCGCCCTGCGAGGTGCTGAGTTCGGTCGTATCCGTGTACTGCCGGGTCTGCGCCTGAGCACCGATCACGCCATACCAACGGGCGCTCAGCGGCACGGAAATCTCCGCCTGAGCGTCCAGTTCGCTATAGGGTGATTCGGCGCTACGCGCGTTTTCATCCAGCGTGAAACCGATGAAATCGCTCAGATCCGAAGCGCCATTGGCGTTGCTGTCGAATCCCCCTTTGAGCGCTAAAGCTGCGGACCAGTAGCGTTCATAACGGGCGGCCCGGCGTCGGCCAGCGTCCAGATAGCCGGCAATCACCAGCGCGGCCTGCCGCGGCGGGTCGCTGGCCGCCAAGCGGTTGAAGACGGCTCGCGCCGTTTCGTTCTCACCGGTTTCGAAATAAGCCCGCCCCAGATCCAGCTCGATGCCCAGATCGGCCGGACGGGCATGATGGGCGCGCAACAGGGGATACAGGGCCTCGGCCGGATAACCGCTGTCCAGCAGGCTGACCCCGTAAACGTAATCGAAATCCGCATCCCCGGCGAAACGCTCTTCCAGCTCGCGCAGCTGGGGTAACATCTGGCGATGGTCTCGCAGCTCGATCGCTTGCAGCGAGGCGGTGTACAGGGCGGTGTTGACAAAGGCCTCGCCGGCGTCCTGGTCCTCGGCTGTTTCCGCAAGCAAGCCAGGCAAGAGCGGCGTAACTTCAGGCAAATCGGAACCCTGTGCCGCCGCAGCTGGCGGATCGGCCGCCTCCTCGGTCAGCCCGAATGCTTGCACCGGGGGGGCACTCAGATTTTCCGGGACCTGCGGCAGCAGGACGAACTCGCGCTCGAAGTCCGTGATCAGCGGATCTGGCCGCGAAGACCTGCGGCCGGACCCGATCTGTGGCCCGGCCCCCTCGCCCAATGGGTTCAGATCGCTGGGCAGCTCCGGCTCCAGCACCCGATGGCGTTCGGCTGCGGAAATGGCCGGTGCAAGCGCAGGAACCGGTACCGCCTGAATTCCAAGCGGCGCGCCGGCCAGGGCGGCCTTGCCGGCCCGCCAGCTGCGCCGCACCTGGGCTTCATCCGGAATCCTCAGCATGGCGCCAATTTGCAGGCTGTCCAGACCTGCGGCAAATGCGTCGGGATTCAGGCTGTAGATCGCCAGCGCCCATTGCCGCAGATTCAGGTCGCCGCTTTTATCGCGAAACTGAGCTGCAATGGAATAGACCCCTTCACCAAACTTCACCGGGCCATAGCGCTGTTCGGCGATAACGGGGGTGCTCACCGCGAAACTCACCGCAATAAACAGTAAAATGATCCGTCGACCGATCACATCCATGAACCTGCCCGCCCCCGTCTTGTCCCGTTAGTAAAAGATACTACACATCGTCCCTGACAACATCGAATGCACGGAGCTCAGTGCTGAATGGCCCATATCATTGTTGGCGTTTCCGGCGGGGTTGATTCGGCCTTGACGGCGGCTTTGCTGCTCGAGCAAGGGCACCAGGTTGAGGGCTTGTTCATGTTCAACTGGGCGCAGGACGAAGACGCCTATTGCACCGCAGCGGAGGACTATGCGGTGGCGGCCCAGGTGTGCAAGGATCTGGGCATCGCGCTGCACCGCGCCGACTTCAGCCAGGACTATCAGCAACGCGTCTTTGCGCATTTTCTCGACGAATACCGGGCTGGCCGGACGCCCAGCCCCGATCTGCTGTGCAATCGGGAGATCAAATTCAAGGAATTTTTGCGCTACGCGAAAACCCTCGGCGCAGAGTTCATCGCCACGGGTCACTATGCGCGGCTCCGCCGCGATGCCCAGGGAACCCACCTGTTACGGGCGCAAGATCAGAACAAGGATCAGACCTATTTTCTGGCTGCCGTGGAGCCTGGGGCCTTTGCTCAGGTGCTGTTTCCATTGGGCGAGTACAGCAAGCCGCAAGTACGCCAGATGGCCAGCGAACGTGGCCTGGTCAACTATCAGCGCAAGGACAGCACCGGCATCTGTTTCATCGGTGAGCGGCCCATGCGCGAGTTCCTGTCACGCTACCTGAGCGATCAGCGGGGCGAGATCGTCGATGATACCGGCCACGTGCTGGGCAGCCATCCGGGGCTGTGCTATTTCACCATCGGCCAGCGCCG
>JBFJVB010000197.1:0-5310 GCA_041624435.1 Oceanococcus sp. | reverse complement strand
GCGATTTCGGTGTCGAGTCGGGCGCTGCGCTGCGCCAGCGGCTCCCAGACGATCAGGAACACCAGCATCAAACCGGCTACCAGGGCCCCGATGCCAACGATGAGTTGTTCCCGGGGTTCCAGGCTGTCATACCATTCACGCATCAGGCTTGATCCACTTTGAGTCGAATTTGCACGCCGTCAGTGCCTGCCTGGGCGGACTGGACCTCGAGAGCCAGGGACTGGTTCCGGGTGAACTGGGCGCGCAAGCGCTCCAGCGCTTGCAGATCAGAACCGGACAGGCTCAAGTACAGCGAGCCATCCCGGAACTGTACGCCATCCAGCTGCAAATCCTTCGCCTTGGCCAGCATGGGGGCGGTCTGGCTGAGCAGGAACAGGAAGCCGCCCGAGGCGCCGCTGCCGCGCAATCGACCCAGTTCCTGTTCGGCCTGGATACGCAGATCGACGATCCGGGTGATGGCCGGAAAGCTCTGGGCAAACAGCTGCTGGGCCTGATCGCGCAGACGCTCGGATTCGGCCTGAGCCTGATGATTGCCCAGGGCCAGGCTGAGCGTGGCTGTGATCAGCCACAGGGCGGCAAGCGCCGCCGGCAGTCGAGCCGCCTTGAGCCACTGATCGGTGGCCTTGCGGGGCGTGAAACTGCCCTGCAGCAGGTTGATGCGCTGATCGGCGCTGGCCGGCAGTTCCAGGGCCTGTACGATGGCTTCGATCTCGCGGCTCTGCGCGATGCTCAGGCCGGGCGGCAGCGCGGGCGCGTCGCGCTGGCGTGACAGATTCAGGGGCAGATCGAGATCGCCGCTGAGCGCCACCGTCAGCATGTCCAGCGGCAACACGAAGCCCCGGGCCTCGCCGCTGCGGATCAGACAGCGTCCGGCGTCGGTCACACAGGCGCTGATCTGGCCGCTCACATAGGGCAGGGCCAGCACGTCGGGCAGCAGCATGTCCGGCTGGACGCCGAATTCCGCAAAGGGTTCCAGCCAGTCCTGCAACTGCGCCCTGGCGACGACCGCAACCGGCGTCTTGCCGTCGGTCTGCCGGCTGCCGACGGCGAAATGCAAGTCGTCGACATCGGTGGCCAGACGGTCTTCCAGTGCATAGGGGACCGCCTGCAGCAGTTTGTTCTGGGCACGAACCGGCAGATCAACGTCGGTCAGCAGGATCTTTTCGCTGGGCGCCAGCAACACCAGCCGGGCATGACCGGCCGCATCCAGCGCTTGCGCCAGAGAGCCCGTGCCCATCCTGTCCGCAGACTCGGCGCCGTGCAGCCGCCACGCATAGGGAGCGTCGGATTGCTCAGGGAGATGCAGCAGTAGCGTTTCGCGCACGCGTTCGATCCATTATTAAACAGAGTATTCTAGAGGTCTGGGCGAGCGCAGGATAGGCCTGACGCTAGAGCGTGTTACGGCTGTGTGCGATCACCCGGGTTTTTGCCGGGTGGGCTCGTTCCAGCAGGCTCACATAGCTTAAACGAACATGGCCGATGTTGGCGCTGGCTTCGGCCAGGAAATACTGGGTTTGCGTGCTCAGATCATCGCTGCTCAGCGCCATTCCGGCGAGCAGTTCGTCGGTGATGAACGTGTCCACGTTTTCATACGGCGCCTGCTCACGCTTGCTGATGATGCCGTCGACCTGCGCCAGGCTCATGTCTTCGCTGAGGCTGAGCAGCGCGGGGGCGGTGGCGGTATTCACGTTGATCTTGTGATCGCCGGGATGCAGCGCGACATGGGGCAGCAGGGCGACATAGATCTTGGGGTCGATTCCATTGATGATGAACAGTTCACTCAGACTTTCCATCGGTGCATTGGGGGTCCGGTACGGCGGCGTCCGGGAGAGATACACGCCATCCTCGGCTCCGCCGGGATAGCCCGGCTCGGTGTCCGCATCCATCCAGTCGACGACCGCGGTGGCGATGTCATCGGCGCGGCCGGGCGGAATGTCCTCGATGCCGCGCAGCAGGCGCAGAAACTGGGTCCGGCGCGCTTCGACCACGACGCCGTCCTTGACCAGGCTGCGCAAGTTGAAGCGCCCCTGCAGATCCAGCAGTCGCCCGGACAGTGCACCTTCATCGACCGGCAGAAAGTCGATGGGCTGCGCCCAGGCTTCACCCAGATGATCGGACTGATTGTCTTCGCGGTCCCGATCGAGCAGGGTGGTGGCCCATTGTTCCATTCCGACCAGATACCACCAGGCCTGATCCTGGGCAAACAGGTTGCTGCTGCGATGCACCGCGAGATTCTGCTGCACCATCAGGGCGGCCCCGATGGTACTGGCAAAGGCCACCACCATGACCGCGGTGATCAGCGCGACCCCCTGTTGTTGCAGCCCATGCGGACTCATGCCCCGACTCCGGTGACAAACAGAAAGCGCAATTCCCCCAGGCGCTTGCTTTCCAGCAGCAGCTCCACGGCGCGGGGGATCGGAATGGCCTGATTGGGGGTGTTGCTCAGCGCGTTGGGGGGCCAGTCCTTGAGCCATTCATCCTGGTCATCGAGGAAGCGCCAGGCCAGCCGATCAATGTCATGGAGCAGGGTCAGTTCCAGTGGCGTATCGGCCTGAGCGCGATCCAGATGGGCCCAGGACTGGCGGATCAGCCGTCCGTCCGTGTCCAGGTAATAGGCCACCCGTTCGAGGTTGGAGCGCGGCAGCAACAACGGATTGCGGCGGCCACCGTGGGTGAATTCCAGACGGCCTTCCTCGGGCTCGTACAGCGCGGGCTGTGGGTCGCCGAACTGATCCCGAATGGGTCGGGCGCGCACCTGGCCAAGGTCCAGGCGCAGGCGCTGTACGGTCATCTGCCATTGCTGCACCCGCTGGTAGCTGGCATTGAGACCTTCACGGGTATTGATCAGCGCACTGAGCCCGCCGTAAGCCATCACGCTCATCATCGCGAAAATGGCCATCGCCGCGACCAGTTCAAGCAAGGTGAACCCGCGCTGCCTCATGGGGTCGCCGCTGGGGTCGGAGCGGCCAGGAATGCCGACAGCTTCACCAGCCAGCTGTCCTCGTCATCCGAGTTCAGGCGGACGCGCAGATTGATCCGGCGGAGCCGGTCATCCGGGGTCTTTTCGACTTCACGTTCCCAGAACCACTCCCGCTGGGCCATTTCGATGCGGCCATTGCTGCGTCCGGTTTCCGGCCAGGTGCGCGCCAGCTGCGTTTCGATCATCTGGTTATTGGCCACCCAGCCTGCGACGGTCTTGTCCTGCAGGTAGGCCGCATTGCGGCCATAGAACACCGAGGCATTCAGAATGCCGCCCAGGGTCAGGGCCAGCACAATCAGCGCGGCCAGGACTTCGATCAGGGTGAATCCCCGGTTATGAGCCATACGCTCCGAACTCATCAATGAGCTGTCGTTCAAAACTCAGCTGGCCGAGCAAATTAGCCGAGACCGCGAACACCACGTCCAGGTTCTTCGCCCCCAATTCGACGGTAAACGGGGTCATCTCGCCGCTGGACAGCACCATGATCTGGGGGCTGAGGCGCTTGGGGTCGGTCACGATTGGCAGATCTTCCACTTTGACCTTGAGACACAGTGGCGCCTCGATGCTGCGGGCGCGCAAGGGGCTGCGTTCCCCGTACGGCACCCAGCCCTGTTCGCCCAGAGCCAGGAAGCGATAGCCTTCCTCGGTGGCCAGCCAGCCCAGTTCCAGGCCGGTGAGACTCGCCTCGTCGCTGGCCAGGCGAAACACCGCGAGCAGGCGCCGGGCTTCCTCTTCGGCCCGGTCATCCAGTGCACGACCGGACAGGCTCAGCGTGGCGAAACCAAGAATCACGCCGATGATGAACACCACGACGAGGATCTCGATCAGGGTAAAACCGCGCTGTGCCGCGCGGGCGATACTCAGCTTTCTGTCGGCCAATTGCCGATGTCCGCAGCCGTTTCCGCGCCGCCGGGGCGGGCGTCGGCGCCATAGGAAAAGATGTCGATCTCGCCTTTGACCCCGGGATTCAGATAGTGGTACTGATTGCCCCAGGGATCCTTGGGCAGGGCCTTGATGTAGCCGCCCGATTTCCAGTTGGGCGCCGGAGGGTCACCGCCGGGGCGCACGACCAGGGCCTCCAGGCCTTGCTGCGTGCTGGGATAACTGAAATTATCCAGCCGGTACAGCTCCAGCGCGCTTTCCAGGACGCGGATATCCTGTTTGGCTTTGGTGACCCGCGCTTCATCGGGTCGCCCCATGATGCGGGGCACAACAGCGGCGGCCAGAATCGCGAGAATGACCACGACCACCATGATTTCGATCAGGGTGAAGCCTTTGGAACGGGAATAGGACATTGGGTAAGTTTGCAATGAAGAGATCATGGGGCTAATGATAATCGATCGCTGGTTTGAAGATCGGCGGACTGCGCTGGCCTGTCTGACCATGATTGTGCTGATAGGTGCCCTGAGCCTGGGCGGAGACGCCTTCACCGAGGCCCTGCGTTACGATCGCGGCGCGATGCAGGACGGTGAATACTGGCGCTGGCTGAGTGGCCATCTGGTGCATGCCAGCCTGGCCCATACCGGCTTGAACATGGCGGGTCTGGTCCTCATTGCGCTGCTGTTTCCGGAACCGATTGCGCTGTGGGCCTGGCTGTGGCGCCTGTGCGTGCTCAGTCTGGGGGTCAGCGCGCTGATTTTCTGGCGGGTGCCGGAACTGGCCTGGTACGTGGGCCTATCCGGCGTGCTGCACGGGTTTTTCGTGCTCGGCTTCTGGTGGTTGTTCCGCCAGGGGGATCGCTTTTCCCTGCTGCTGCTGGGCATCCTGGTGGCGAAGCTGGTCTGGGAACATCTGCAGGGGCCGATCACCAGCAACGAGGAACTGGTTGGCGTTCCGGTGCTGGTGGAAGCCCACAGTTATGGCGCCCTGAGCGCCTTTTTTTACATCGCTTTGCGCGAATTCGGACGGGCCATTCGTCGGCCGCATCAGGAGGCAGTACCCAAGTGAGCAGATATGCGTTTGTATTTCCCGGTCAGGGCTCGCAACGTCCGGGCATGCTGGAGGCCTGGATCGGGCGTCATGCCTGTGTGGCCGAAACCCTGGAAGAGGCCAATGACACGCTGGGATTCGATCTGGCGGGCATGCTGCGCAACGGACCCGACGCTGAGCTGAATCAAACGGCCAACACCCAGCCCGCCATGCTGGTGGCCGATGTGGCGATCTGGCGGGCCTGGCAGGCGGCCGGAGGGCCAGATCCCGTGGTGATGGCTGGACACAGCCTGGGCGAATATGCAGCCCTGGTGGCGGCCGAGGCGATGGCTTTCCCCGCCGCACTCAAACTGGTTCGGGCACGCGGCCAATGGATGCAGGAGGCGGTGCCTGCCGGCCAG
>JBFJVB010000196.1:0-5334 GCA_041624435.1 Oceanococcus sp. | reverse complement strand
GGTATGGCCGCCACGGGCAAACATTTCCCGGGGCATGGCTACGTGGCGCCTGATTCGCATCTGGAACTGCCGGTGGATGAACGCGTGAAGGCCTGTGTGCTTGAACGCGATTGCCAGCCTTACCGGGCCTTGCTGACGGACGGCCTGGAGTCGATCATGGCGGCGCATATTCGCTTTCCCCAGGTGGATCAGCGTCCCGCCAGCATCAGTGCCATCTGGTTACAGGACATTCTGCGCGGCCAGCTCGGCTTTGACGGAGCGATCTTCGCGGATGATCTGAGCATGGGGGGGCTGGCTCAATACGGTGATGTGCTTGAGCGCGCACGTGCTGCACTGGAGGCCGGCTGCGACATGCTGCCGGTGTGTAATCGCCCTGAGGAGGTGCGCCAGCTGCTCGAACTGGGCGGTCTGGAGCCGCAACAGATCAGCCAGAGGCGGTTGCGCAGGCTGCGTGGGGAAAGGCGGGCCGTGGGCCTTGACGCCCTGCGTAAGAGTCCTGAATACATAAGTAAAATTAACGAGTTAAATAATTTAATTCAAGTTAAGGTAGAGGATTGATGCCGGATATTATTGCGCTCTATCAGGACGGTCACTGGATCATGCGGGTGTTTGCCGTGGTGCTCGCGGTGGTGACGGTTAATCTGTTGCTCCGGCTGATCCTGAGCCGCTTGCACGACCAGGTGCGGCAGAGCAGCACGGTCTGGGATGACGCGCTGTACGATGCGCTCAATCCGCCCTTGCGTTTTCTGGTCTGGGTGATCGGACTGGGCATTGCGGCCGAGCTGGTCGAGCCCCTGGATACGGATACGATCTTCCACTATGTGGATCCGCTGCGCCGGGTGGCGGTCATCTTTGCCCTGGGCTGGTTTCTGGTGCGCCTGGTGGAAAAGGTCGAACAGGCCATCGTGCATCGTGGCGAATTGCGCGGGGAGCCGGTGGATCAGACCACGGCTGAGGCGATCGCCAAGCTGCTGCGCCTGAGCGTGATCATCACCTGTGTTCTGGTCGTGCTGCAGACCCTGGGCTTTTCCATCTCCGGAGTGCTGGCGTTCGGCGGCATCGGCGGCATCGCGATCGGCTTTGCCGCCAAGGACATGCTGGCCAATCTGTTCGGCGGCCTGACGGTATACATGGACCGGCCGTTCGCGGTCGGGGACTGGGTGCGCTCACCGACGATCGATATCGAGGGTACGGTGGAAAAAATCGGCTGGCGCAGTACCCGCATCCGGCGCTTTGACAAGCGGCCGATCTATGTGCCGAATTCCCTGTTCACCAGCATGGTCGTGGAAAATCCCTCGCGAATGACCAACCGGCGCATCCATGAAACCATCGGCATTCGTTACGATGATGCGCAGGCCCTGGATGGCGTGGTGGAGGAAGTGCGTGATTATCTGAAAAATCACCCGGACATTGATCAGAATCAGACCGTGATGGTGAACTTCAACGCGTTCAACAACAGCTCTTTGGATTTCTTCATCTACTGTCTGACCAAGACCACGAACTGGGCGCGTTTTCACGAAGTCAAGCACCAGATCCTGCTGCATATTCACGGCATTGTGACCCGTCGTGGAGCGCAGTTCGCATTCCCCACGCGCACCTTGCACATGCCCTCACCGGATACGGACGACTCCGCTCATGAATGATTTTCTTCCCCAGGCCGAAGAGATGCTAAGGCAGGCTGATGTGCTGCTGGATGAGGCGGCGGTGAACGCTTGTTACGACACCATGGCCCAGGCCATCAGTGATGAGTTTCATGACAAGGATCCGGTCATCATCTGCGTGATGCTCGGCGCGCTGCACGTGACCGCCGAACTGACCAAGCGTCTCAAGTTTCCTTTCGAGCTGGATTATCTGCATGCGACCCGGTATCAGGGGGAAACTCGCGGAGGCGATCTGGTGTGGAAGGTCAGTCCCAGCCTATGCCTGGAAAATCGGCATGTGCTGATTATCGATGACATCCTGGATGAGGGGCATACGCTGGCGAGCATCCTGCACAGTCTGGAACAGCAGGAGCCGGCCTCGCTGGCGACTGCGGTCCTGGTGCAGAAGCAGCACAACCGCCGCGATCCCAAACTCAATGCCAGCTATGTCGGGGTCACGCTGGAAGACCGCTACCTGGTTGGCTGCGGCATGGACTTTCGCAATTATCACCGGCAGCTGCCGTACATCGCCGCATTGAAGGTGGGCTGATGCTGGGACTGATTGGCGGTACCGGGCTGAACCGGCTCGCGGAGCTGCGGATTGTCGAAACGCGAACCCTGACCACGCGCTATGGTGCGCCGTCAGCGCCGCTGCAGATCGGTGAGCTGGGGGCGCGCCCGGTGGCGTTCTTGCCGCGGCATGGCGACGGTCATCATCTGCCGCCCCATGCGATCAACTACCGGGCCAATCTCCAGGCGCTGCACAGCCTCGGAGTGACCCATGTTCTGGGCGTGGCCGCGGTGGGCGGTATCAATCCGGCCATGCCGCCGGGCGATGTCGTGCTGCCGGACGATCTGATCGATTACACCTGGGGGCGCGAGCACAGTTACAGCTACCAGGCCGGTGATGACTTGCAGCATCTGGAGTTCGCCCCGCCGTATCATGCCGGCTTGCGCGCCGCTCTGATGGCCAGCGCGGTCGCCCAGGGCATCAGCATGCTGGACCGGGCGGTACACGGCATCACCCAGGGTCCGCGCCTGGAAACGGCGGCCGAAATTCGCCGCCTGCGTCAGGATGGCTGCGATCTGGTGGGCATGACCGGCATGCCGGAGGCCGCGCTTGCTGCCGAACTGGGTCTGCCCTATGCCTGTCTGGCCGTGGTGGTCAATTGGGCGGCCGGTATCGGTTCGGCCGCGATTCATGCCGAGATCGAGCAGCACATCGAGTCCGGCATGGGCAAAGCGCGACGTTTGATCCAGGGCTTGCGCTGGCCGGCCTGACGCGACTGGCTTGCTGGATCGCCGGTGCCACGAAGCATTGCAGGCAGGTTACGGCGTGCTCTGTCAGGGGTCGACGGATGGATCCGCGGCCGGCTCGACCAGGCTCAGCCGCGCCAGGACCCCGATCTGGGGGTGGTCGAAGTACGCAGTGAGCCCCGGGCGCAGGCGACGTTCCGCGCGGATTCGGTATTGCAGGACCTGATCGCGAAAATACTCCAGGCGACCATCGGGATCGACGGTATTGGGAAACACGCCTGGCAAGACCCGCTGGTAACTCAGGTCCAGTTGCAGAATCGGATGAATCTGATGGTCCAGACGGGCCCAGCCATACAAGCCTTCGGTGTCTACCGGTGGGTCCAGATCGGGCGCGCTAAGCCAGTAGTCCATCATCGAGCCGCTGTCCTGACGCGTATCACGGGCGACCAGGCGCAAGGCCTTGCCGTCATGCATCTGCAGATAGGGCGTGGTGGTGTTCTGCGCAAACACCAGACTGTACTGACTCAGTAGCCGGTAGCGGCCACTGCGGTCGAGTTTGTTTGCCGCAGTGCTGAGGCTGGCGCCGGAAAACGGCAGGATCGCAATGCCCTGGCGGCTTGCCGCTTGAAGGATGAACTGGGGCGGCGCCTCGTCCAGCCCGGCAAACCCCGCCAGTTTGGCATCAAGCGGCAGCAACTCCGGCCAGGTGACGGGTTTGAATGTCCAGGCGTCACTGGGACTGTAGGCCGCGCCCTGATCTCGCTCAAACACGATCAGTTCCAGGCGCCATTGGTTTTCAGCCAGGGCCAGGTGGGAAACAAGCAGCAGGAATAGGGCAGTCCAGAATCTAGGCATAGGCTAATTATTGACCCAGCAGGGCATGGAGTACAGTGCTGATGTGTTGCACGCGGTCCGGCAGGGTCAGCATGGTGCGCTGAATATCCAGGCGTTGATCCCCTTGCAGGCGGAAGTGCCGCGGACTGCTCTGGATCAGACCGATGACATTTTCCACCTTGATCGCCTCGGGCGGGCCGAAGATCAGCCGGGCACCGTCCTCCCCGGCATCGATCTTGGCCAGCTTGAGGGGCTCGGCCAGGGCCCGGACCTGATGGACCGCGAACAGATTCTGGGCCGCTTCAGGGAGCAGGCCGAACCGATCGATGAGTTCGACTTTCAGTTCGTCGAGCTGTTCGGCATCGGTCGCATTATTGATTCGTTTGTACAGGACCAGACGGGTGTGGACGTCAGGAATGTAATCATCCGGCAGCATCGCGGTGACGCCCAGATCGACCTCCAGGGGTGCGGCGCCGCTCAGGTCGGCGCTGGGCAGTTCACCGCTGCGCAGCGCTTTGACCGCCCGATTGAGCATTTCGGTGTACATGGTGAAGCCAATCTCGTGAATCTGCCCGCTCTGAGCCTCTCCCAGCAGGGCCCCGGCACCCCGTATTTCCAGGTCGTGGGTGGCAAGCTGAAAGCCCGCGCCCAGTTCGCCCATCGCTTCCACCGCGCTCAGGCGCTGCTCCGCATCAGCGCTGAGGTTGCCTCGGTCTGCGACCAGCAAGTAGGCGTAGGCGCGGTGGTGGGAGCGTCCGACGCGGCCCCGCAACTGGTGCAGCTGGGCCAGTCCCAGGCTGTCTGCACGGTTGATGATGATGGTATTGGCATTGGGAATATCAATGCCCGATTCGATGATGGTGGTGGCGATCAGCAGGTTGAAACGGTTCTGATAGAAATCCAGCATCACCTGCTCGAGTTCACGCTCGTGCATCTGGCCGTGCGCTATGGCAATGCGCGCCTCGGGCACAATCGCGGCGACTTCGTCGCGTATCCGCGCAATGTCCTGGACCCGGTTGTGCAGGAAGTAGATTTGTCCGCCGCGCTTGAGTTCACGCTGACAGGCTTCGCGCAGCACTGCGGCCTCCCATTCGCTGACAAACGTTTTGATGGCCAGACGGCGGGTCGGCGGGGTGGCAATGATGGACAGATCGCGCAGCCCGCTCATGCTCATGTTCAAGGTGCGCGGGATCGGCGTGGCGGTGAGCGTCAGCATGTCCACTTCGGCCCGCAGGGCTTTCATGCGCTCCTTGTGCCGGACGCCGAAGCGGTGTTCCTCATCGATGATGACCAGGCCCAGGTCGGAAAATTTGACGTCGGGCTGCAGCAGTCGGTGGGTGCCGATGACGATGTCGACCTGGCCTTGCGCCAGGGCTTGCAGCAAGCCGCTCTGTTCCTTGCCGGTCTTCAGTCGTGACAGCCCTTCAACACGGATGGGCCAGTCCGCGAAGCGGTCGCTGAAGGTTTGCAGGTGCTGGCGAGCGAGCAGGGTGGTGGGGGCCAGGATGCAGACCTGTTTGCCGGCCTGGGCAGCGACGAAGGCGGCGCGCAAGGCGACTTCGGTCTTGCCGAAACCGACATCGCCACAGACCACCCGGTCCAT
>JBFJVB010000195.1:0-5356 GCA_041624435.1 Oceanococcus sp. | reverse complement strand
TGGAATCATTCATCGGTCAGCGGCCTATTTTGCGGCCATGCGAATGGCGCCATCCAGGCGGATGGTTTCCCCGTTCAGCATGATGTTGGAAAAAATATGTGCGACCAGCTCGGCATACTCGCTGGGCGCGCCCAGACGGGGCGGAAACGGCACTTGGCTGCCCAGCGACTGCTGCGCTTCCTCGGGCAGGCTGGCCAGCAGCGGGGTCATGAACAGGCCCGGTGCGATGGTCATGACGCGAATGCCGGAGCGGGCGAATTCCCGGGCCAGGGGCAGGGTCATGCCGACCAGGCCGGCTTTGGAGGCCGCATAGGCCGGCTGGCCGATCTGGCCATCGTAGGCCGCGACCGAGGCGGTGTTGATGATGACGCCGCGTTCGCCCTGGGCGTTGGGCTCGGCCTGCATCATCGCATGCGCGGCCAGCCGGATCATGTTGAAGCTGCCGGTGAGATTGACCGCGATGATTTTCTCGAATGCCGCCAGGGGCAGGGGGCCATCACGACCCACGGCTTTGGCCGGCGTGCCGATGCCCGCGCAGTTGACCAGGCCGGTGATCTTGCCAAACCGCGCCAGGGTGGCATCGATGACGGCCTGGGCATCGTCGGCGCTGGCCACATCGCAGCGCACGAACAGGCCGTCCAGTTCGGCCGCCAGGGCCGCGCCCGCGGACTCGTTCAGATCAGCGATGGTGATTTTGGCGCCCGCGCCGGCCAGTTCGCGGGCGCTGGCCGCGCCCAGGCCGGAGGCGCCGCCGGTGATGATGATGACACTTTCAGCTGGATTCATGGCAGAGGGTTTTCCTTAAGAATGGGGATCAAAATGGGCTGTGGCGCCGGCCAGCCTGGCGACTCAGGCCGCCAGACGGGTTTTACGCTTGTACTGGCACACGTGAGCGATCGGGCAGTGCGGGCAGTCCGGGGTGCGCGCTTTGCAGATATAGCGCCCGTGCAGGATCAGCCAATGGTGGGCATGCTGCATGTAAGGTTCGGGAATGCGTTTGAGCAGTCCCTTTTCCACTGCGAGCGGCGTTTTTCCCGGCGCCATGCCGGTGCGGTTGCCGACCCGGAAAATATGCGTGTCCACGGCCATGGTCGGCTCGCCGAACGCGACGTTGAGCACCACGTTCGCGGTCTTGCGACCGACGCCCGGCAGCCGTTCCAGCGCGGCCCGGTCGCGCGGTACCTCACCGGCGTGCTCGTCGAGCAGGATTCTGGCTGCGGCGATGATGTTCTTGGCCTTGGAATTGAACAGGCCGATGGTGCGAATGTACCGGGTCAGGCCCTCCACTCCCAGATCCCAGATCGCTGCGGGGGTATTGGCCACGGGGAACAGCTTGCGGGTGGCCTTGTTGACCCCGACATCGGTGGCCTGCGCCGACAAGGTCACGGCGACCAGCAGTTCGTAGGGGGTGCTGTACTGCAGTTCGGTCTTGGGTTCGGGGTCGGCAGCGGAAAAGATCGCAAAGATCTCCTCGACCTGTTTGCGCGTCAGCGGCATCGGGATTCTATTGGGTGGCGGAAAATTTGGCGCTGGTCACGGTCAGTCGGTAGATCAGCGTTTCGCAGAAAACCTTGTAGTAACGCAGCTGGCAGCTTTCGGAGACTTCCTGGACTCCGGCGGCATTGATCTTCAAAACCAGCACTTCGGTTTCCGCGGTTACCGTCGCGGTCCGCTTTGTCGCGGTCAGGAAGGCAATCTCGCCAAACACATCGCCTTTGCCCAGGCTCATCAAGGTCTTCTTTCCCTTGTCGACCCGAACCTGGCCGACTACCACCAGATAGAACGCATTGTCGATTTCGCCTTCGCGAATGATCGCATCCCCTGGATGAAAGCGCAGGATATTGCTGGAGGTGAGGAATTCATCGATTTCGCTGTCCTCAAAATCGTTGAAAAACCGCAGGTTGCGCAGCGAGTCCCGGTTTTCGCTGCGGTTGATCTGACGCTCGGCGTAGGTCAGCTGGTTGTTGATGCGGGTGAGCTGGGCGGCCAGTTCATGGCCGCTTTGAAAGCGTTTGTCGGGATCTTTGTGCAGCAGGCGGTCGACCAGATCGATGAGCGCATCGGGGAGGTCGGGGCGCTTGCTACGCAGGCTGGGTGCCGGCACCAGTTTGACCATCTCCAGCAGCTTGCGAATATCCTGAGCGATGAAAGGGGGTTCGCCGCTGAACAGGTAGTAGGCCACGGCGCCCAGCGAATACAGATCGGAACTCGGCCCCATGGTTTTCTTGCGTACCTGTTCCGGGGCCATGAAGGCCGGTGAGCCAATCACCGATTCCGGCTGGATGCGCATATCACCCTGGAGCATTTCGGCGATGGAAAAATCCATGATCTTGGCCGCGCCGTCCTTGCTCAACATGATGTTGCCCGGCTTGATGTCACGGTGCAGCACGCCGATGCGATGTGAGTAGTCCAGCGCTTTGGCACATTTGAAAATGATGTCGACGATCTGGTTGGTCGGCAGTTCGGCCGGCGGCCGGACCGCATCGGCCAGAGTCTGGCCGTCGACGAATTCCATCACGATATAGCTGATGCCCTGCTCGACACCGGCGTCAAACACCGAGACGATGTGCGGATGGTGCAGTTTGCCGGCGGCATGGGCCTCGGAGAAGAACTCGCGGTTCTGGGCGATGGACTCAGCCGGGTCCAGGGCGACATTGCTCAGCGCCAGTTTGATGGCCACGTCGCGCGCGACGAAAGGGTCGTAGGCGCGGTAGACGATGCCGCAGGTGCCGCGTCCGATCTGCTCCTGCAGCAGGTATTTGCCCAGTTGTGCCGGGATTTGATGTTCGCCCGGGATCAAGGTCTGCTGGGCTTTGTCGGGCGGGGTCTTGGCTTTGGTCATCGGGCGCTCCCGGGCCGGAGATGCTATTGCCGGATCTTGATGAAGGCTCCGGCCATCATAATCGCTCTGTGTGCTTCCGGCACTATATCCGGGCTGAGCTGGAAATCGTGGCCCAGGTCGGCGAACACTTCCAGCTTGGAGTCGACGCCGGCATCCCTGGCCGCGGCGTGAATCCGTCGGGCATCGTCCAGCAGCAGGTCGTTGCCGGCAGCCTGGATCAGCAGCGGTGGCAGGCCCGTCAGATCGGCGAAAACCGGCGAAAGCTGCGGGTCATCGCGCGGGGTTTCGGCGGAGTAGTATTCATGATTGATCTCCAGCCATTCGCGGGTGAGCAGCGGTTCGCTATGGCGGTTGCGGCCTACACTTTCGCTCGACAGGGTGAGATCGGTGAGCGGGCAGAGCAGCAAGGCACAGGCCGGCTGGCTCAAGCCCTGGGCCTTGAGCTTGAGCATCAGACTCAGGCTCAGATTGGCGCCCGCCGAATCTCCGGCGATCGCAATGCGGGCGGCGGGAACCTTGAGGGTCAGAGCGGCAAAGCTGGCGCAGGCATCGTCTTGCGCCGCCGGAAAGGCGAATTCAGGGGCGAGCCGATAATTCACCGAATACACCGGACAGCCGCAGGCCTTGGCCAGATGCGCGGTCAGAACCCGGTGGGTGCGCGGGCTGCCGACGACGAAGCCACCGCCATGAAAATACACAATGGCGCGGCTGTGATCGGCGCCGGCGGGGGTCAGGATATCCACCGGCCGGCCACCCAGTTCGCCCTGTTCCACCGCGACCTTGCTCGGCATCAATTGCAGGCGGGCAAACAGTTCAACGGTGCGCCGCTGCACTTCGGGGGAATACTGGTGGTTGAGTTTGGGCCGCAACAGGTTTCGCACGGCGAATGCACTGATACGGGATCGCAAGCTGGTCAAATCTGCGTTTCTCTCGGACGCGGGCGAGCATGTTAACTCATCGTGGCCGGGCCTTATCGCCGTCTTGCCGATCGAACTCGCTGGTGGCGCGTCAGCTTGAGTGATCTTCCCGGTGTCCGTAGAATCTGCGCCCTTTTCCCTGCAGGCCAGCCACCATGTTCCATGCTCCTTCACGATTTCTGATGGGCCCCGGTCCCGCGCCGGTGGCGCCCAGCGTGCTGGAAGCGTCCGCGCAAGCCACCATCGGCCATCTGGATCCGGCGTTTATCGAGCTGATGAATGTGGTGCAGGATCAGTTGCGCCAGACGTTCCGCACCGACAACGCCTTCAGCATGCCGTTTTCGGCGCCGGCGACCGGGGCGATGGAAGCTTGCCTGATCAACGTGCTGGAACCCGGTGACCGGGTTCTGGTGTGTCAGAACGGGGTGTTCGGCGTGCGTCTGGCGGAAATGGCGCGGCGTTGCGGCGCCGAGGTCGAGGTCCTGGAATTTCCCTGGGGACGGGCGGTCGATCCGCAGCAGGTCGCCGACAAGCTGGCCGCGAGTGCGACCTTCAAGCTGGTTTGCTGGGTGCAGGCGGAAACCTCGACCGGCGTGCTCAGCGACAGCCGCACTCTCGCCGAGGTGGTACGCCCCAGTGGCGCCCTGAGTCTGGTCGACTGCGTGACCGCGATCGGTGGCTGTCCGATCGAAACCGACGCCTGGGGCCTGGACATGGTCTATGCGGGGAGCCAGAAATGTCTCAGCGCCCCGCCCGGGATCGCGCCGATCACCATCGGCGAGCGCGCCCTGGATGCGCTGCGCAAGCGCAAGACGCCGGTGCAGAGCTGGTTCATGGATTTTTCCTTGCTGGGCGGCTACTGGGCCGAGTCCGGCAAGCGTTCCTACCACCACACCGCGCCGGTCAACGCCATCTACGGCCTGCATGAAGCCCTGAATCGGGTTCTCGACGAAGGTCTGGAAAACGCCTGGGCGCGTCACCGCCAGGTGAATGCGGCCCTGATTGCCGGTCTGGAGGTGCTGGGTATTGCGCCGATTCCTCCCGCGGCGGAACGCTTGCCACCGCTGACCACGATCGGGATTCCCGATGGCGTGGACGATGCCGGTTTCCGCGCCTATCTGCTGAACGAGCACCAGTTGGAAATCGGTGCCGGTCTGGGCGCCCTGGCCGGCAAGGCCTGGCGGATCGGGCTCATGGGTTACGGCTGCAACCTGGAAGCGGTCGAGCGCTGTCTGCTGGCCATGGCCGGTGGTCTGCAAAGCGCAGGTCTGAGCGCCGATGGTGCGGCCGCGGTGAGCGCGGCGCGCGCCGTCTGAATTCACGCGCAGCCGCCGCGGCCGGGGGCGTTTTACCCCTGTAGGAGCGGCTTCAGCCGCGAACGGGCATGGGGTTCGGTGCGGATTCGCGAGCGTGCGCTCGCTCCTACATGTGGCGGTGGCCGCGTCGGCGGCGCAGGCGGGGTGGTGTGTCCGTCCCCCCCCCTTGTAGGAGCGGCTTCAGCCGCGAAGGGGCGTGGGTTTTGGTTCAACGCGGATTCGCGAGCGTGCGCTCGCTCCTACGGCGGTGGCGGTGGCGGTGGCGGTGGCGTTGCCGGCGG
>JBFJVB010000194.1:0-5366 GCA_041624435.1 Oceanococcus sp. | reverse complement strand
GCGGCAAACCGCTGCTGGATGCGCCTTTGCAGACCTTCACGCCGCTGATGCAGCGGATCGACCCGAAGGCCGTGGCGGCCATGCTCGAAGAAGAAGCCGCCAGCAAGCCGGCGGAACCAGCCAGCGCGGAACCCGCAGCCGCCGTGTATCAGGCGGACACCATTGGCATCGAGGATTTCGCCAGGGTGGATCTGCGCATCGCTCGCATTACCCGCGCCCAGGCGGTTGCCGGGGCCGACAAATTGCTGCAACTGAGCCTGGATGTCGGCGACCTGGGGGAGAGAAATGTCTTCGCCGGCATCAAGTCGGCCTACGCGCCGGAACAGCTGGAAGGTCGGCTGACGGTAGTGGTGGCGAACCTGGCACCGCGAAAAATGAAATTCGGCCTGTCCGAGGGCATGGTCCTGGCCACCGGCCCCGGTGGGGACGAACTGTTTATCCTCAGTCCGGACGAAGGCGCCAAACCCGGCATGAAAGTAAAATGAACGGTGGCGAAGGCCGCGTATACCGGCCATCGCCGCGACCCAGTCAAGCATTTTGGCATAACAAAATACTTGTTAACTAACTTAATTGCATAAGAGAACCCGAGCTTCCTACACTCCCTCAGCCCATGAGTGAATACTTCTACATCATCGTCGGGACCGTCCTGGTCAATAACTTCGTGCTGGTCCAGTTCCTGGGCCTGTGCCCGTTCATGGGCGTGTCGAAGAAGGTCGAAACCTCGATGGGCATGGCCCTGGCCACCACCTTCGTGCTGACCCTGTCGTCGGTCAGCTCCTACCTGGTGGAACAGTATCTGCTCGAACCGCTGGGCCTGGAGTATCTGCGCACCATCAGTTACATCGTGGTCATCGCCGCGGTCGTCCAACTCACGGAAATGTGGATCCGCAAATCCAGCCCCTTGCTGCATGAAGTGCTGGGCATTTATCTGCCCCTGATCACAACCAACTGCGCGGTACTCGGCGTGGCCCTGCTGAATGTGCGCGAAGCGCATGACTTCATCGAATCGGCCCTGTTCGGCTTTGGCGCCGCGATCGGCTTTTCCCTGGTTCTGGTGCTGTTTTCGGCCATGCGCGAACGCATCGCGGTGGCCGATGTGCCGGTCGTGTTCCAGGGGGCCCCCATCGCCTTGATCACCGCGGGCCTGATGTCCCTGGCGTTCATGGGTTTCGCGGGACTGGTCTGAACTCATGCTGATCGCCATTCTTGCCTTTGGTGGCCTGGCCGCCCTGCTCGGAATCGCCCTCGGCATCGCCTCGGTGCGTTTCAAGGTCGAAGGCGATCCACTGGTGGATCAGATCGACGCGATCCTGCCGCAGACCCAGTGCGGGCAGTGCAGCTACCCTGGCTGCCGCCCCTATGCCCAGGCCATAGCCAACGATGAAGCCGAGATCAATCAATGCCCCCCGGGTGGCGAGGACGGCATCCTCGCCCTGGCCGAATTGCTCGGCCGTGATCCGCTGCCGCTGAACCCGGAAAACGGCGTGGCCGAAGAGAGCAAGATGCTCGCGGTCATTGATGAGGAACGCTGCATCGGCTGCACCCTGTGCATCCAGGCCTGTCCGGTGGATGCCATTGTCGGCGCCAACAAACTGATGCACACGGTGATTTCCGCCGAATGCACCGGCTGCGAATTATGCGTGCCCCCCTGCCCGGTGGACTGCATCGACATGGTGCCGGTGGCGCAAACCCTGAGTAACTGGAAATGGGCTCCTCCTGAAGTGCAGGAAAGCCAATGATCGGTCTGTTTCGATCAAATCCGCAGGGGTTTCATGGTGGCCTGAAGCTGGAGGGTCACAAGCTGCATGGCGAGCGGGGCCGGATTCAGCCAGCCCCGCTGCCGAGCCGGGTGATCCTGCCGGTCAGCCAGCATATAGGCGCGCCAACCACACCGCTGGTGAGCGTCGGCGAGCGGGTGCTGCGTGGGCAGTGCCTGGCCAACAGCGACAGCTTCATCGCCGCCCCGATTCACGCCAGCATTTCGGGCACCGTGGTGGATATCGGTCCGTATCCGGTCCCGCATCCCTCCGGGCTGTCCGCCCTGGCCATCGTCATCGAATCGGACGGACTGGACGAAGCGGTTTCTCAGCCGGACTGGGAGGCCAGCGATGATCCGTTTGCGCTGGATTCGAAACAGCTGCGCGAATGCGTGCGGGCCGCCGGCCTGGTCGGACTGGGTGGAGCGGCCTTTCCATCCGCGGTCAAACTCAATCCCGGCCCGCAGACGGCGGTCAACACCCTGATTCTGAACGGCGCCGAATGCGAGCCGTACATCAGCTGCGATGCGGCCTTGATGAGCGAACGCGCCGCCGATCTGGTGGCCGGGGCCGAACTGGTGCGCCGCGCGCTGGGCGCACAGGAATGCCTGATCGGCCTGGAAGACAATGCGCCGGAAGCGGCCCAAGCGCTACGCGCCGCCATCGATGCCAACGAGCAGTCGCGGCTGGAACTGCGGGTCGTGCCGACACGCTATCCACAGGGTGGCGAGAAACAGCTGATCCAGACCCTGACCGGTCGTGAAGTGCCCAGTGAGGGCCTGCCCCTGGATATCGGCATCGTGGTGCATAACGTCGGCACCGTCGTCGCGATCTGGCGCGCCATCCGCCACGGCGAACCGCTGATTTCCCGCGTCGTCACGGTCAACGGCCCCGGCATTGCCCGGCCGCAGAACCTGGAAGTCCGCCTGGGCACGCCGGTGGCCGAACTGATCGCCCATTGCGGCGGTTATACCCAGGCCGGTATCCGCCTGATCATGGGCGGACCGATGATGGGGTTTGCCCTGTCCAGCGAGCAGGTCCCGGTAGTCAAAGCCACCAATTGCGTTTTGGTGGAAGTCGCCGAACCGGAACCGGTGAATCACGCCATGCCCTGCATCCGTTGCGGGGAATGCGTTGATGTCTGCCCGGCCCGGCTGCTTCCGCAGCAGTTGTACTGGCACGCCCGCGCCAAGGATTTCGATAAAGCCCAGGAGCTGAATCTGTTCGATTGCATCGAATGCGGCTGCTGCGCGCAGGTGTGCCCGTCAAATATTCCGCTGGTGCAATATTACCGCTACGCCAAGACCGAGATTTACCAGGCGGAGCAGGAAAAACGCAAAGCCGATATCGCGCGCAATCGCCACGAATTCCGCCTGGAGCGACTGGAGCAGGCGGCGCGGGAAAAAGAAGCCGCACGCCAGCGCAAGCGCGATGCCTTGAAGCAGAAACAGGCCGCCGCCCAGACCCACCCAAGCGCCGCCCCGGCGACCGGGACCAATCCGGCCATTGCCGCGGCGATCGCCAAGGCCAAGGCAGAGAAAACCCAGCGGCAAGCCCAGGCGGCCACGACCGAGCCGGCGGCGAGCGGCGAAGGCTCCAAGCCCGATGCCATTGCCGCCGCGATTGCCAAAGCCAAGGCGGCCCAGGCCGGAAAACCGATCGAAAAACCCGCGGCGTCTGCTGCAACCGGCAGCGACGCGGTCGCCGCGGCCATCGCCAAAGCCAAGGCCCGCAAGGCCGCCAGCGCCGAGTCCCCGGCCGCTTCGGGCACCCAGTCCAGCGCCGACCCGATCGCCGCAGCCATCGCCAAGGCCAAGGCGGCCAAAGCCGCCAAAGCAGATGCGAAGGATGCCAGCCCTGCCGCCAGCACCCCGTCCGCCAATGATGATCCGGTTGCCGCCGCGATTGCCCGCGCCAAAGCGCACAAAGCCAAGCGCGAGTCCCCGTCGTGATCCCACACAGCTCACCTCATCTGCCGGTCAAAGCCCGGGTCAATCGCGTCATGATCCGGGTCTGCCTGGCCCTGCTGCCCGGCATCGCTGCCGCGACCTGGTATTTCGGCTGGGGGGTGCTGAGCAATCTGGCCATCGCCGTAATCAGCAGCCTGGCCACCGAAGCCTTGATGCTGCGCTGGCGCGCGCGTCCGGTAAAGAAGTATCTGTTCGACGGCAGCGCCCTGGTGACCGGCCTGCTGCTGGGGTTGTCCATTCCCCCGTATGCGCCCTGGTGGCTGATCGTCTTTGGCAGCAGCTTCGCACTGATTTTCGGCAAACACCTCTACGGCGGCCTGGGCTATAACCCGTTCAATCCGGCGATGCTCGGCTTCGTGGTGCTGATGATCGCCTTTCCGGCCGAAATGAGCGCCTGGATCAATCCGGAAGCGGGTGCGCAGTCCAGTCGCCTGGCCGCCTACACCCAGGGCCGGGTGGGCCTGGAGCAGCTGGATGGTCTGACCGCCGCGACGCCGCTGGATCACGTCAAGACCGAACTGTCCCGCCAGCGGACCGTCGTCGAGGCACACGAGGGCTTGCCTCTAGGCCTCATCGCCGGACGCGGTTGGGACCTGATCAACCTGGCCTTCCTGCTCGGCGGCCTCTGGCTGCTGTGGAACGGCACGATTCGCTGGCAGATTCCCGCGGGTCTGATCACCGGTCTGGGTCTGCTGGCCGGACTGTTCTGGCTGGCCGATGCCGATCTGCATCCCGGCCTGCTGCACCATCTGTTTGGCGGAGCGACCATGCTCGGGGCGTTCTTCATCGCCACCGATCCGGTCTCCGCCAGCACGACCCCGCGCGGCCGGTTCTACTATGGTCTGGGCATCGGCGCCCTGATCTATCTGATCCGCAGTTTCGGCGGCTACCCGGACGCGGTCGCCTTCGCGGTGCTGCTGATGAATATCTGCGTACCCCTGATCGATCATTACACCCCGACCCGCACCTACGGCACGGGGCGACGCCTGTGAGCCAGGACACCCAACGCGAGGCTCTGCGCAGCGCCGGTCTGCTCGCCGCCTTCGCGGTCGTGGGCAGTGCGCTGCTGGCCACCGCCAACTGGGCCACCAAGGACCGGATTGCCGAAAACGAACGCCAGACCATGATCCGCCAGCTGCAGGAAATCCTGCCGCCGGACAGTTACGACAACGCACTGTTGAACGACACCCGGCAACTGGAACTGCCGAGCAGTATCTCGCCACAGGGACCGGACACGCTGTACATCGCCCGACGCGAAGGTCATGCCGTGGCCGCGATCCTGCCGATCACTGCACCCAACGGTTACAACGGCGCCATCGACATGCTGGTCGGCATCCGTCGGGACGGCCGGATTGCGGCGGTGCGGGTGATCAAGCACCGGGAAACACCCGGCCTGGGGGATGGCATCGATATCTCCCGCGGCGACTGGATCAGCCAGTTCGATAACACCACGCTCAAGCGCCCCCTGCGCTGGGCAGTCAAAAAGGACGGTGGGCCTTTCGACCAGCTGACCGGGGCCACCATCACGCCCCGCGCGGTGGTCAAGGCGGTACACGGCGCACTGCAGTACTTCAGCCAGAACCAGCAGGAGATCTTTGCCGATGGCGAGCGTTAAGGACATCACGGTCAAGGGCCTGTG
>JBFJVB010000193.1:0-5435 GCA_041624435.1 Oceanococcus sp. | reverse complement strand
GTCTTGTCCATGCCGGCGCCGATGATGCGGATATTCTCCTTGTGCGACATCACCAGCGAGGTGGTGAAATCAAAGGTGCCCGGGCCGAACTCGATGGTGTCACCGGCGCGCGCGGCGAAAAATGCCGTCAGCGTCTTGATCTCTTCATCCGGACCGTCTTCGATGAACCAGCGCGTTCCGGTGACGGGGTTCTCCCCACCCGTAACCGGTTCGCTTGTGCCGATTTCGCTGCGGCCGCCTTCGCAGGCGGCCAACCCGAATGCACACACCGCAAAGAACGCGACCGTACGCAGGCTGGTGTGACCGAAAAATGCACCGCGCAATGCGACGCCCGTGTTTGACTTCTTGTCCATGGCTCCTCCCGCCAATCTTCGTTCGCTTCGGACCCGACAGGGGTGACTCGAAGGCTTAGTCGCAGAAGTATAGCACCGCCCATTCCTGCATTCCTGCGCTGGCCTGGCCTGCTGGAAGGCCTGTGCTTTTCGCTCTGTCCCGAGGGAGTTCCGTCCCGGTTTCCAGGGCGGCCACGGCTGAATCGACGCCCTCGCCAAGCCGGGGTGGAGAGGAAAATTCTCCGCCCCTGAGTTAGAGTGAGGCGGTCGCAACAGCACGCTTTCGAACCGGACCCACGAGACCAGAAGGAGGCACCATGATCCGCTTCATTTCAATAGCGCTGTGTGTCGCTGCGGGGTTTTGTGTTGCCCTGCCGGCACAGGCCCTTCAGCACTTCATGAAAGTGCGTGAAGTGTACCTCGGGCCGATGGATGATCCGGCGGCTCAGTACATCAACCTGCAGATGTACTCAGCGCTGCAGAACCTTGTCGAAGGCCATTCGGTACAGGTTTTTGACGCCACGGATACGATCATCGGCACCTACACCTTCCCCACCCACCTGGTGAACGGCCTGGATCAGGCCTACATCCTGATCGCGAGCCCCGAGGCCGAAGCCCGCTTCGGGGTGACCGCCGATCTGCTGATGACTCCGGACCTCCAACCGGCAGGAGGCAAGCTCTGTTTCGGCGCCTTCGACTGTTTCGCCTGGGGTAATTATGTCGGCGACCCCGACAGCCCAGACGCCACCGGCACGCCCTTCAATCCGGCGGATGAGGGCGGCCTGCCCCCTGGACAGGCCGTGCGGCGCGATATCAGTGCTGGCAACCCCGACGCCCTGGAGGATGCCGATGACACCGGCGACAGCGCCGCGGACTTCGCGATTGCGGACCAGCCCCGCCCCATCAGCAATCTGGACTCCAGCCAGTTGACCATGCCCGCGGAACAAGTCGCCGCCGGGGCGGCAACCGGCGGCGGCACGGCAGACCTGGGCTGGCTGCTGTTGAGTTGGTTGGCGCAGCGCCGTTACCGACGCCGGCACCGCGCCACGGATTAGCGCCATGTGGTCCATGTCCCATGGCCGATGGCCTGGCTTCGCCCACGGCGTGTTCGCCCTGGTGCTGACCGCCTGCGCAGGCAACGGCGAGGGCCTGGATGAAAATGGCCGACCAATCCAGCCCCCCGAACCACAGACCAGTGACCCGCCGACGGCACAGGCTGACGGACCCCAGGCGACCATCGAATCCATCCAGGAGGAAGTGTTTACCCCGCGGTGCGCCTCCTGCCATGCCGGCAGCACGGCCCCGGTGGGATTGCGGCTGGAAGATGCACCGACCTCCCACGCCTCGCTGGTCGGAGTCCGCTCGGTCGAGGACCCCAGCCTGTTACGGGTCGAGGCGGGTAATGCCGACGACAGCTATCTGATCCACAAGCTGGAGGGGACCCAGTCGGTCGGCAATCAAATGCCCAGCGGACAACCGCCACTGTCACCGGACACCATCAGGGTGATTCGGCAATGGATCGATGACGGGGCCGCTGCCCCGCGATCGTCCAAGTCCTGGGAGGAAGCGCCGGGCGTGGTGGCCTTCTGGCCCCTGCCAAACAGCGTGCTTGCAGCAGGGCCGGTGAGCCTGTGGGTCGGGTTTGACCGCGAAATTGACGCCAGCGCAGTGCATTCGCACGCCATTTATCTGCAAGACCTGGGCATCGGCGCCCGAGAGTCGAAACCCATTCTGCTAAGCCCCATCACCATCGGAATCGCCCAGCAGCTGCCCCCCGGGCGCTACCGCCTGACGCTGCGCGGCGACCCCGATCTGTGCCTGAGCTCTCCGTCCGGGGTGTGTATAGACGGCGACGCCGATGGTCGCCCGGGCGGCGATTGGCGCGTGGAATTCAGCGTACGGGCCGAACCATGAAGCAATGGCTCCTACTCGCACTGGCGGCGACCTGTGCGGCCAGCCCCGCCCTGGCGGAACCCTATATCGCCGCACGGGCGGGCCTGAAATGCATGCAGTGCCACGTCAACCCCAGTGGCGGAGGGATGCGCACGGTGTTCGGCCATGCCTATGCGCAAACCACGCTGGCGGGCGATCCGGCAACCCTGGGATCCCGGTTCTGGGGCGCGCCCGATTCCTGGATCACCATCGGCGGCGATCTGCGCGCCCGCTTCGAACAGACGCAGATTTCCGGCCAGCCGGACAGCTCTTCGTTCGACACCCAGGAATTGCGCCTGTACGCATCCGCCGCGCTGATCCCCGGTCGTGTGCTGCTGTATGTGGACCAGCGCATCGCACCCGGTGGTGGGAACAACCAGGAGGCTTATCTGCGTCTTCCCCTGCTGGACGGACGGCTTGCGCTCAAGGCAGGAAAGATGTATCTGCCCTTTGGTCTGCGCCTGGAAGACGATACGGCGTACATCCGCCAGACCAGTGGGATCAATTTCGAAACGCCTGACCATGGCCTGGAGCTGGGATACGAATCCGGCCCCTGGACCGCGCAGGCCGCCATTTCCAACGGCAGTGCCGGTGCAAGCGATTTCGAAACCGGCAAGCAGTTCAGCCTGCGTGGGGCGCATGTGCGGCCCGTCTGGCGCCTCGGCGCCAGTTTCAACCTCAACGACACCGGGCTGGGCACGCGCCGTATGCACGGCCTGTTCGGCGCGGTGAAAACCGGTCCCGTGGTCTGGCTGGGAGAATACGACTGGATCGAGGATCAGAGCTTTGCCGGGGGGGCGCGAAAACTGCAGGCCGGCCTGGCCGAGGCCAACTGGGCCTGGGCGAAGGGCCAGAATCTGAAGATCACCCTGGAATACCTCGAACCGGATACCGCCGTTTTGCAGGACGAACAGAACCGCTACAGTCTGATCAACGAATACACGCCGTACATGTTTCTGCAGCTGCGGGCCGGCCTGCGGATCTACGCTGGCATCCCGCAGAATGACTTTCAGAACCGCCAAAGCGGCTTTGTGGAAGTGCACGGTTTCTTCTGAGGCCGCAATCCGCGGTTGCGGTCCATCCTGGCGATACCGGATACAGGGTTGATGTGCCTGGCAGCGCTGATAGGGCCAGGCACTTCATTCTCATGGCTATACAAACCTTTCGGCCTGTGGCCAAATATGCGCTCACGGATGACAACTCAAACGCCTGCGCCTTGACCGCGTCGGCGCTCTCAGCCCGCACCTGCTTCTGGCGCTGAGCTGACCACACAGGAAGGAACCTATGGATATTCGCGATCTGCTGATCCGCAGCAGTCTTGTTTTGGGTGTCGGCTTCGGCGTGCTTGCGTGCAAGACCGATCTCGAGGATTTCGACCCGGTAGTGCTGGACGTGGCAGAGTCCCGCCGCCATGAGGCTCCGGATACTTGTTTGCCGCTGGGTGGCGGCGATGCCAAGGTCGAGTTCAACCGTCATGCGCCTTGCCCGGACTGTCAAATCAGCAATCCCGAGCTGGCCATCGATGGCGATCTGAGCAGCTTCGCGACCATGACCATTCCCGCCCATTCCGGCGGCTCGGTGTCGCTGCGGGCGACCGCCCAGAATGGCGTCGTGTTCCCGGCCGGCAGCAGCGCAGCCACCGTGTTTGGACTGGACGCGGGGGAATACCACGGCACGGTTTTCGCCCAGCAAACCTACCTGGGCGACCAGGCCCAGGACAATGGCGGCGAGCAAATCACGGTGATCTATGGAACGCCCAAAGGCGCCCCGCGCAAACAGGCTTTCAAGACCACCAAGCCCTTTGATGCCCTGCAGTTCGTTTTTCTCCGTGGCGAGGTCAATCGCACGGTGAATATTCAGGTTTACGAGTTCTGCGTGGACTAGCGCAAGCAGCGACCCGATGCCCGGACGTCAGTCAATACCAGGGAATCTGCGACCCTAACCAGTTTCCAGCGTGAAGGTATCGCAATCGGCCAGTTGGCCAGACTGGAGTCCAACCCGGAACCAGCGCACCCGCTGGGCGGAACTGCCATGGGTAAAACTGTCCGGAGTCACGTAACCGCGTCCCTGTTGCTGCAGGCGATCATCGCCGATGGCCGCCGCCGCGGTGAGTGCTTCCTCGACATCACCTTGTTCAAGCACATTGCGACTGCGGTCGGCGTGATGGGCCCATAGCCCGGCGAAACAATCCGCCTGGAGTTCCTGACGCACCGACAACGCATTGGCCGCGACTTTGGATGCCTGGCGCTTGGCTTCGTGCACCTTGCTGGATATGCCCAGCAGGGTCTGCACATGATGACCAATTTCATGCGCCACCACGTAGGCCTGGGCGAAATCACCCGGCGCGCCAGGGCGCTGCCGCAGATCGGTATAAAACGACAGATCGATATACACCTTCTGATCTGCGGGACAGTAGAACGGCCCCATGGCCGACTGGGCGGAGCCGCAGGCCGATTGCACGCTGCCCGAAAACAGGACCAGCTTCGGCTCCTGATACCGTCTGCCAGCCTGCGCGAACAGCGCATTCCAGGTGTCCTCGGTGTCGGCCAGGACCACGGCAATGAAATCCGCCAGTTGCTCTTCCTCGGCCGTAGGTTTGGCATCGCCGCGCGGCCCACTGCCGCCGACCTGAGCCGTCATTGGCCCTCCGCTGAGCATGCCCGCGATGTCGACACCGAAATACTGCGCACCGAATATCAAGGCCACAATGACCAGGCCGACTTTGCCACCGCGTCGACGCAGCAACAGGGGCAACAGCCGCAGCAGCAGACCGGCCCCGCCGCCAGCACCACCGCGCATCGGCGACATGCCGCGACGGTCTTCAATATTGTCGCTACGGCGACCGCTTTTCCAGCGCATGGCTTGTGTCCCGGTTGAACAAGGCAAAGGGTTCGTCTGGTCTGATATGGTCCAGCATGCCACAGGCGCCCAAAGGAACAACACGGACTGTGACAATGCAGGACACCGGTTCCTCGCCCGGCCTGCGGGCCAATTGCCGAGACTCGACCGCCAGCCTGGCCGGCGACCGATTCAGACTGCGCAGCCGACCAGGTCCGCGTATTTGCTGCGTAGCTCGGGCCGATTGGAGACGGCGAGTTTACGAAATGCGCTGTACAAGCGGTTTTCCACGGTAGACGGTCGCACCTGAATCTGGGCGGCGATTTCCTTGGC
>JBFJVB010000192.1:0-5499 GCA_041624435.1 Oceanococcus sp. | reverse complement strand
GGCAAACCGATCGGTGCTTTTCAGGCGGTCAAACATCATCTGGCGGATGTGGCGGTGAAGATCGAATTTGCCGGCCCCGTGGTGCATCGCGCCGCCTACGCGCTGCAACACGGTGATCCGCGTATCGCGCCGTTCGCCTCGCACGCCCGGCTGGCGGCCGCCGAGGCGGCCTTGCTCGCCGCGCGCAAGAGCATGCAAGTGCACGGCGCCATGGGTTATACCTGGGAGGCGGATCTGCAAATGTTCATGAAACGCGCCTGGGCCCTGGAATCGTTCTGGGGCGACCGGATCTTCCACAAGGAAAGACTGGCCCAGGCGGTGTTTGCGGCCGATGCCAAGCTGGGACCGGACAGCACGTTTTAGGCCAGGTGGCCGCCGGTGTGGGCAGGCGCAGGTTCGGGCCGATCCGCTCACCGGGCCGGCGGTCCATGCAAGCGGCGCAGACGGGCTGTGGTCCGCTCGGTCACTCCTCGGGTCGGAGCCGGCCCTGAAAGAATTCTGTGAATACAAGACAAGGAACTGAAGAATGGCTGAAGCATATATTGTCGATGCATTGCGCACCCCGACCGGACGGCGCAAGGGTTCGCTGGCTGCGGTACACGGGGCCGATCTGGGCGCCCACGTTATCAAGGCCATCGTCGACCGCAACGGGATTCCGGCGGATGAGTTCGATGATGTGATCTTCGGCTGTGTGGACGCGATCGGTCCGCTGGCGGGTAACATCGGCCGGACCTGCTGGCTGACGGCCGGCGGACCGCTGTCGGTGCCCGGTGTCACCGTGGATCGGCAGTGCGGCTCCTCGCAGCAGGCGGTGCATTTTGCGGCTCAGGCCATCATGGCGGGGGTGCAGGATGTGGTGATTGCCGGCGGGGTTCAGACCATGACCCAGATTCCGATCGGTTCGTCGATGCTGGCGGCCAAGCCGCTGGGTTTTGCCGATCCGTTCTCGGGCAGCAAGGGCTGGGTCGAGCGTTTCGGGCAGGAGCCGGTATCGCAGTTCTACGGCGCTGAAAAAATCGCCAAGGACTGGGATATCAGCCGCCTGAGCATGGAGGAATATTCCCTGGAATCGCACCGACGCGGGCGTCAGGCCATCGCCGAAGGACGCTTTGATCGGGAAATCGTGCCGGTTGGCGAGTTCGGCATGGACGAAACGACCCGCGAGACTTCGCTGGAGATCATGGCCGGCCTGGATCCCCTGCAGCCGGGCGGATCGCTGACCGCGGCGGTGTCCAGCCAGACCTGTGATGGCGCATCGGCCATGCTGATCGTGTCCGAGGCTGCCCTCAAACGGTACAAGCTGACTCCGCGTGCGCGAATCCACCATATGACGGTGATGGGGGATGATCCGATCTACATGCTGACCGCGCCGATTCCGGCGACCAAGCGGGCCCTGGAGCGTTCCGGCATGGCGCTGAGCGACATCGATCTGGTCGAGATCAATGAAGCCTTCGCGCCGGTCGTCCTGGCCTGGCTCAAGGACATTGGCTACCCGCATGAAAAGACCAACGTCAACGGTGGTGCGATCGCCCTGGGCCATCCGCTGGGCGCGACCGGGACCAAGCTGATGACCACCCTGCTGCATGAACTGGAACGCAGCGGCGGCCGCTATGGTTTGCAGACCATGTGTGAAGGCGGCGGTGTCGCCAACGTCACCATCATTGAGCGACTGGGGTAAGACCATGGGAATTTGTGACAACAGAACCGTGATCGTGACCGGCGCCGGCGGTGGTCTGGGCAAGGCCTATGCGCTGGCCCTGGCGGCCGAAGGCGCCCAGGTCGTGGTCAACGATATCCGTGAAGAGGCCGCTCAGGCCGTGGTCGCCGAAGTCCAGGCCGCGGGTGGGCAGGCTCTGGCGAACTGTGGTGACATCACCAGCATGGACGGGGCACGGGGCATCATTGATGCCGCCCTGGCCGCCTTCGGCGAGGTGCATGCGGTGGTCAATAACGCCGGCATCGTGCGCGATCGGATGTTTCTGAAAATGTCGGAGCAGGACTGGGATGACGTGATGCGCGTGCATTTGCGCGGCCATTTCTGTCTGGCCAATCTGCTGGCCAATCGCTGGCGGGACCTGGCCAAGGAAGGCGTGGACGTCGGCGGCCGCATCATCAATACCAGTTCGGGTGCCGGTCTGCAGGGTTCGGTGGGGCAGACGAATTATGCGGCGGCCAAGGCCGGGGTGGCGACCATGACCCTGGTGCAGGCGGCCGAACTGCGGCGTTACGGCATCACCGCCAATGCACTGGCGCCGGCGGCCCGTACCGGCATGACCGAGCAGGTCTTCGCCGACATGATGAAGAAGCCCGATGGCGAACACTTCGACTTCTTCGATCCGGCCAATGTGGCCCCCATCGTGGTCTGGCTCAGCAGCACCTTGTCGGCCGGCTGCACCGGCAAAGTCTTCGAAGTGCAGGGCGGGCAGCTGTCCATCGCGACCGGCTGGAAAACCGGCCCCATCCAGGACAAGCAGGCGCGTTGGGATCCTGCCGAGCTGACCGAGGTCGTGCAGACCTTGCTGGAAACCTCACCCGAGCCGCAGAAAGTCTACGGCACTTGAATTGTCACCCGACTGCCGCTTCCAATTTGCTGAACCGATCCCGTATCGCCGATGAATTTTGCCCTGACTGAAGACCAAGTGATGATCCGCGATGCCGCGGACACCTTCCTGCGAGAGTCCTGCAGCTCGGAGGCCGTGCGCGCGGTCATGGCCACGGACGCGGGTTTCGATCCGCTGCTGTGGCGGCGCATCGGTCAGGAACTGGGCTGGTGCGGCATTGCTGTGGCGGAGCGGCACGGTGGTCTGGGCCTGGGGCCGGTGGAGCTGATGCTGGTTCAGGAGCTGGCCGGATACCGGCTGCTGTGCGCGCCGTTTTTTGCCAGCGCCTGTCTGGCGACCAGCCTGTTGTGCGAGACCGCGGATGAGACCGCGCAGGCCCAGTGGCTGCCCGGCCTGGCCGCCGGTGAGCTGGTGCTCAGCGCGGCCCTGGACAGCGATCCCCAGGCCTGGACGAATACCGCGGTGGTGGCCCAGGCGGACGCCCAGGGTTGGCAGCTCAGCGGTCTGGTGCCGCGGGTGCCCGACGGGTCTGTCGCCGATCGCCTGCTGGTGGTGGCTCGCACCGAAGGCGAACTCGGCCTGTTTTCGGTCGATTGTCAGGCCCCGGGGGTGAGCCGCAAAGCGCTTCAGACCTGGGATGCCAGCCGGCGGTTTGCCCAAGTCGAGTTGAGCGCCGCTGCCGCGCAACGCTGTGATGCCCCGGATTTTCCCGACCGGCTGCGCCGCGCGGCAGCCTTGGTGCGGCTGTATCTGGCCGCCGAGCAGCTGGGCGGCGCCCAGCGCTGCCTGGACCTGAGCGTGGCCTATGTGCAGGAACGCAAGCAGTTTGGCCGGGTGATCGGCGCGTTTCAGGCGGTCAAGCACCGCTGTGCGGAAATGATGGTGCGCTGTGAAGCCACGCGCTCGGCGGTCTATGGCGCCGCGGCACTGGCCGCCAGCGCGCCGGATCTGGTGGCCCTGGAGGCGGAGACGGCGGCTGCCCGCAGTCTGGCGACGGAGGCTCTGCACTATTGCGCCGGGGAGGCGATTCAGTTGCACGGCGGGGTGGGGTTTACCTGGGAATACGATCCGCAACTGTTTTTCAAACGCGGCCAGGCCTCGGCGCACTGGCTGGGTACACCGCAGGAACTGCGTGGCCTGATCGCCGCCCGGCTGATTGACTCGGGGGAACTGGCATGAATCTGAATCCAACGCCCGCGGATGAGGCCTTTCGGGCCGAGATTGCCGCCTGGATGCAGGCCCATCTGGTCGGCAAGTTTGCCGTGCTCAAACACCGTGGGGGACCGGGCGACGAAGACGCCTATCCCGAACTGCGGCGGGAATGGGAACAGGTGCTGGCGGCCGGAGGCTGGACCTGCGTGGGCTGGCCGCAGCGCTTCGGCTGTCGCGGCCTGTCGATCGAACAGCAGGTGATTTATCACGAGGAATATGCGCGGGCCGGCGGACCCGGGCGGATGGGCCATATCGGCGAAGGTTTGATCGGTCCGACCCTGATCGCCTTCGGCAACGAAGCGCAGCAGCAGCGCTTCCTGCCCGACATCATCGCTGGCAAGGTGTTCTGGGCGCAGGGCTATTCGGAGCCGGCCGCAGGCTCGGATCTGGCCAATGTGCAGACCCGTTGCTGGCAGGAGGCCGATGGTCGCTGGCGGCTGCAAGGGCAGAAAGTCTGGACCTCGCTGGCGCATGAATCCGAGTGGATTTTCGTGCTGGCGCGCAACGATCCGGATTCCCGGGGGCGCCACGGCCTGAGCTTCCTGCTCCTGCCGCTGGATCAGCCCGGTGTGGAGATTCGGCCGATCCGGCAGCTGTCCGGCAGCTGCGAATTCAACGAGGTGTTCTTCGATGGGGCGATCGCCGAAGACCTGGTCGGTGAGCCCGGTGCCGGCTGGCAGGTTGCGATGGGCTTGCTGGCGGCCGAACGGGGCGTGTCCACCCTGGGGCAGCAGATGCATTTTGCCCATGAACTCAAGCTGGTCATCAAGGCGGCCAAGGCGACAGGCAAGGCCAGCGATCCGCTGATCCGGGATCGGATCGCCCAGGCCTGGAGCGGCCTGAGGGTGATGCGCTACAACGCCTTGCGCATGCTGTCGGGTGCGGCGGGTGCGGATGAGGCAAGCATGAGCCTGGGCCGAGAAGCCCTGATTTACAAGTATCACTGGTCCAACTGGCACCGTGATCTGGGCGAACTGGCGATGGCCGTGCTGGGGCCGCTGGGTGATGTGCCGGCGCAGGACATCGATGTGTTGCGTCTGCAGCAGGTGTACTTCTTTTCGCGGGCCGACACCATCTATGGTGGGACCAACGAGATCCAGCTGAATCAGATCGCCGAACGGGGCCTGGGCCTGCCTCGCGAACCGCGGCCGCAGTAGGATCGTCCCTTCAAAACAGGCTCAGGCCATTGCCCAGAGCCGCGCATTCAGCCCGGGCTGACACATCAACTCAACGGAGATTTACCCATGACGACCGCGCTTCCTCCTTATGTTCAGGGTCACAATTTATTGGCGGGTAAAGCGGTGCTGATCACGGCGGCTGCGGGTCGGGGTATCGGTTTTTCCGCGGCCAAGCGCTCGGCCGAAGAAGGCGCGCGGGCAGTGGTCATCTCCGATATTCACGAACGCCGGCTGGCCGAGGCGGTCGCCTCCCTCCAGCAGGCGCATCCTGAGCTGGCCGTGCTCGGCGAACTGGCGAACGTGACCAGCGAAGAGGATGTGCAGCGTCTGGTAGAGCGTGCGGAAGCGTTTACCGGCGGGGTGGATGTACTGATCAACAATGCGGGTCTGGGTGGTAGCAAGGCTCTGGTCGACATGAGCGATCAGGAGTGGCACAGCGTGCTGGATGTCTCCCTGACCGGAACCTTTCGCATGCTCCGCGCGATGCTGAAGAAAATGCAGCCGCGAGGCGCCGGGGTGATTGTCAATAACGCCTCGGTGCTGGGCTG
>JBFJVB010000191.1:0-5661 GCA_041624435.1 Oceanococcus sp. | reverse complement strand
GTTGCTCGGGGTGGCCCTGTTCGGGGTGATCCTGCCGGTGCCGATTGCGTTCGACGTGATCATCTGCGCGGTGCTGTGGGATGTTGGCGTGCCGCCGCATCTGATTGCCGCCTTGCTGGTGACCCTGGGCCTGTACAGCGTGTATCCGTTTTCCTTGCTGGGCACCACGCTGTCCTGGCGGCTGGCCGCGAGCGCCGGTGTCGCGGTGCTGCTGCTGGGGGTGGGGGCCGGTGCGGCCGCCGGGGTGCTGCACAACTGGCATGAGTTGCGCCTGGCGCGAACCACCGCGCAGCAATTGGCGGTGCTGCCGGTGCCGGATCCACAGCGGCCGGTGTTGCCACCGGGGCGGTCGTTCCAGGAACTGGCCGGAGCGGCTCTGCCGTTGCCCGCCTTCAGCCGCATCCGCGCGGAGCAAGGCGTGGAATTGCTGGGGGCGGAGTTTCGCCGCGCTGGTGAGGCATCCGGCGGCTTCACCCGGTTTGAAGGCGCCCAGGTCGGCTTTGAGCGTCTGCCTTTGCCCCGACCGTATGTGGTGATGGAGCCCGGCGTGATGCATCTGAACCCGCTGGCGGCGGGGGACGTGGATGGGGACGGCTGGCCGGACGTGGTGCTGGGCAGTCCGTTCGGCGTGATGCTGTATCGCAATCTGGGTGGGCGCTTCGTGCAGCAAAGCATCGATTTTCCGGCCATGCGCGACTGGATCATCTCGGAAGTGGCCCTGGCCGACCTGGACGGTGATGGGGCGCCGGAACTGATCTTTTCAAGCTGGCGTCAGGGTACGCACATCCTGTTCAATCGCCAGGGTGCCTATTCCCAGGCGCATTACCGGCGCCTGCCCGATACCGGCGAAACCACGGTCAATGCCCTGGCTTTCGCGGACCTTGACCGGGATGGGGATCTGGACATGGTCACGGGCACGATCGTGTATGTGCCACGCTTCTTCTATCCGCAGGACGCGGTGAATCATCTGTGGCGCAACGACGGTCAGGGCGGCCTGAGTCCAGAGGAACTGGCCGGGCCGCAGGGCGAATCGCTGACCCTGTTGTTCCATGATTTCGATGCCGATGGCTGGCCGGATCTGTTCGTGGGCAACGACTACGACGAACCGGACCGCATCTATCGCAATAATCAGGGTCAGCTGCAGGCGCTGTCCGGGGCGCAGTTGCCGCTGGCGCGCTCGACCCATGACACGATGTCGGCCGACAGCGGCGATCTCGATAACGACGGCCAGCCCGAGCTGTATCTGGCCCAGATTGCGATGGGACTGGCCAATGCTGATTTCGCCGATCGCTCCCTGGCGCCGCTGCAAAGCTGCGGGGTGTATGGCGACATCGCCGATCGGGTGCGCTGTGATGCCCTGTCACGCTTTCAGCTTGCGGTGTTTGGCGGCTACATGCGCCAGGACCTGGATTTCTGCCTGAACCTGGTCGATCTCACCGAGCGCCGTGACTGTCTGGTGTCGGCGTATCACTGGAACCGGGTGCTGGCCCGCTTGCCGGTGCTGGGTGCGGATCGCGCCCGCATCTTGCAGGAGTGCGACAAGATTCCTGCGGATTTCATCTCAATGCGAGACATTTGTTCAGCCATCAGCCGCAGCCCGATGGATCACGAAGAATCGGATCAGGCCTTTCCTGGCGAATTGGCTTCCGTGCGTCGCACCAATCTGCTGTTGAGCCCGGACCCGAATGGCTACCGCGAGATCACCCAGGACTGGGGAGCGGCGCTGGGGGGCTGGTCGTGGAATGCCAAGTTCGCGGATCTGGACAACGACAGCTGGCAGGATCTGTTCATCACCCAGGGCACGCGCCTGCGGCCCAAAAGCGTGTCCGCGGTGTACTACCACAACCGTCAGGGTCGCGGCTTCGATGATCTCACGGCCGAGAAGGGCCTGAAAGATCACAACCCCACCAGTTCATCGCTGTTCCTGGATTACGATCTGGATGGCGACCTGGATCTGATCAGCTTCCCGCTGATGCTCTCTCCGGTGCTATGGCGCAATGATCTGCCGGCCGGGCAGGGCTTCGAACTGGCGTTGCACGATGAGCGCTCGGCCAACCGCTCTGCCATCGGCGCGCGCATCGAGATCCGCGGTGGTGATGGGCGCCTGCAGATGCGCGACATCAAGGGCAGCGGCGGCTATCAATCGCATGATCTGGCTGTCGCCCGTTTCGGCCTGGGCGACTGGCCGGCGGTGGAGGCGCTGCGGGTGAGCTGGCCGGATGGCACGGTCACGCAGCTGGATGGCCTGAGCCTGACCGCGGGTCGCTACCAGCTGCGCAGAACGCGATGAGCCCGCGCGACCATCCGCGGCTGATCGCCGCGCTGGCCGTGGTGGTGTTTTTCGCTCTGCTAGCCGCCGGCTGGTTTTCGGCTGCGCCCCCCGGTTTCGAGATGAAACGGCATCTGGCCGAGCTGGCAGAGGCCGAAGGCCTGTGGGACAACCGCTACAGCCGCCATCTGGAAAAGGCCGCTGACTTGGAAACGCGCCTGGCCGGCGTCACCGATCCGCTGGACCGGATCGATCTGCGTCGGCAGATTGCCGAGCAACAGTTGCTCGGTGGGGAAATACCGGCGGCGATCAGCGGCTTTTCGGGGCTGCTGGATGACACCCAAAGCCGCTATCCGGCCTATGCCGAGCTGCTCAGAATCAATCTCGGTCTGGCCTGGCTGCGCCAGGGTGAACTGAGTAACTGTGTCTGGAATCCCAATGCCCAGGCCTGCGTGTTTCCGCTCTCGGGCGAAGGCGTGCATCAGGCCCGTCTGGGCGCCCGCCAGGCGGCGGAAGTATTCGCGCAGATCGCCAGCGATCCGAAGGCCAATCCGGATAATGCCTTGCAGGCGCGCTGGTTGTTCAATATCGCCAAGATGGCTCTGGGCGAGTACCCCGACGGGGTACCGAATCCCTTGTTGATTCCTCCAGAGACATGGGTCTCAGCCCATGATCCGGGGCGCTTTGTTGATACGGCTGCGAGTCGGGGGGCTAATCTGTTCGGCCTGTCCGGCGGCGCGGTGATGGACGATTTCGACAACGACGGTGATCTGGATATCGTGGCGTCTTCCTGGGGCGCGCGCGACCAGCTCGAACTGCTGCTCAATGATGGCGCCGGCCATTTCACCTCCGCCACTGCCGCAGCAGATTTGAGCGGGATCACCGGGGGGCTGAATATCCGCCATGCGGACTACGACAACGATGGCTTCCTGGATATCCTGGTGCTGCGCGGTGCCTGGCTGCACCAGCAAGGCCAATGGCCCAATTCATTGCTGCGCAATAACGGCGATGGCAGTTTCAGCGATGTGACCGCCGCGGCCGGTATCCTGAGCCATTACCCGACCCAGACCGCGGAATTTGCGGATTTCAACAACGATGGCTGGCTGGATCTGTTTGTCGGCAATGAGATCGTCCGGCCTGCGGCGCCCTGGCCGGACGCCGCGCAAAGCTTCGAACTCTATTGCAATAACCAGGATGGCAGTTTCAGACCCTGCAGCGCCGACTCCGGCATTGTCCTGGAGGGCATGATCAAGGGCAGCGCCTGGGGTGACATCGACAACGACGGCTGGACCGATCTGTATGTATCGATCTGGGGGCAGCCCAATCGCCTGTTCCGCAATCTGGGGGCGCTGGATCAGCCCGGCCGTTTCGAGGATGTCACCGAGCGCGCTGGCGTGGCGGAACCGGTCGCGAGTTTCCCGACCTGGTTCTGGGATTTCGACAATGACGGCGATCTGGATTTGTTCGTCTCCGGCTACCAGGGCGGCGTGGCCGAACTGGCCGCCGACCATCTGGGCAGCGAGGGCCGGTCCAGGGGAGAATCGCCGCGTCTGTACCGCAACCGTGGCGATGGCCGTTTCGACGAGGTTGCAGCCGAGATGGGCCTTGACCGGATGCTCCTGACCATGGGTTCGAACTTCGGCGATCTGGACAATGATGGCTGGCTGGATATGTATCTGGGCACCGGATCGCCGCCGTTGCAGGCGCTGATGCCCAACCGGATGTTCCGCAATGATCGCGGCCTGCGGTTTCAGGATGTGACGACGGCCGGCGGCTTCGGGCACCTGCAAAAGGGTCACGGCGTCGCCTTCGGTGATATCGACAGTGACGGTGATCAGGATATTTATGCGGTCATCGGCGGCGCCTTCGGCAGCGATCAGTTCTGGAATGTGCTGTATGAGAATCCTGGCTCGAAGGCGCACTGGGTCACGCTGCGCCTGCGCGGTGACAAGGCCAATCGCTCGGCTCTGGGCGCCCGGATCAAGCTGCGTCTGGCCCAGGCCGATGGCTCGGTGCGGGAGCTTCATGCCCTGGTCGGTGGTGGCAGCAGTTTTGGCGGTAACAGTTTCCAGCAGGAACTGGGGTTGGGCACGGCGACGCGGATCGACAGCATCGAGATTCGCTGGCCCGGCCTTGCCAAGCCACAGCGTCTGCAAGGCCCGTATCCGGTGGATCAGATCTATCTGATTCGCGAAGCTGCGGATCGGGCCGAGGTGGTGGGCGCTTCCGGGCGCTAGGAACCGGGCTCGGGCAAGGCCCCCGCCGGGTAGACCTCCAGGGCGCCAATTTCCCGGGTGGTACCTGCGGCATGCAATTCGAAATCAAAGCGTCCGGTCAGATTGGCGGTGAAACGCATTTCATTGGTTTGCCCCGGGCTCAGCCGCCGCTCCAGTTGGTAGCCGTGAACATGAAAATCAGCCGCGCTATCGCTGGCAATGCGCAACACGACCTGATCACCGGCCTCGACCTGAATCCGGTCCGGTTGCAGCTGGCCGGCCTGCAGGCGCAATTCGATCTGCCGGGCATCGGCGTCGGCGAAGCCTTCTTCGATCTCCAGCAGGAAGCCCGCGACGATGATCTGGCCCGCATGCTTGAACTGGGCAAATAAACGGTAGCGACCCGGCTGGTCGAATACGATGGCTTCGGTGCTCAGGCGCGGTCCGAACGCCGCCGGCGGTGGCGCATGATGCGACATGCCGGCCATGTCCATCGGCATCGCGTGCTGGCTGTGGTCCATCTGGCTCATGGGCATGGCGTGCTGGCTATGGTCCATCTGGGCCATCGGCATGGCGTGCTGGCTGTGATCCATGGCCGCTGGGTACGCCTGCTGGCCATCGCCGGCAAAACCATGCTCATGCAGCAGATGGTCAAACTGCGCCGGCACGATGGCCAGATGCACGGCTGCGGCCAGATAGGGGCTCAGATCGGTGACCGGTTTTCCGCCTTTTTCGACGTGGAACTGGAGGCGCAGGCCCTCCTGGGCTTTGAGCACCGGACCGGGCCGGATCAAGGTGACGGCGTAATCTGTGTCGCAGTCGCCGGACGAGGTCGCGAGCGTGATGGTTTCCAGATACTGGTCCGGGGCCGTTTCCGGATGTCCTTTGACGCATTGGCGTGCATTGAAGTCATTCACCGGCGGGGGCATGGACGGCTGGCCGCCGACCTTGAGGATGAATTGCCGGCTGAGTTTTGCCATGCCCTGCATCGCGTCCACGGCAAGCAGGTAACGCCCGGCGGAGGGAAAACGGTAATTGACCGCAAAACCGTGTTCGGGCTGCTGCGCAGGGAAATCCTCGGGATGCAGATGCCCGATGGTGGCCAGGTTTTCACCGATCACCAGGACGTGCAAGAGTCGGTCATGGTGCGGCATCAGATCGGTGAGGGGATTGCCG
>JBFJVB010000190.1:0-5684 GCA_041624435.1 Oceanococcus sp. | reverse complement strand
GACGCATCGTCACCGACGGTGTGCTCTCGCAAGCGATTCGCCGTATCCGTGAAGCCCTGGGTGATACCGAGCGGAGGATGTTGCGCACCGTCCACGGCTATGGTTTTCGCCTCGATATCCCGATCGAGCTGGAAGGCCAGATCGAAAAGAGCACGCAGCTGGCACTGGAGCCCGACGCCCCCGTGCCTGGATTGCCAGGCTGGACGCTGGAGCAGCGGCTGAGTGTAAGACCAGCGAACGAATTGTGGCGCATCCGACACCGTGATAGCGACGAGTTGCGCGTCATCAAATTGGCCCTGCATGCACGAGCAGAACGGGCGCTCAAGCGCGAGGTGACCCTCAATCGCGTGCTCCGCGCAGAGCTGGGCGATGACGCGCCGCTCGTGCCCCTGCTGGCCTGGCAATTCGAGCGCAGCCCGGCCTGGATCCAGATGCCCTGGTATGCGGCCGGCAGTCTGGTGGACTGGATAGACGCCCAGGGTGGCGCGCAGCAGGTACCGCTGGAACGACGCGTCCGCATCGTGGCCGAAGCCGCGGATGCCCTGGCCCGGGCGCATGCCTTGGGGGTCATGCACAAAGACATCAAACCCGCGAATTTGCTGGTCGATGACTCCGGCGCGCAGCCGCGCCTGCTGCTCTGCGATTTCGGCAACGGCGCGGTGCACAGTCGCGAGCGCCTGGTCGATACCGGCGTCACCGTGATGGGATTCACCCAGACCATCCAGGCCGATGCATCGAGCACGGGTACGCCGGCCTACATGGCCCCGGAGCTGCTGGCGGGGAAGGTTTTTTCCGAGCGTTCAGAGGTTTACGCCCTGGGGGTGATGCTGTACCAGTTGGTTGCCGGCGATCTGCAGCAACCGCTGGCGCCGGGCTGGGAAGCGGATGTGGCGGACGCGGGGCTGCGCGGCATCATTGCCTCTGCCGGCGCAGGGCGTCCGGAACACAGGATGGGCAGCGCGGCAGAACTGGCCCGGCGCCTGCGCGACTGGCGGCCGGGGCAGCTGACGCCGCAAACACCCACGCGACAAAGCTACGTGCAACCGGTCGTGCGCACTGTGGGTGCCGCCGTGCTCGCCCTTCTGCTTGTGCTGGTGCTCAGGCCTCTGTGGTCGCCGCCGGCCCCGGCGCCAGACCCACTTGAGGTCCCCGCGGCTGCCCGCCGGCCACCGTCGATTGCGGTGCTGCCGTTCAAGGTCCTGAGCACCTCTGAAGAGGATCGCTTCCTCGCCGAAGGCCTGCATGACGCCCTGCTCACCAACCTGGCCGGGCTGAACGGAATGCGGGTCATCTCCCGTGCTTCGGTTCTGGCCTACGCGAATGGCCAGACCCGGGCGCGCCAGATTGCCAGCGAGCTCGGCGTGAGCTCGGTGGTAGAGGCCAGCTTCCAGCACAGTGACGAGCGCATCCGCGTTCAGATTCGCTTGATCAATGGTCGCGATGAAAGCCAGCTGTGGGCGGACAGCTTTGACCATCGTCTGGACGACATCTTTGCCGTGCAGAACGCACTGTCCCGGCGCATATCGGCCGCGGTCGGCGCCGTGTTATCCGCGGCCGAAAAAGAAGAACTGAGTCAGATGCCCACCGTTTCGGCGGCCGCCTATTCGGAGTTCTTGACGGCCAGAGCCTTGTATGCGGAAGGAATACTCGGCACTTTGGAGTATTCGAGGATTCTGGGTATCCGCCAGCGCCTGAGCCGGGCACTGGATCTGGACCCCCGGTTCCTGGAGGCACGCGCATTGCTGGTGCAGATGGAGTCTTTGGCGCGTTACTACGCGCAGATTCCACATGGCAAAGCGGTGGCCAATATCGAGGAACATCTGGCCCATCTGGACGCGCAGGAGCCCGAGAATGTATTGACACGTTTTGCCCGGGCGAGCTACCTGCTCTACGTCCTGGAAAAGGCTCCGGATGCACTGGCGGTGCTGGAGCCAGTGGCCCAGCGCCTGCCTCGAACATCCAATTACCAACTGGTCTATGCCGACCTGCTGCGTCGGCAATGGCGACCCGCTGAAGCGATCGCCGTGTACCGGGCAGCTATGCGCCTGGACCCGCGCAACTTTGAACTGGCGGACAGCTTGGCCGATACGCATCACTACACCGGCGAGTACGCTCAGGCCTATGAAGTGGCAGCGGCGGCCGCGCAACGCATGCCGAGCAGTCGCATCGCGCAGGCCTGGCCACACTACCGATTTGCGATCGGGCGCGGCATGCCCAGCGAAGTGAGCAAGTTTTTCGCGCTGCTGCGGCCCGAGCGCGATCAAACGACCTCTCCGGTGGATTGGTTTTATGCCGCGATCGAGGCTTATAGCCTGGGCGGCGCGGAGGCGGCGTTGTCGGTTCTGGATGCCGCGGATGGCCAAGTCTATCGTGGCACCGGCAATTCGGTACTGCCGGCCGAATTGTACCGCGCCATCGTCGGTTTCGCCGCTGGTCGTCCCGCGCAACAAGTGCAGGCCGATGCGCGCTTCGCTTTGCGCTCCATGGATGCGAACGCGCGGGAGGATGACAATCACACGCTCCAGGGCCACCGGGCACTGGCGTTGGCCCTGCTCGGGCGCAAGGGAGAAGCCCATGCACAAATGGAAAGAACGCTGCGACAGGTGTCTGAAGTGCGCGATGCAGTACAGTGGGTTGTGCAGATGCAGGTGCGGGTCGTGTTACCCGTACTGCTGGGTGACGAAGAGTTGGCACTGGCTCAGCTGCGCGAGTTTCTGCATGCCCAGTACCGCCTGCCCGCGAATCAGCTGAAATTCATACCAATTTACGCACCACTGATGAGCAACCCTCGCACCGCCGCGCTCATCAATGCCGAAAGTGCGCGGACGCGCGAGCAATTCGACGCTGAAATTGCACAGATGGGCCTGGCCTGGCCCGATGATCAGCCGCCTGCACCGTGAGTGCGTCCGGCTCTTTTCTATATCCGGAGGGAATTCAGAAATCCTTCAAGACTTGGTGAAACCCGCAAGAACACTCTGATGCTGGCCGGACACACGATCCGGCGTCATCCAGCCAAGGAGGATCGCCATGTTCCCACTCAAGCCAGAGTTGTCGGAGTTCAAAGAACCCACGCTATTGCTTACCCCGTCGCATGACAGCCGATCAGGCCGGAAGGAGAGTCCCGGAAAGTGGGCTGCATGCTGGGGCGCCACCCTCATGCTGGCCAGTGCCCTGAGCGCCTGCCAGCAGGCTTCAGACAGCGGCACCAGTCGGGCGCTAGGCGCCGCCGCAGACGAGCCACTGCGCACCGAGCAATGGTGGCTGGATCAGATTGGCACCGATGCCGCGCACGCACGGGCGACGGGCGCCGGGGTGGTGGTGGCCGTTCTCGGAGTCGGGGTATATGGCGAGCATCCGGATTTTCAGCGCAGTGACGGCACGCCGAAGTCTGTCGCGGGAATGACCATCCTGCGACCGGAAACGGAAATCTACGAAGCCCTCCATCCGGAACCCCGGAGTGAAACCTGCACGCTGATGGATTGCGGGGCGGGGGACGGCACGCCGACGACCTCCGAGTTTCCCTATACCACCGCGATGGCTTCGATCATTGCTGCGGAAGCCAATGGCTACGGCATGCTCGGGGTTGCGCCGCGGGCGCAAATCATGAGCGTGGCGGTATTTCAGAACAATGCCTCCAATGTCTACGACCAGGCCGATGGCATCCGTTGGGCCGTCGATCATGGGGCGCAGGTCATAGTGCTGGCAGGCAATGGCCCGGTTGCTTATGAACTCGCCGCCAATGAAGGCCTGGTCACCGATTTTGAGTTCAACGCCGCGATTGACTACGCCCGTGCGCGGCATGTGGTCGTGGTAGGTTCGGCGGGGACGAAAGAAAACGCGCCCACCTGCGGGTTTTCCGGCCAGCCCAATGGGGCGCTGTGCGTTACGGCGACGGGGCGCGACGAATTGCCCGCGCTGGGCAGCAGCCTGGGTGTGCGTCCGGATATGCAGGTGCTAGCCGCGCCTGGCGGGCATCTGTCGAATGCCTTCGCCAAGCTGCCCGGTCCGGCGCAAGCGCCCGCGGCAGCGGCGTTTTGCAGCGATGCCCTGTTCGGAGCGGGCTTCACCGCCGAGCGTGCCGATTTGAATCAGTACCTGGGGTGCACAGCGCCGAGTGAGGATGGCCTGCACGTCCCGCTGGCTAACACCACCGCTGCCGTTGCGGTCGTCGCGGGCGTTGCAGCCCTGCTGGTGGAGCTGGGCTGTAACGACCAGCAAACCATCGATCTGCTGCTGGCCACCGCGCGAGTACCGGGCATAGGTCAATCGCCCGGCTACCTGCCGGCCTACGGCCACGGCATCGTCGATGCCGACGCCGCGACGACTGCAGCGCTTGAGGTCTGCCGTTGAGCCGCCATGCGCGAAGACAGCATCATGGGCTTTCGTCCCGCAGGCACCGATCTGGCGCTGAACCGCAGCCAGACGCGCTTTGTCACGCCCGCCGTGGAGGCCGCCTACCAGGCCTGGTGCCTGTATGACCGCCGGCCCGCACATCGCCTGGCGGGATGCGTCGCCTTTCTCGCCTGGGTGCTGATTTCCGCTGAAGGCTACATGCTCTATCCGCAGGCCCTGAAGCCGACCCTCCCGGTGATCTATGCCCTGATGGTTCCGGTGATTGTCGTTGCCCTGGCCGCCCCGTTCATACCTGCGCTGCATCGTGGGTATCAGCTCATGAATGCGGCATCGCTGTCCTTGAGTTCCTTCGTCAGCACACGGCGGACAGGTCACCAGTGGCTAGCTGGGCGGGCTGTCGATCGGCCTCATGATGGCCATCATGTATGCGCTATTGATGCGGCTGCAGGGTCTGTGGAGCGTTTTCGTGTGATTTTTGGTGCATGCAGAAGATTTCAGAATTTCTTAAAGATTCCCTTTGCAGCTTCTGCTGTGATGGCGTTCCAGATCAAGAGCAAGCACGAAGGCCGACAATGAACAGATTCCTGAATTCCATTTCCTGTTTGATGCTGCTGTGCCTCGCGCCAGCGGCAGCCGCCTTACCGCCCGACATCACCTACGAGGATGGCTACTTGCAAGCGCTGGACGGCACCCAACTGCAGGTGCAGGTGTGGCGCCCTGCGGGGGTTGATGCGGAGCATCCCGCCCCGGTGTTGCTGAACGTCACGCCGTACTCCACGGTGTTCTTTGGCGAGGGGGTGCCGTATGAACTGCCGGCCTATGTGCACGGCGCCTGGCGGCGCGGCTGGACTTATGTGGAAGTCGCCCTGCGCGGCTACGCCAGGAGTGAAGGCTGTGGCGATCTGCTCGGTCCGCTGGAGGCCTCGGACGTGGTCGCGGGCGCGACATGGGCTGCGACCCAGGCCTGGTCAGACGGACGCGTGGTCATGTCGGGCTCCAGTTACGACGGCTGGACGGTCCTTGCGGCAGCGGCCTACGACGCCCCGATCGTGGCCGGTCTGGCCCGCGCGGCGCCGGCTGATTTTTACAGCCTGCTGTACGAAGACGGGGTGCCCACCTGGCCGGTGGCGCTGACCTATGCGGAGGGAATGCCGGTGGCCGAGGGCGGAGGGCGTTTTAGCGTGCCCGTGTCCTACCGCGCCTTGTTGACCCTGCAACGCAGCAACGCGCCGGCCACCGCGCCGCTGGCGTATCCGCGCTGCCTGAGTGAGGATGCCTATGGCCTGTACGCGGGCGCCAACCCCGCATCCGCCTATGCACGGGCGAGAAAT